>CAZHLE010000021.1:0-28584 GCA_964533065.1 uncultured Woeseiaceae bacterium | reverse complement strand
GCCGTGCTGCTCGAGCAACGCGACCATGGCCGGGCCGTTCGACATCCGGATCTGGTGCGGCTCAATCGGTTCACCGGCCGGCACAAGTTCGTTGCCGGTGGAGATGACACGTATGGTTGGTTGCTGGCTGACAACAACGTCACGCAAGCCGCAGGAGGCGATGATGGCGACGTCCATCGGTGAGATGCGCGTACCGGGCCGCAGCAGCTCCGTGCCCTGCACATGATCGGAACCGCGCGCGTGCACAAATTGTTGTGTCGTCGCGGCGTAGCCGTTTTCAATCGTTGCCACGCCATCCTGCACGCCGATGCGTTCGACCGGCACGATGCAGTCGGCACCCGCGGGCAGTGAGGCGCCGGTCATGATCTCGATGCAATTTCCTGCCTCCAGCGTCAGTGCCGGGTCACCTGCGGCCTGCATCGCCTGGATAGGAAACCGCCGCGTGCCGCCGGCGAATTCAATAAAGGACAGTGCGATGCCATCCATGGTGACGCGGTCAAACGGCGGCTGGTCGCGTTCCGCGACAACGGATTGTTGCAGCACCCGGCCGTTGCTTTCCTCAAGTGCGACTGTTTCCGTTTTCGCGGCCGGCATCGCGGCGAGAATTGCAGCACTGGCTTCGGCAGTGGTCAGCATGGCCTTAAACTCTTGCTCGCTCGCGCGCAATTGCGCGGTGGCCGATGTCGCGACGGCAATACACGTCATCCCAGTGGATCTGATCAACGGCGCGATACGCTTCGCTCGCCGCGGCCGCAACCGTGTCGCCGAGGCCGACCGCGCACAGTACGCGCCCGCCATTGGTCACGACGCTCGCACCTTCGTTACGCGTGCCGGCATGGAAGACTTTGCGTGCCTCGCCATTGGCTTTGTCGAGACCCGTAATTGATTTGCCCTTCGCGTAACTTTCCGGATAGCCGCCTGCGGCCATCACGACACCGAGTGCCGCGCGGGCATCCCACTGGGCAGTTTGCTCGGCAAGTGTGCCATCCAGCGTCGCCTTGCAGATCGCCACGAGGTCCGATTGAAGTCGCGCCATGATCGGCTGTGTTTCCGGGTCGCCCATGCGGCAGTTGAATTCGATGACCTTCGGTGTGCCGTCCGGCATCACCATGAGCCCCGCGTACAGGAAGCCCAGGTAATTTGCGCCATCGGCCTTCATGCCGGCCAAGGTCGGGCGAATTACTTCGTCCAGGATGCGTCGTTCGATCTCGGGCGTCACGACAGGCGCCGGCGAATACGCGCCCATGCCACCCGTGTTCGGGCCGGCGTCGCCCTCGTCACGCGCCTTGTGATCCTGCGAGGTCGCCATCGGCAGCACCGTGGTGCCATCGGAGATCACGATGAAACTCGCCTCCTCGCCGACGAGAAACTCTTCGACGACAATGCGCGCACCCGCATCGCCAAACTTGTCGCCGGCCAGCATGTCGGTGGCGGCGGCTTCAGCTTCGGCAAGTGTCTGTGCCACGACCACGCCTTTGCCTGCGGCGAGGCCATCGGCCTTGATCACGATGGGTGTGCCCTGTTGGCGAATGTAGGCGAGCGCTGGCGAAAGCGCGGTGAAATTCCGGTAGGCCGCGGTCGGGATCCCATGCCGCGCAAGAAAATCCTTGGTAAACGCTTTCGAACCCTCGAGTTGTGCGGCAGCTGAGCTCGGGCCAAAGCAGGGCAGGCCAAGTGTATCGAAGTAATCCTTGATGCCAGCGACCAGTGGCGCTTCGGGGCCAACGATGGTTAGTTCGATGCCTTCGTCGCGAGCAAAACCTGCGAGGTCTGGAATGGCATCCGCATCGATCGCTACGTTTACGCACTTGCCTTCGCACGCAGTGCCCGCGTTGCCGGGTGCAACGAAAACGACATCAACAGCAGCAGACTGCGCGCACTTCCAGGCCAGTGCGTGTTCGCGTCCACCGCTGCCGATGATCAGGATCTTCATTAGTGGCGGAAGTGTCGCATGCTGGTAAACACCATCGCCAGACCATGCTCATTCGCTGCGGCAATCACCTCGTCGTCACGCATCGAGCCGCCGGGCTGGATGATCGCCGCGATGCCGGTCTCGGCCGCCGCATCGATGCCATCGCGAAACGGGAAAAATGCGTCTGAGGCCATCACGGATCCTTTCACCTGCAGTCCTTCGTCGGCTGCCTTGATGGCTGCGATCTTCGTGCTGTAGACGCGGCTCATCTGGCCGGCGCCGACCCCAATCGTCATCTTGTCTTTGCAAAAGACGATGGCGTTCGATTTGACGTACTTGGCCACGGTCCAGGCAAACAACATGTCGTCAATCTGCTGCGGCGTTGGCGAAAGCTCGGTCACCACTTTAAGGTCACTCGCCGAGATTTTGCCCATGTCGCTGCTTTGCACCAGCAACCCGCCCGACACTTTTCGGAACTCCTGCATGCCCGCCGCAGCTTCCCATGGGCCCGTATCGAGTACGCGTACATTTTTCTTCTCGGCCAGCACATCGGCGGCATCCGCGGCGATATCGGGTGCGACGATGACCTCGACAAATTGCTTTTCGATTATTGCCCGCGCGGTTTTCGCATCGAGCGGTCGATTGAAGGCGATGATGCCACCAAACGCCGATGTCGGATCGGTGCGGAAGGCTTTCTCATAGGCTAAATGAATATTCTCGGCGACGGCCACACCGCAGGGGTTGGCGTGCTTGACGATCACGCAGGCCGGTGCCGCGAATTGGCGCACGCACTCGAGCGCCGCATCGCTATCGGCGATGTTGTTGTACGAAAGTGCTTTTCCCTGCAGCTGGCTGGCGGTTGCGAGCGAGCCCTTCGGCGCGCGCTGGTCGACATAGAAGGCGGCGTCCTGGTGGGGATTTTCGCCGTAACGCATGCGCTCGACCAGTTTCCCGGAGTACAAGAAACGCTCGCCAAGCGGATCATCGCCGAGTGTCGCAGACAAATACTTCGTGATGGCGGTGTCATAACTCGCGGTGTGCGCATAGGCCTTGGCCGCAAGGCGGCGGCGCATCTCGGGTGACAATACCTTGTCTTTCAGTGCTTCAAGTACTGCCGGGTAATCGTTCGGGTCGACCACGACCGCAACACTGTCATGGTTTTTTGCGGCTGCGCGAATCATGGCAGGACCGCCGATATCGATGTTGTCGATGGCGTCCTCGACACTGGCATCGCGGCGCGCAATCGTCTGCTCGAAGGGATAGAGATTCACGACCAGCAAATCGATCGGCTCGATGCCGTGCTGCTGCATCACAGCCGCGTCGACGCCACGCCGGCCCAGCAAACCGCCGTGAATGACCGGGTGCAGGGTCTTGATGCGCCCGTCCATGATTTCAGGAAAGCCGGTCTTCTCGCTGACTTCGATGACTTCGACGCCGGCCTCACGCAAGGCGCGGCAGGTGCCGCCGGTGGAGATGATTTCAACACCCAGCTTGACCAGCCCGGCCGCAAATGCAACCAAGCCATGCCTGTCGGACACGCTCAAAAGCGCCCGCCGCACTGTCAACATCAACAAGTTCCTACTGAATCAATGAGTAGTAACGCAATTTCTTGCGCAAGGTGCCCCGGTTGAGACCCAGAATGCCGGCCGCCTGGCTTTGATTGCCTTGTGTGTAATCCAGAACGGCCTTGAACAGCGGCCGTTCAACTTCGCCGATCACGAGTTCGTACAAATCGCCCGGGCGGTCGCCATTCAGGCTTTGAAAATAGACTTTGAGTGCGTCTTCGGTGTGCTTGTGTAGCGATTGATTGCCGATGTTTTCTTTTTTGTGGGCCACGTTGGTCAAATCCTGTAGCGATCAGGCCGCCTCTGAAATACCTCCGTCTGCGCGGTCAAAGTATTCCCGGACTAATCGAATCTGTTCTTGTGTACTACCGACGCGCACTGCCTGGTATCTGAACTCGCCTGCGTTGTCGAGATGTTTGCTGTACCAGGTCAAATGCTTTCGAGCCACCCTCACGCCGACACTGTCTCCGTAAGAACGGTGCAAGTCCTGAAGGTGGTCGAGCATAGTATCACGCAATTCATTTTTTTCTAGCGGTGTGATTTTTCCGTTGCGGTGGAATTCCCGCAACTCGCGAAATATCCATGGTCGACCCTGTGCACCGCGCCCGATCATCAAGCCATCTGCATTGGTTAGTCGCAACACTTCAAGTGACTTCTCTAAAGATGTGATATCGCCATTGGCAAACACAGGAATGCCAACGTCGCTCTTGATGCGCGCAATCGTGTCGTACTCCGCATCGCCCTTGAAGCGACACGCGCGCGTTCTGCCGTGCACGGCAATCGCCTTGATGCCGCTATCTTCTGCAATGCGCGCGACTTGTGGTCCATTGCGATGCGCGGTATCCCAGCCGGTGCGCATTTTCAACGTGACCGGAACCGTTACCGCCGCAACCACCGCCTCGAGAATCTCAGCGACCAGTCGTTCGTCCTGCAACAAGGCCGAGCCCGCAAACTTTTTGCAAACGTTTTTCGCCGGGCAACCCATATTGATATCAATGATTTGCGCACCGCGCATCACGCAGGCGCGCGCCGCCGTGGCCATCTGTGCCGGATCGGAGCCCGCGATCTGCACGGCCACGGGTTCAGCATCGAGGTCGATATCGAGCCGGCGCCGCGATACAGCCGTCTGCCATAGGCGAATATCGGCTGTGGTCATCTCTGAAGTGGTAAGACCAGCTCCAAATCGGCGGCAAATGCGCCGAAATGGTGCATCGGTCACGCCGACCATGGGCGCGAGCACGAAGGGGCTGCTTAGTTCGTAGGGTCCGATTTTCATGGCGCGCATATTATCGTATAGGGCGACACACCGGGTATTCCTCTCCCTCATGGCTCGCTGCGCTGCGCTTTACTCCGGTCGAAGAACACCCGGTGTGTCGCCCTGTGCGCGTAAAGATCCGCTATTTGAAGTCCTCAATGGCGCAACGTAACTGCCCATTCGACTGCCGGTAGCAAACGTTGAGCTTGAAACCGGTCGCGGCCGCCGAAGGTGAGTCGATGGTGAACACGGCGTTGAAAGAACTGCCCGCCGCGATAGCCTGGCGCGGATCCGCGTTGTCCACAAGGTAGTCCGCGGGATCGAGGACACGGCTGCCAACAATTTCTTCGTAGCGATCGGTCAGCGATATGTGCACCAGCGGGTAGGGCAGCGCCTCGGTCGATTTGTTACCAATGAGCGAGTAAATGGTCAGCACCTGGTTCTCATCATCAGTGCTGCCCTTGGTCGCTTCGAATCGCCAGCCCTTGATATCCCAGGACGGCGTCACCGGGCTGCCCACCATGCGATAAATCGGTGCGACGGTTTTCTGGAATACGGGTGAGGTCGCGAAAGCAGCGCGGGAATGATGAATCACCTGTGCGACCAGCACTAGGAACAACAGGGCAGAAGCACTGATTATGCCAGCACGACTTCTGCCATGCTCGCGATGTCCGCGCCGATCCTTGTCGTGCCGGGATGACAACTGGCTTGCCGATGCCGCGCGTCGTTCTGCGGCGAGACGCGCCTTGTCGAGATCGTGATGAATAAAATCGCCTTCCATGATGATCGTCTCGATCATCGGGTCGGAGAATTGTTCCTCTCTCTCTGCGACCGACAGCGCGTCCTCGAATCTGAGCGGCTCGCTGATCGTATCCTCGTCGGTCGGTTTCCGCGCAGCTTGCTTACGTGGAGTGGCTGGCTTGTCCGAAAATTGTTTTTGCACAATAGTCGACGTAAAGCCATCCTCATCTTCCACCGCGATCGCCAGCAGATCCCGGTCGATCATGCGATTGATGGTCATTTCTTCCTCGGTCGGTTCGGGCACCTCGATGACTTCAGGCTCATCGAAATCGATTTCTTCCTCGAAACTGTCGTTGATGGAAAAAGCAAGGGCCGCTGCCAGGTCCTCGTCAGCGTCTGGCTCCGCCAAAATTTCCGTCTCGACCAGCTCGGATTCGTCGATTACTTCGAATCTGGCCGAAGCCTCGTTCTCAAACGCAGCCGCCAACAGGTCGTCATCGATCGACGTTTCCGGTTCGTCCTCTGTAACTTCCCCGATTGCATCGAGCGCATGAGGCACCTCGGTTTCCTGGAGTTCATCGACTACTTCGAGTTCTTCCAATGCTTCGATCCGCTGATGCATACCACTGAGGTCGATACCCATTGCTTCGGCCTGGATTGCAAATTGCGTATCCATGTCCAGCGGCGGTTCCGGGTCCTTCGCCACGGCTGGTTCGCCAGCTACTACGCCCACCTCGTCGCCCGGCTCTTTCCCGATCTCTTCAATGACTTCGATGCCTGACGGGTCCGGTGCCTCTTCGACCGCGCCAAGCAAATCTTCCCATTCGTCCGGCTCGCCAAAGACCAGGTCAATTTGTGATTCGTCCGGGGATCGTTCAGGTTCGGGAGCGATGACAGGCTGTGGAGCGGCGACCGACAAATCGTCGACATCGAAGTCGTCCGGCAATGGCGTGTTGTCGTCAAAGCGCATCGGTTCGTGCGCAATCGTCGGCGTCGGGTCCGGTTCGAAGTCGTCGTCGTAGGGATCGTCTTCGGGATCGAGTACACGCCATTCGATGCCGGTGTCCTCGATGCGAATGTCATCACCGGCGAGCTGATCGAGCGTTTTCAGCAGCGCGGCACTCTGCGCCGCCGAGATCGTTTTCGGCGGCGGCCCGGCCTCGATTTCATCCGGTTCGTCGAAAGCGATCGCGTCACTATCAGGCGAAGAAACCGGCGCACGCGATGCGCTCGGATTTTCTTCCGACAGGTAGGCGAGTGCGTTGAAAGCCACGCCACAGCCGCCGCAGCGAACCTTGCCCGCCGCCTGTTTCAGCACCTGTGCTGTGACGCGAAACGCTACGTCGCATTCGGGGCATTGGGTATACATCGCTCAGCCCTCGATCCTTCGACCGGTCAATCGCGCCCAGGTCTGCCCACCCTGCGGCCTGCATACCGGTTCATCGAACTCGATCCAGGGCTGGTAGGCATTGAGCACCTCATCAATCTGCTCGGAGAGTATGCCGGATAGAGCGAGCATACAACCGCTGGCGACGTGCGTTGCAATCGATTCCGCGAGCTGCATGAGGGGGGCCGCGAGGATATTGGCAACAACCACATCAAAAGTACCGTGCACCTGCTCGGCACTGTCCACAACGGTCAATCGTTCGCTGACGTGATTACGCGCCGCATTGGCGCGGGTCGCGATGATTGCCTGAGGGTCGATATCCATGGCAAGCGCACGCGTGCTGCCGAGTAACAATGCTCCGATCGCGAGCACGCCGGATCCAGCGCCGTAGTCGAGCATGGTTTTGTCGGTGAGGTCGAGGCTATCGAGCCATTCAAGACAAAGCGCGGTGGTCGGATGAGTGCCAGTGCCAAAGGCGAGCCCCGGGTCAAGACGCACGACGACTGCGTTGGCGTCACCGGCCTCCGAATCGCCCGGGCAAATCCACAGGCGCGAGCCGAATCGCATCGGCCCGAAGTCCTTTAGCCACTCGCGTTCCCAGTCGCGGTCCGGGAGTTCAGAAACCTGGTGCGGCGGCAATATCGAAATGTTGAGCGCCTGTCGAAGATCCTGGCGCAGTGCATCGAAGTCTGTATCGCCTGAATACAGTCCTGTGATGCGCATCACCGGCCAAAATGGAGTCTCCCCGGGCGCGGGCTCGAGCACGGGAATATCGCCGGCGTCGCTCAGCGTAATTGCCGAGGCGCCGTGCCGCATCATTACGTCTTCGACGACTTCCCGATTCAGCGTTTCAAGATTCATGACAAATTGTCGCCAATCCATCGCTGTCAGGGTGTGCTCGTGATCACACTAGACCGAGCCGTTTCTCCAGGTAATGGATATCGGTACCACCTTGTTGAAACGCCAGGTGCTGGAAGATTTCCTGGTGCAACGGCACATTCGTCTTGATGCCCTCGATGACGACTTCGGTCAAGGCGTTGCGCATCCTGGCGAGGGCCGCATCGCGATCGCTTCCGTGCGTGATGATTTTGCCGATCATGGAGTCGTAGTAGGGCGGTACCCTGTAGCCACTGTACACATGGCTGTCGACGCGCACGCCGGGCCCTCCGGGCGCATGCCACAGGGTAATCAGTCCCGGGCAGGGCATGAAGGTTTTTGGATCTTCTGCATTGATACGGCACTCGACCGCATGTCCGAGGATCCGTACCTGGTCCTGAGTGACACTGAGTGTCTCGCCAGCCGCGATGCGTAACTGTTCACGAACAATATCAATGCCCGTAATCATTTCGGTCACTGGATGCTCGACCTGGATGCGCGTGTTCATCTCAATGAAGTAGAATTCCTTGTTCTCGTAGAGGAACTCAAAGGTTCCTGCGCTGCGATAGCCGATTTCCTGGCAGGCACGGACGCATCGTTCACCGATGCGATTACGCTGCTCTTCGCTGATGCCGGGTGCAGGCGCTTCCTCGACGACCTTCTGGTGGCGGCGTTGCATCGAGCAGTCGCGCTCGCCAAGGTGTATCGCATTGCCATGATTGTCGGCCAAAATCTGGAATTCGATATGCCGCGGATTGCCGAGAAACTTCTCCATGTACACCACGTCATTGTTAAACGCAGCGCGCGCCTCCGCCTTGGTGACTGTGATCGCTGCCAGCAGGGACGCTTCGACATGCACGACGCGCATGCCGCGGCCACCGCCGCCGCCCGAGGCCTTGATAATGATCGGGTAGCCGATGGCGCGTGCGATGCGGAGGTTTTCGTCAGGGTCATCGCCCAGCGGCCCGTCGGAACCGGGCACACAGGGTACACCGGCTTTTTTCATTGCATCGATGGCCGAAATCTTGTCCCCCATCTTGCGAATCGCACTGGCCGGTGGACCGATGAACACGAAGCCGCTTGACTCGACTCGCTCGGCAAAGTCGGCATTCTCGGAAAGGAAGCCATAACCCGGATGAATGCCGACGGCGTCCGTGACTTCGGCGGCGGCGATAATCGAAGGCATGTCGAGGTAACTGTGGATCGATGCAGGCGGTCCGATACAGACGGTCTCGTCCGCGAGCAGGACGTGCTTTAGATTGTTGTCCGCTGTCGAATGTACTGCGACCGTCTTAATTCCCATCTCCCGACAGGCGCGCTGCACGCGCAACGCGATTTCGCCCCGATTGGCTATAACAACTTTAGCTAGCATTCCGGTGACGCCCGCTTAATGCCGCTGATCGATGACAAACAAAGTCTGGCCGTATTCGACAGGTTCGCCGTTTTGTACTCGAATCGACTTGATGACCCCGGATACCTCCGCTTCGATCTGGTTCATCATTTTCATCGCTTCAATGATGCAGAGCGTATCGCCTTCATTGATGCGATCACCGACCTGCACGTAAGGTGCGGCGCCTGGCGAGGAGGAGCCGTAGAACGTGCCGACCATCGGTGCGGCAACCAGGTAGCCCTCGTCCTCGACTGCTGCTGGCGCAACTGGTGCCGGGCTGGTGGCTGGCGCAGGCGCAGCCGTCGCGGGAGCAGCCATCTGCATGGGTGCCATCATCATCGGCGGCGCGTTTTGCGCATAGCGACTGATACGAACCGACTCCTCGCCTTCGGTAATTTCGATCTCAGCGATACCCGACTCGTCGAGTAACTCGATCAGTTTCTTGACTTTACGTATGTCCATTAATGCTCCTCGGCCTGCGAGACGTACCGATCTGCGGCATGAATTGCCAATTCGTAGCCAAACGCGCCAAAGCCAAACAGGCACGCTTTGGCGATGTCACTGAAGAAACTCTTGTGCCGAAACTCCTCCCTGGCAAAGATGTTGCTCAGATGAACTTCTATAAAGGGAATGTCCACGGCGAGCAGGGTGTCACGCAGCGCCACACTCGTGTGTGTAAATGCACCAGGATTGATGATGATGAACTCAACCTTGTCCCGGCTGGCCTTTTGAATCCGGTCGATCAGCTTGTGTTCGGCATTGCTCTGGTAGCATTCCAGTTTATGCCCGAGTTCCTCCGCCGCATCGATGCAGTTGGCCTCGATGTCCTCGAGACGTGTGGCGCCGTAAACTTCCGGCTCGCGCGAGCCAAGCAGGTTCAAGTTCGGGCCATTAATGAGCAGGAAATCGGACATTCTTGTTGTTATCTACCCGTTTGCCGAATTTAGACGCAATTCTAAACACGTTCAGGGACTTTCACACAACTTATTCCGTGACAGTTACCTCGTTTGCACCAATTTGGGGCGTTTTGGGCGATTTTAGGGGTCGCGCCGAAGTGGGCGCACATTGGTTAATGCGCGCCTGTAAAGCGTTTCTGAAAGGCCATGACAGCCTATGCCACGACTTCCGCGATTGGTGGTCCCGGGACTTCCGCATCACGTGACCCAACGAGGTGCGCGCAGGCAACGTACCTTTTTCTCCGAAACTGATTACCGGACGTACATTGATATCCTGGCAAAGGCCAAGCATGGGCTCGGCGTGCAAATCTGGGCGTACTGCCTGATGCCAAATCACGTCCACCTCGTCGCTGTCCCGGATCGTATCGAAGACCTGGCGCGTCTATTTCGGAAAGCGCATCGGCAATATGCATTGCTGATCAATACTCGTGAAGGTTGGCAAGGCCACCTCTGGCAGGAGCGATTTCATTCCTATGTCATGGACGAGGAGCATCTGCTCCGGGTCGTCAGGTACATCGAACTGAACCCGGTTCGAGCGGGACTTTGTTCGGGTCCCGGCGAGTGGCCATGGTCGAGCTATCACGCGCATGCGACTGGGCACGACGACAAACTGGTATTCGCACGTACCCTGTGCGAACGAATCGTCGATTGGAACAAGTTTCTGTCGCTTGCTGAGTCGGATGACCGACTGGGTGAAATCCGATCACACACGAGCTCAGGAAAGCCGATCGGGAGTTCCAGCTTTGTTGCCCATGTCGAACGTTTGCAGGGTCGCCAGAATTCTGCCTGAAGTACCGGATACAGCATACGACCTTGAATCCCTAAATCGGTCAGGACGTGCACCATTTTGGTGCACGTAAGGTAACTGTCACCGGTTGAGGGTTTCGACGAAGCTGTCGAGCTGTTCCTGGTGAATCTCGCCCATGTGGACGTCGACGAGTTTACCGTCGCGGTCGACGACCATGGTAAACGGCAGCCCGATGAAGCTGATGCCCGACGATTCTGCGGCCGCCATCGCGTCCTCCTCGCCGACCAAAATCGGGTAGTTGAACTGCGCTTCTTCGGCATAGGCGATGACCGGTTCCGGAAACTCGACGGCGATACCGATGACTTGGAAGCCATCGGCGCCGTGTTGTTCCTGGAACGCCTTGAGCAACGGAATTTCGCGGCGGCAGGGCGCGCACCAGGTTGCCCAGAAATTGACGATGCGATGTTTGCCATGCCACTCCGAAAAACGGCGCGTGTTGCCATCAAGGTCCGCAAGTTCGAAATCGATTTGGGTCGATGCGTTAATTGCCACGGGAGTTGCGGGCATGGCGGGCTCTGGTACCGCGACGTGCTTCAAGTACAGGCCAAATCCCAGTGCTGTCGCGAGGATCGCGACGCTGATGATAATTACAATTTTTTGCACAATTCGCTCTTAAAATTCTACGGCTTTTCTGACGTGCTCGGCAAAGTCCTCTGCGCCCATGAATCCTACCACTTCGTATCCATGCCGCTGCTCACCATTGCTGCCAAAGAAAATGATGGTCGGCGGCCCGAATACGCCAAAGCGTTTCAGCAAAACCTGGTCGTCGGCGTCGTTCTTCGTGACGTCGGCCTGCAGCAGCACGGTATTTGCCAGTGCCGCCTGCACCGCCGCGTCGGTGAAGGTGTATTCCTCCATCTCGATGCAGGACACACACCAGTCTGCATAGAAGTCGAGCATCGCGGACTTGCCCTGCAAGGAGGCGGCCGCGATTTCGCGATCAAGATCGTCGACCGTCTTGATGCGCTGAAATTCAATATGATCCTGTTCCTCGATCGCGATGCCACCGCCTGAAAAATTCACATTGGCCAGCGGTTTGAGCGGATTGCTGGCGCCAGTCATGGCACCGAGCAACATCATCAAGCCGTAAATGATGGCGAGCAAACCAAAGCCCTTGCCAAGTTTTTGCACTGCCGTCGAACCGGGCGTCAGCGTCGTCAGTCCACCCATGAACACGCCGGCCATAAAGGTCAGCAACGCCCACAGCGCGAGCGTGACCGTGCCCGCCAGTATTCTGGACAGCATCCAGATCGCAAGTCCCAAAAGCATGAAGCCGAACGCAGTCTTGACCGCTACCATCCAGCCGCCGGCCTTCGGCAGCAGGTGGCCTTGCGCCGCACCAACGATCAACAGCGGCGCACCCATGCCAAGGCTCATCGCAAACAGCGCCGATCCGCCGCGCAGCATGTCACCGGTTTGTGCCATCACGGTCAGTGCGGCGATCAAAGCCGGCGCGACGCAGGCGGTAACAATCAGGGCCGACAAGGCGCCCATGATGAACGCGCCAATCGTCGTGCCACTTTTCTGGGTACCACTCACAGTCGCGAGGCGGCTTTGAATCGCGCTCGGCATCTGCAGGTCGTAGCCGCCAAACATGGCCATGGCGAGCAGCACGAAGAAACCGGCAAAAACGATCAATACCCAGGGCTGATTGAATATTGCCTGCAGTTGTGCACCGGCCGCAGCGGCCGCGACGCCAGCGGCCGTGTACACGAGCGCCATGCCCATGACGTAACTAAATGCCAATATGAAGCCACGCATCGGGCTGGTGTTGCCGCCTTCGCCCGCGATGATCGAGGTGAGTATCGGGATCATCGGTAATACGCAGGGCGTGAACGCGAGCAGCAATCCGAGGCCAAGAAAGGTGCCAATAACGGCCCAGATATTGCCGTCGACGATTAATTGCGCGAGCCGACCCTGCTCCGAGACCATCACCGCTTCGCGCGGACGAATCATCGACAGATCGGTGATCGTAGTCGCCGCCGGCAGCGCCACGCTGAGAACGACTATTTGCGGCGAGTAACACAGTCCTGCATCCGCACACCCCTGGTAGCCGACTTCGAGTTCGAGGTCCATTGCCTCGGGTGTTGCGCGCGCGATGGTTAGCCGACCGACGACTTCGTTGTAGTACACCTCGGACTCGCCGAAGTAATCATCGTAGTGCATCTTGCCTTGCGGCAGTTCAAGCCGGCCGGCCATCGCATTGTCCGAGAGCGACCTGACGCCGATCTTGCTCTTGTAGAGGTAATGGCCCGGGACGATGCGAAAGCCCAGTTCGACCGTGTTGCCATCGATTGCGATCAGGTCGGGGAAGAACACTTCGTCTGCCGGCAGAAAATTGCCCATTGCAGACTTGCTGCTGCCAGCGGCGCTGCCGAGCGACGCAAGGTCCAACTTCGCCTTTTTCAAGGTTACGGTTTCGGTCCACGCCTGCGGCGGGTGGCCGGGGCCCCCGTCCCAACCGCCACGACTCTTGATAATGAGGTCTATCGATTCGGGTCGCTCGCCGTTAACCTGATAAGGCACGCTGACATAGAAGCGCTCGCGAAAGATCTGCTGCTTGCCCAAATATTCGTCTTCATGGCTCTCGCCGGCGGGCAGGCGCGGCTGGCCGAGGCTCACGCCTGTGGTCGGCGTTTCGAAGCCGAGTTCACTGCGGTAGAGGTAGTAGCCGTCCTCAATGGCCCAATCGATTTCCAGAGCGTCGCCGGTGTCGCTGACCACGTAACGATAGGCCTGTTCGGGGCGCAGCGGTTCGTCGCCCTGTGCCGCGGCCACGGGCAGGAATTGCAGCGCCAGCAGCAAGGCGGCACCGGTTCGGAAGAAACTCGTCATAGACGGCGCAGGATACTGGCGCCCACGGCCAAAGTCACCGAACTGGTTCCGGTTTTGTAGACAAATTCCCTGCCCTGGAGCTTGAATTTTGTGGTTGCGGCCCTATGATTAGCACTCGTCGGGGGCGAGTGCTAACATCTCAAGCCCGGAAACTGGTGAAAATCAGTTAAAAATCAATAGTTTATAGGAGAAAAGAACCATGAAGATTCGTCCGCTTCATGATCGTGTCATCGTCAAGCGCATGCAGGAAGAGCGCACCTCGCCCGGTGGAATTGTTATTCCGGACGCGGCGGCGGAGAAACCGATCAAGGGTGAAGTAATCGCTGCCGGCAACGGCAAGATTCTGGAAAACGGCGACGTTCGCAAGCTCGACGTCAAAGTAGGGGACAAGGTCCTGTTCGGCAAGTACGCCGGCACAGAAGTGAAGGTCGACGGTGAAGAACTGCTGGTGATGAAGGAAGACGACATCATGGCAGTTATCGAAGCCTGAGTAGACAAACAGAGGAAACAGAAATGGCTGCTAAAGAATTACGATTTGGCGACGACGCACGACAGAGAATGTTCGCAGGCGTGAACATTCTGGCGAATGCGGTAAAAGTGACCCTCGGTCCTAAAGGTCGCAATGTCGTGCTCGATAAGAGCTTTGGCGCACCGACCGTCACGAAAGACGGTGTTTCGGTCGCAAAGGAAATCGAGCTCGAAGACAAGTTTGAAAATATGGGCGCACAAATGGTGAAGGAAGTTGCTTCGCAGACGTCAGACGTTGCCGGTGACGGTACTACGACGGCAACAGTTCTCGCACAGGCAGTGCTTCGCGAAGGCCTGAAGTCGGTTGCTGCCGGCATGAATCCGATGGATCTGAAGCGCGGTATCGACAAGGCTACTACTGCAATGGTTGCTGAGCTGCAGAAGCTGTCCAAGCCTTGCAAGGACGAGAAAGCTATTGCACAGGTCGGCTCGATTTCTGCGAACTCGGACACCGAGATCGGCGAAATCATTTCCAATGCGATGCAGAAAGTTGGCAAGGAAGGCGTAATTACAGTTGAAGAAGGTTCCGGACTCGCGAACGAGCTTGACGTCGTCGAGGGTATGCAGTTCGACCGCGGCTACCTGTCACCGTATTTCATCAACGACCAGGCCAGCCAGCAGGTTGTACTCGATAACCCGCTGATTCTGCTGCACGACAAGAAGATCTCGAACATTCGTGACATGTTGCCGGTGCTTGAGAGTGTTGCCAAAGCCGGTCGTCCGCTTCTGATCGTCTGCGAGGACGTCGAAGGCGAAGCACTGGCCACGTTGGTCGTGAATAACATTCGCGGCATCGTCAAGGTTTGTGCTGTCAAGGCGCCTGGCTTCGGCGATCGCCGCAAAGCCATGCTGCAGGACATCGCAGTCCTGACCGGTGGCCAGGTGATCTCTGAAGAGGTTGGCCTGTCGCTCGAGAAAGCCACGCTGGATGATCTTGGTGAAGCCAAGAAAGTCCTGGTCACGAAGGAGAACTCCACCCTCATCGACGGCGCCGGCAAGGCGTCCGACATCAAGGGTCGCGTTGAGCAGATCAACCGTGAGATCGAGGATTCATCGTCTGACTATGATCGCGAAAAGCTGCAGGAGCGTGTTGCCAAGTTGTCCGGCGGTGTTGCGGTCATCAAGGTTGGCGCCGCGACTGAAGTCGAGATGAAAGAAAAGAAAGCTCGCGTTGAAGACGCGCTGCATGCTACACGCGCTGCCGTCGAAGAAGGCGTAGTACCGGGCGGCGGTGTTGCTTTGATTCGTGCGGTTGCTGCTATCAAGAAGCTCGTAGGTGACAACGATGACCAGAACGTGGGTATCAACATCCTGCGCAAGGCCGTTGAAGAGCCGCTGCGCCAGATCGTGAAGAACGCCGGCGGTGATGCCAGCGTGGTACTGAATGCTGTCGCTGCAGGAAAGGGTAACTACGGTTACAACGCTGCGACCGGCGAGTACGGCGACATGATCGAGCAGGGCATCCTGGATCCGACCAAGGTAACGCGTTATGCACTGCAGAACGCGGCCTCGGTGGCTGGCCTGTTGCTGACCACCGAAGTGATGGTTGCCGACGCACCGAAGAAGGATGCGGCTGGCGGCGGCATGCCGGATATGGGTGGCATGGGTGGCATGGGCGGCATGATGTAAGGCTGCTTCAGCTGGTAAGACAAAAAGCCCGGCAAGAGCCGGGCTTTTTTTTGGCAAAAGGGCTCTGACCCCTTTTGCACGCGCAGGATTGCCCGCCTGCGATTTCCTGTCAATCCGCAGAAATCCGGATACCAAAGTTGACGGTCCGGCGCTATACAGGTCACGTTGGCGGGATACTGCCAACAGACAAAGAGAGGAGGTGAGTGAAATGTCAATGCTGAGAAAGTTCGAACCAGGCAAACTGGGATTCGATGCGAAGCGAATGGCGCCTCTCACCCACAGCATGGAGGAGTTGTTCGAGGACTTCCCGCCACGCCGCTGGATGGAGGGGTATGAGCCCTTTGGATTCAAATGGCCGATGGGGATCGATTTCGATCGCAGTTTTCGACTCGATATTCTCGATCGCGACAAAGAGCTGGTCGTTCGCGGTGAACTACCTGGCGTCGAAAGAGACGACATCGAGGTCACGATCGCAGGGGATTACCTGACGATTACGGCTGAGAGAAAATTCGACGACGAGGTCGCAGAAGATAAATTCTATCGTCACGAGCTTGGCTTCGGCGAGCTGACCAGGACAGTGGCACTTCCGGCTGAAGTGGATGCAGAAAAGATTCACGCGAAGCTGGAGGATGGCATCCTGACGGTAACCCTGCCAAAGCTCCGGGTAGAAAAACGTCGGACAGTAAAAGTCGACTAGCGTCAAGTAGTCGCGTTTAGGTCGGGGTCAGAGTGCTTTTGGCGAAAAGGGCTCTGACCCCTTTTTATTTGTTTATTTGCCTTGCGGCGGTAGTGAATGCGCAAGCCCATCAACACGGCGAACAGCGCGGCGTAGTAAATCGCATCGTCCGGCCCTGTCTTTACCTGCCACCAGTAATGCCAGACGCCGAGCAGGCCTACCGCGTAGGCGGCGTAGTGTAGTTTTTGCCAGTTACGGCCCAGGCGGCGGCGCATGGCGGCGGTCGAAGTGACTGCCATCGCGGTCAGCAGGACCAGCGCCGTGAAGCCGAGCGTGATATAGGGCCGCTTGGTGATGTCCAGGACGATCGTCGGCAATACCTCGCGCCACGGCAAGAAATACAGGCTTTGTTCGAGCAACAGCCAGACCAGGAAATGCAGCAGCACGTAAAAGAAGGTGAACAGGCCGAGCATGCGCCGGAATCGCACGAGCCAGTTCCAACCCGTCAGTTTTCGAAGCGGCGTGACGGCCAGGGTCAGCATGATGAAGCGAATGCCCCAGGTGCCGAACCGGTCCTGCATGGCCTCAACGGGGTTCGCGCCAAGCCTGCCCGTAATCTCAAACAGGTCGCCGACGACCAGCGCGGCCGGCAGCAGGCACAACAGGAAAACCAGCGGCTTCCAGATGAACTGAATCTGTCGCAGCGTGTCCATGGGCTTCAGTAGTTCTTGCGCAGGTTCATGCCATCGTAGAGGTGGGCGACCTGCTCGCCGTAACCATTGAACATCTGCGTCGGGATACTCGGCGCGAACACGCTGGCACCGATGCGCCTTTCGGTGGCCTGGCTCCAGCGCGGGTGGTCAACCTCGGGATTCACGTTGGAGTAAAACCCGTATTCATTGGGTTGTGCCATGTTCCAGCTGGTCTCGGGCATGCGCTCGACGAAGCGGATCCGGACGATGCTCTTGATGCTCTTGAAGCCATACTTCCAGGGCACGACCAGCCGGATTGGCGCGCCATTGGTGGTCGGCATCGATTCGCCGTAAACGCCGACCGCAAGAATACTCAAGGGGTTGACCGCCTCTGCGATCGTCAGTCCTTCGCGATACGGCCATTGCAGTGTCCGACTCCGCTGCCCGGGCATGCGGGTCGGATCGTGTAGCGTCTCAAACGCGACGTATTCGGCTTTTGACGTCGGCGCATGGCGTTTGACGACGTCGGCGAGTGAAATGCCGACCCAGGGTATGACCATAGACCATCGCTCCACACAGCGCAGCCGATAGATTCGCTCCTCGAGATCATATGGCTTGATGAACTCATCGAAATCGAAGGTGCCGGTTTTCTCGCAATGACCCTCGACTGTCACTTTCCACGGCAAGGGATCAAAATCGCCGCTATACATGGCGGGGTCCGATTTGCCGGAGCCAAACTCCCAGTAGTTATTGTAAGTGGTGATGTCCTCGTAACTGTTCGGCGTCTCGTCCGTGCTGAAGGCGCTTTTTCGCACATCGCTGAGCCTTGCGCGACGCTGATCGGGTACCACGGCACTAAGGGCCGGGCCGGCCAGGGCCAGGCCCGTGGCGATGCCACCGGCGCGCATGAATTCACGCCGATTGAGGTAATTGGCCTTGCTGGTGATTTCCGACGGACGTATGTCGGCGGGCTGCTTGATCAACATCGGTTATTCCTGAGTTGGTACCTCTAAATGTAGACCCACTCTAACGCAAAAATATTGCAGGCAGACGAACATGCTGTCGTGCTTGTATTTGCCCGCGCGAGCCGTTACTTTGCTCCAGAAGACGTTGAAGGGGAGAGTAAGCAGGCTTTTCAGGCGCCAGCGATCGGGGGATGGTGTGAGCCCCGGGCCCGGAATCTGCCGAAAATCACCCCGGAGTCGCTGCCCGAACCGTGTTTCAAAGACACGCAGTAGGCGCAGCCGGATGGCCCTCGAGACGGGCGTCGGATCAAGACGATCCATGAGGTGGCCCTCCGCGGCCACGAAACCGGGTGGTACCGCGATCGAATCCAGTCGCCCCGGACGCAGCATTGCGTTCGGGGCGTTGTTTTATTCGGAGACAGGTTTTGACATTCAGGGAAGTACAGGGACGCTATGATGGACCGGCACTCGAAAACGAGATGCTGGATTTCTGGCGTGAACACGATGTGTTCGAGAAGACACTGCAGAAGTCGAAGTACGGGCCGCGCTTCAGTTTTAACGAAGGGCCGCCGACCGCGAACGGCAAGCCCGGCATTCATCATGTGCTCGCTCGCACCTTCAAGGACATTTTCCCGCGCTACAAAACCATGCGCGGCTACTACGCGCCGCGCAAAGCCGGCTGGGATACGCACGGACTACCCGTTGAGCACGAGGTCGAAAAGCACCTGAACAAGATCGGCAGGATCGACAGCTACGACAAAGCAGAGATCGAGGCCAAGGTCGGTATCGCGGAGTTCACGCGTCTTTGCCGTGAATCGGTCATGACCTATATCAGTGACTGGGAGAAGATGACCACCCGCATGGGTTTTTGGGTCAATCTCGACGAGGCCTATTACACGCTCGACAACAGTTATATCGAATCAGTCTGGAGCCTGCTCAAGACCATCTGGGACAAGGACCTGGTTTACCAGGGATATAAGGTCGTGCCCTACGATCCTCGCATCGGCGCGACCTTGTCGTCGCACGAACTTGCCCAGGGTTATCGCGAAGTTGAAGACCCATCCATCACGGTACGGTTCAGACTTCAAGCAGAAAAAAACACCTCGTTCCTGGTTTGGACCACGACGCCGTGGACCTTGCCATCGAACCTTGCGCTTGCGGTCGGTAATGACATCGACTACAGCTATTGCTCAGTTAATGGTGAAACACTGATCGTGGCCGAGGCCCTGCGACTCGCCGTGCTCCGCGATCTCGAGCACACGGTCGTGAAAACCGTCAAGGGCAGATCGCTCGTCGGCACACGTTACGAACGTTTGTTCGACTATCTTGAGGTTGACTCAGACAAGGCCTTCAAGGTCTATGCGGCAGACTTTGTTAGCACCGCCGATGGCACCGGCATCGTACACACGGCACCGGCCTATGGCGTCGACGACCTCGAGCTGGGCAAGGCGAACGACCTGCCCGTTGTACATGGCGTGGGATTGGACGGAAATTTCATCGCCGATGTTGAACCCGTGGCGGGACTGTTTTTCAAGGACGCAGACAAGCCGCTGATTCGAATTCTCAAGGAGCGCGGCCTGATGTTTCGCTCCGAGCGCTACACGCACAATTACCCGTTTGGCTGGCGTACGGGTGATCCGATCATTTATTACGCGAAGAACGCCTGGTACATCCGCACCTCGCAATTCAGCGCTCGCATGGTCGAATTGAACCGGACTATCCAGTGGGTGCCGGAGCATATTCGCGACGGCCGCTTTGGCAACTGGCTCGAAAACAACGTCGACTGGGCCCTGTCGCGTGAACGATTCTGGGGCACCCCATTACCGATCTGGACCGATGGCGAAGAGCACTACCAGATCGTTGGCTCCGTGGCCGAGCTCGAGCGTCTCTCCGGGTGCACGCTGTCGGAGCTGGACCTGCATCGGCCGGCGATCGACGATATCCGCTTCGAGCAAGGCGGCAAGACCTGGCGGCGCGTGCCCGAGGTCATCGACTGCTGGTTCGACTCGGGTGCGATGTCCTATGCGCAGTGGCATTACCCGTTCGAAAACCAGGAAGTGTTTGAAAAGCATTTCCCGGCCGACTTCATTTGTGAGGCCATCGACCAGACGCGCGGCTGGTTCTATACGCTGCATGCGATTGCCACACTGGTGTCCGATAGCGTCGCTTACAGAAACTGCATCTGCCTGAGTCACATCGTCGACAAAGACGGCAAGAAAATGTCGAAGTCACTCGGCAACATCGTCGATCCCTACGATGTCTTCGATACGATAGGCGCCGACGCACTGCGCTGGTACTTCCTCGCGCGACTGTCGCCTGATGTACAGAAGCGTATCTCGGTGGACATCGTCGCCGAGGTGGCCAGTTCCTTCATCAACACATTCTGGAACACTTACGGATTCTTCATCCTGTACGCGCGCATCGACAATATCGACCTTAGCCAGCCGGTAGCGGTCGAAGATCGGCCAGAAATAGATCGCTGGGCCCTGGCGTTGGCGCACAGGACCATAGAGACAACGACCGTTGCGCTCGATAGTTTTGACGCGAAGAGTGCCGGCGAGGCGATCGAATCTTTCGTCGATCAATTGAGCAACTGGTACGTGCGGCGCAATCGGCGGCGTTTCTGGAAGTCCACAGATGCCGAAGACAAGCGTGCCGCGTACCTGACTTTGTATGAATGCCTCGTCATAGCGCACAAACTGATGGCGCCTTTTGTTCCTTTCCTCGCCGAGAACGTCTACCAGAATCTCGTGCGCAGCGTGCAGCCGAGTGCACCGGAGAGTGTGCACATGACCGACTGGCCGCTGGCGAATCCCACCTGGAAGAATGATGCACTGCTGTTTGCGATCGGTGTCGTGCAGAAAGTCGTCGGCCTCGGCCGCGAGGCGCGAAACGAGTCTGGTGTAAGAATTCGCCAACCGCTTGCGAAATTGCTCGTCCGGGCGCCGAACGATGAGGCGGCGGCAGCATTGGACGCACACCAGGATCAGCTGCTCGAGGAACTGAACATCAAGGCTGTTGAGTTCATCGCGCGCGATGCCGACATCGTCAGCTATCGCATCAAGCCGAACCTGCCGATACTGGGAAAGACGCATGGCAAGGAAATTCCGGCGATTCGAAAGGCGCTTGATGCCGCTGATGGTGCCGCGATTGCCGGTGCAGTCGCGCGCGGTGAGTCTTACGTGATCGACATTCCGAGTGGCAAACTGGCGTTGAACGCCGATAACGTACTGATTGAAACGAGTTCGGCAAAAGGCTATACCTGTGCCGAAGATGTCGGTTACCTCGCGGCACTCGATACCACGTTAACCGATGCCCTGCTGGATGAAGGTGTGGCGCGCGAGATCGTGCGCTCGGTGCAGGATGCGCGCAAGCAGGCGGGGCTCGAAGTATCGGATCGGATCGTGCTCGGTGTGTCAGGATCGGCGGCTGTCGAGAAATCACTGGCGACCCACCGCGACTACGTCATGCATGAGACGTTGGCCATCAATTGGCAGGTCGGGCAGGCAAAGCCACTCTTCACGATCGAGCGGCAGGCCGATAACTCGACCTGGACCATTGAAATCACCAGGCACTAGGCTGGCGACCGCGACTATGGTCAGTTATTGACCAATATGACCCAGTTCTCGTTTCAAAAGATCGCAGTTGCGCGACCTTAATGTTGTCTGTTATAAGAAACGCACGCAGGTATTTGAAAGACCAAGAGTAAGAAAGGATTTGCCGGCTGAGAGGACCGGGACTACAGGAGGTAGTCGCTCAAAAGCGTAATGAAGCCGGTCCGCGAGGATAAAACCGGTCCAAAAATAATCAAGCGCTGGAGTGGACATGCCATACCACGTCGATAGTTTCTACGCCGCAGTCTCGGTGCTCGTCGGCCATGGCCATATAAAACAAAGACTTATGAAAGCTTACGGCGAGTACCTCGATAGCATCATCGAGGATGAACTGCCGGAAATCGTACGCGAGACCTTCGTCGAGCTGCAGCGGAGCCTGCACCGCGTCGCGCCCCTGAATGGCGAAGGCGCGGTCTGTGCCTCGGTGCGCAAGATGTCGGCCGAGGAAGCGGGCGAATGCGCGGCGTCGATCGTCGCCATGTACCGTTCCATGATTCGATCAGCCAACAGCAATGAGCCGGACGTCTCGCTCGATCACGACAACCGCAAGGCGCTTCCCCCGTTCCTGGTCAAGTCCGTCTGACGCCCGACCCCTTCACCTGATCGGGTAGTAAATGTAGGTCAGAAGCTCCGCCTCGGGCACCTTGGTCGGATCGCTGACATAGGATTCCCAGGCATCCCCAGTACGCTCTATGCCGAGCGCCGCCAGGTACGCTGCGATCTTGTGGTGGGTCTCCGCCAGCTCGCGATACGAACCCACATGCCGGACCCGGATAACCGAACCGGCGGGCGTGTTGCCAATCCGGACGCCGCTGCCGTCTCGCGGCAGATCCGCGCTGGCGCCGCGTACCGGAATTGCCGCGTCAAAGTGTAGTTCTGCGCCACTGAAAGAGCGCGTAATCGACAATGGCGCTCCCGCTTCGCTGAGGCCCCGGGCATCGATAAACCCCAATATCTGAAAATACGCTTTTCCGATTGCGTCCGAGATCGACGCCGGATCCGGTGCCGAGCTCGTCGGCAGGTAAGCAATCGTGCTCGCGGCAATGACGAGCTGCTCGATTTCCAGGTCGCTGAAGTCTGCACGGGGAAGCGTTGTGGCAATGGCGGCAAGATTGCGCAGTCCGTGCTCATTGTCCTTCCTGATTACGCTGGAAAGCAGCAGGGCCGCGTAACGACCCACCAGGTTGTAGCCGTAATCGGCCTCGAAGGTCCAGTGGACAGTCGTCTTCGCGCCCGTTGCGATAAAGTCGAACCAGGATGCCGCGGCGCCGGGTTCGCCCGGATTGATGACCGTGGCAATGTGTTCGTAGGGCCGGCTATCGACGATCGTTTGCGTGCCGGAGCCGAGCACGGGCCCATCCCAGGTGATCGTGGCGCCGACACCTCGCTCGGGTCCAGAGAAGACGACGCGGGCGTTCGGGTCGGTTTCCAGCGACGGTAACCACAGCCGGGCACGATGAAAATCGTTGACCAGCGCGAATACCGTCGCAGGCCTTGCGTCAATTTCAAGACTGGCGGTGACGCGGGCATGGCGCGGTAGCGACAAGCCGACGATGACGAGCAGGATTATGAGTGCCGAAATGGCAGCGATGAGCTTTTGCACAGCCGGATTATTCCACATGGAGCTGCGCTTGGGCACAATGCCGGGATGAACAAGACCAGCAACCAGCAATTACCCATCGGCGTCTTCGACTCGGGCGTGGGCGGCCTCACTGTGCTGAAAGCCATGCGCGAGGAGTTGCCGCACGAAGACCTGATCTATCTCGGCGATACGGCGCGTCTTCCCTATGGCACCAAGAGCCCGGCATCCATATCCCGCTACGCCGTCCAGGCCGCGCGACTGCTGCAACAACGCGACATCAAGTTGCTTGTGGTCGCGTGTAATACCGCCTCCGCGGTCGCGCTCGAGGTATTGCGCGAGCAGCTGCATCCCCTGCCGGTTATCGGCGTCGTGGGCCCTGGCGCGAGCGCTGCCGTTGCCGCGCGGCCCGGCGGCCGGCACCTGGTGCTGGCCACCGAGGCGACCGTCCGCCTGGGTGCCTATCGGCGCGCGATCCTGGAACTCGACCCATCGGCGAGTGTGCAGGAACTCGCCTGCGAGTTGCTGGTGTCGCTGGCGGAGGAAGGCTGGAACGACGGGCCGATCGCGGCGGCCATTATCGACCGCTACCTCGCTTCGCTGGGTGCGGCAGCTGCTGGACTGAACAGCGTTATTCTCGGTTGCACACATTTTCCGCTGTTGCGTGGTGCGATTTCCGCCGCGTTTCCGGAAGACGTATCGATCGTCGATTCGGCCAGTACGACAGCCGTCGTTGCGCGCAATCGGCTGCAGACGACGGGTCTCGCGCGTGACTCCGGTCATCATGGCTCATTGGAGCTGCTCGCGACCGACGGTACCACCCGGTTTGCGCGTGTCGGCGGCTGGTTCCTGGGTAAAAAGCTATCCGCCGGGGACGTGACGCTGGTAGACCTGTGACATAATTTCCGGCCTGACAATTCGGGGGTATTCCAAGTGATTGCAAAATATTCGATGCGCGCCGTCCTGGCGTGCCTGGCTGCTGGTTTGCTGACCGCCTGTGACACGGGCCGGCCGACCGAGCCCGGCGTTACCACGACAGAGACGAGTGAGCCGCGACCGGAAATTTACGCGGAGTTCACGCTGACAGCTGATCTCAGTTTTTACACGGAGGATCAGCGCAAGATGATCGCGCTGCTCGTGGAAGCTTCGCAGATCATGGACGATCTGTTCTGGCGACAGGCTTATGGTGATGACTACGAAGCCTGGCTGGCCTCGATCGGTGTTGCCGAAACGCGGTTGTTTGCGGACCAGAACTATGGTCCCTGGGACCGGCTTAACGACAACAAACCGTTCATCGCTGGAGTTGGACCCAAACCCCTGGGTGCAAATTTCTACCCCGCCGACATGAGCAAGGAAGAGTTCGAAGCTGCTTACCTGCCCGGCAAGACAGGCCAGTATTCGCTGATCCGGCGCAACCCGGCCGGTGAACTCATTGTTGTGCCCTACCACGTTGCTTACGCGACAGAACTGTATGCGGCAGCGGAATTGTTGCGGCGCGCCTCCGGCTACGCGGAAAGTGCCGACTTCGCCAATTACCTCAAGCTGCGCGCGAACGCGCTGATCAGTGATGAGTACCAGCTCAGCGACCTGTACTGGATGGACGTCAAGGATAACGAAATCGACGTCATCATCGGCGCAATCGAAACCTACGAAGATGCGCTGTACGGCTATCGCGCCGGCTATGAGGCCTATGTACTGCTCAAAGACCTGGAGTGGAGCGCGCGCCTGGCTCGGTTCGCGACCTTTCTGCCCGATCTGCAGGAAAATCTGCCGGTCGATGAAGAATACAAGCAGGAGTCGCCGGGCAGTGATTCGGACCTGAACGCGTACGACGTCATTTACTACGCCGGGCACAGTAATTCGGGCGGCAAGACGATCGCGATCAACCTGCCCAATGACGAACAGGTGCAGTTGCAAAAAGGCACACGCCGCCTGCAACTGAAAAATGCCATGCAGGCGAAGTTCGAAAAAATCCTCGAGCCGATCGCGGCAGAACTGGTCGACGATTCACAGCAAAAGCATGTCACCTTCGATGCTTTTTTTGCGAACACGATGTTTCATGAAGTCGCGCATGGCCTCGGCATCAAGAATACGATCACCGGCAAAGGCACCGTTCGTGAAGCGTTGCTGGATGTCGCGTCGAGCATGGAAGAGGGCAAGGCCGACGTTCTCGGTCTGTACATGATCACCGAGCTGCATGACGACGGCGAAATGGGCGAGGTTGACCTGGCGGATTTCTACGTCACCTTCATGGCCGGCATCTTTCGCTCAACCCGTTTTGGTGCGAGCTCGGCGCATGGCAAAGCGAACATGGTGCGTTTCAATTACTTCCAGGATGCGGGCGCGTTTGTGCGGGACGCCGAGTCAGGCAAATACAAGGTCGATTTCGATCGCATGCGTGCCGCGATCTACAGCCTGTCGCGTGAGCTGCTGGTGCTGCAGGGCAATGGCGATTATGCCGGCGCGCTGGAACTGACCAATACCAAGGGTATTGTTGATCGACAATTGCAGGCTGATCTCGATCGGCTGACGGCGCTCGATATTCCGGTCGACATCACTTTCAACCAGGGTCTCGCCGAACTTGGCCTCGACAAGGAATAGACGATGAAAAAATATTTCGGTATTGCGCTGCTGGCGCTGATCGGCTGCGGCAACAATGGGGCAGGCAATGACACGGCGACGGACGAAAAGCCGAGCTGGGAAGATTTTGCAGCCGCGACGATCGCAGACTATTACAGGTACAACCCGGAAACCGCCGTCGATGCCGGCCTGCACCAGTACGACGGGCAAATGAGTGACATGCGCATGCCGGCCCTGCAGGCATACGGCGTGTGGGCTGATGGTGTGATTGCAGACGCATCCGCATACTCGGACCTCGATGGAACCGAAGCACTCGAGCGCGATTACCTGGTGATGGCGATGAATAGCGGTCTCTTTGACCTGCGCGAGACTGATTACCCGACTAAGAATCCGATGTATTACGCGCGCTTTGATGTCAGCGTTTATGTTGATCGCGAATACGCGCCGCTGGCGGATCGCTTGCGAGCGTATACGCAATACATCGCGCAAGTACCGGCGGGACTTGCGACGATGAAGGAAAATCTCGAGCCGCCCCTGCCGGCGCCGTTCTTGCGTATCAGCCAGGGTGTGTTGACAGGTTTCGCCGGATACCTCGAAACGACAGTGCCGGAACTGTTTGCCGCGGTTGACGATGAGCAATTGCAACGCCAGTTTGCGGCGGCCAATGGCGATGCTATCGACGCTGTTCGCGAAGCAGTGATCTGGCTGAACGAACACAATGCGACGGCAACGAACGAATTTGCATTGGGCGAGGAACGCTTCCTGCGGATGCTCAGGGCCAAGGAAGGCGTGGACGTGACGCTTGCGGAACTTAAAGCCGCCGGCGAACTCGACTTGCAGCGCAACCTCGCGATGCTGAACGAGGCTTGCGCCGAATTTGCATCTGGCGAGAGCACGGAGGCCTGCGTTGCCAAGGTGCAGAATCGCAAGCCGCCTGAAGGGCCGGTTGGCGGTGCCGCAAGGCAATTACCCGCGTTGAAGCAATTCCTGATCGACAACGACATCGTTTCGATCCCGGGTGACGAGGATGCCCTGGTTGCCGAGGCGCCGCCGCATCGGCGCTTCAACCTTGCCTACATCAATATTCCGGGCCCGTTCGAAACCGGGTTGCCATCTACCTATTTCATTGCACCGCCGGATCCGGCCTGGAGCGAAGAAGACCAGCTAGCCTATATTTCGGGCGAAACCGACCTGCTCGCGATTTCTGTGCACGAGGTCTGGCCCGGGCACTTCCTGCAGTACCTGCACAGCAATCGCACGGCGAATAATGTGGGCCGCCATTTCGGCACCTACACATTCGGCGAAGGTTGGGGGCACTACGCCGAGCAGATGATGGTGGATGCGGGGCTCGGCGAGGGTGACCCTGAAGTTCGCATCGGCCAGCTGTTGAACGCGTTGCTGCGCAACGTTCGTTACATGTCAGCGATCGGATTGCATACCGAGGGCATGACGGTCGAAGAGAGCGAGCAAATGTTTCGCGACAAGGCATTCAAGGATTTTGGCAACGCAGAGCAGCAAGCGAACCGCGGTACCTACGACCCGGGTTATCTCAACTACACGCTGGGCAAACTGATGATCAACAAGCTGCGTGACGACTGGACTGCGGGTCGCGGTGGCCGCGAGGTCTGGGGTCGCTACCACGACCAGTTCCTGAGTTACGGCTCGCCGCCCATTCCGCTGGTCCGTAAGCAGATGCTGGGCGACGACTACGACGGCGACGCGGCGCTGCTGCCGCATTAAACCTTGAACAGGGGTCAGAGCCCTTTTTTTCCCATATGTGGTTCAAACCATATATGGGAAAAAAAGGGCTCTGACCCCTTTAGAGGTCCTGCTTGCGGACGTAGGGTAGCTGTTGGCCGAAGAGGTTGCTGAGATAGACGGTGTCGGCCGTTTCGAGCGCACCGGTAATGGCAGGAAAACGGGCGCCTTCGTCATGCAGGTTCATCAACACGTCGCCGGCGCCATTGATCGCGATCACCTGCGAATGCGGAATCGCCCGTGGCCGAAGGCTGGCCGGAAAACGCTGCAGGACCTTGCGCATGAAAGGTTTGTCGGAATAGCGGTCGAGCAGGGTATTGCGCGGCGCGACGAGGCCGATCCAGAACCGGCCATTCCGACCCGAACTGATGTTGTCCGGGAAGGCAGGGAGGTTGTCGATCAGTACCTCGGTCTCGCCGGCACTTGGCCCACTGAGCCAATGCTTAAGAATGCGATACGCACCGGTTTCTGCGATCAAGAGGAATGACTGGTCATCGCTGATGGCGACACCGTTGGCGTAATTCAGGCCATCCACGACGACTCGCGCTTCGCCGCTGTTCGAATTGAACGCGATCACGAGTCCGTGGCCGCCATGCTCATTGATATCGAGGAGGCTCGCTTCGTAGCTGCCGCCATACTGTGCGGCCGCGAATTTGCTGCTCGCTTCAGAAAAATAGATGGTGCCGTCATCGCCAATTGCCAGGTTATTGGCGTACACGAGTGGCCGGCCGTCGACTGAATCCAGGATTGTGGTCACGGAACCATCGCGACCAATGCGTTGCAGTCCGAGGTAGGCGTTCGCGACGGCGTCGTCGGCGCCGGCGGCGATCGCGGCCTC
>CAZHLE010000020.1:7379-29003 GCA_964533065.1 uncultured Woeseiaceae bacterium | reverse complement strand
ACTCCGGCACCCTGCGATTCGAAGGCGCGGACCCGCTCCGGTTCAAGATCTCTGACGGTCAGGTCGATGCCGCTGCGCAGCAGGTTGCCCGCGAGGCTGGCACCGACGTTGCCCAGTCCGATAAAGCCGATTCGCTGTCCTTCCATATGCTGTCCTCGTACCCGTTGCGCCCTGTTGGAAGGTACGACTGTACATTAGTTCCTCCCATCGCTGCAGACCCGGGAGGGCAGCGTCCGGTGAACCGGCGCCACGACGCGATGCGTGGGCCACCAGAGGTTCCGATCCCAGCTTCCGCTGTTCCGATAGTTGCAGAAATGCCAGAATGCGCTGAGCACGTCACGAGGTTTTTCCTAAAATGGATTCAATGGGATCATTCACTAACACTGCCGCGGTCATTCTGCGAACGGTTCGCCTGGCGGCAAGCGCAGCGTTACTTCTCCTAGCGTCAGTGAGTTTCGCTGAGGTGCCTTTAGAAGAATTCACAAAGCAACCACTGTACAACGATCTTAAGATCAGCCCGACCGGTGAATATCTGGCAGCAACCGTGCGCGATGACGACGGTCAGGCGAGCCTCCTGATCATGCGCACAGACGGCAGCGAAATCACGGCGCGTGTTACTGGCTTTCGAAATTACTTTATTGGCGATTTTTTCTGGGCGAATGATGAACGTATTGTCGCAACACTTGGCCGGCAATACGGTTCGCTGGATGCTCCGTCGGGTACGCATGAGATTGTGGCGGTCAACTGGGACGGCAAGCGCAAGGAGTGGTTATTTGGACGTGGCGCAGAACCGGGTGTTACGTTCGACCGGACCTACAAAGTCGCCAGTCTGTTGAATCGGCTGGATGACGACAGAAAACATATTTTGGTTGCAGTCAATAATTACGCACAAGCAAACAGCACATTCACCGAGGTTTACCGGCTCAACATTTACTCCGGCAGTATGTCCAGAGTTACCAGGGCGCCCAGACGCGGCGCACAGGTCGTTACCGACAATAGTGGAACCGTGCGTCTCGCAGTGTCCGTGGACCCCGACAACAGGAACGCAACCGTCGTTCATCGGCACGACGGGAAACAGTGGAATCTGCTAGGCACGTATCACGGTAAAGAGGGGGCCATCACGCCGGTTGCATTCGCTCCTGACAACGAAATTCTTTACATGCTCGACAATCGCGAGACCGACACGGACAGCCTGTATTCCTTCAACTCCACATCCGAGGAAACCGAGCTTCTTTACACTCATGACGTGGTCGATATCAGTAGTGTCCAATTTGCACCGGACGGACACCTGCTCGGCGTCTATACGGAACCTGATTACCCGGAATTCATCGTGCTTGACGAGACGCATGCATTGACCGCGCCGCTCGCTTCAGTACGCAACGCCCTCAAAGGTTATCGGGTGCGCCCGACCTCGATGTCCAGGGATGGAAAGCTGGCGATCATCGGCGCCAACAGTGATCGCATGCCGGGCGTGTTTTTCATGTTCAATGTCGAGGCCAATCGGCTGTCAAAAATCGTGTCGGTGTTGCCCGGAATTGATGCAGAACAGATGCGGCCGATGGAGCCCTACAAGCTGACGGTCAGGGACGGCACGGAAATGTCCGCTTACCTGACGCGACCCGACGATAGCGACGGGCCTTTCCCAATGGTCGTATTACCCCATGGTGGGCCCCACGGCGTACGCGACTATTGGGCCTATAGTCCGGATGTACAAGTACTTGCGAGCCGCGGCTACGCTGTATTGCAGGTCAATTACCGCGGCTCCGGCGGCTACGGACGTGACTTCCTGTACGCCGGTTACGGCAAGTGGGGCACTCTGATGCAAGACGACCTCACCGACGCCACGCTATGGGCCATCGACGCAGGTATCGCGGACAGGGATCGAGTCTGCATCTACGGCGCTTCCTATGGCGGCTATGCAGCGATGATGGGCGTGGTACGGGAACCTGATTTGTACCAATGCGCGATTGCCTATGTGGGCGTGTACGACCTTGAGCTGATGTTCGAGAAAGGCGATATCCCGGACAGCGACGCCGGCATTACCTTCATGAAAGAGGCCGTGGGCGAAGACAAGAACGATCTGCGTTTCCGATCGCCCTTGCACCATATCGAAAAGCTCAAAGCGCCGGTGTTCATTGTGCATGGCGGCGAGGACTTTCGTGTTGATGTCGAACATGCGTACCGTTTGCGGGAACGCATGGAGGAGCTGGGCAAACGCTACGAATGGATGCTAAAGGAAAAAGAAGGGCACGGATTCTACCGCCCGGAGAATCGCCTGGAACTGTACCAGCGAATGCTCGCGTTTCTCGGCAAGTACATAGGCCACAACACGACTCAGTCTTCGGAAAGTGACCAGTAGCGGAATCGACTCAAGACGAGCGTTTACAACCGAGACCGCAAGCTCTTCTTGAAGCGAACCAGGTCATCGCGCATCCGTTGCTCGTCGATCATATCGGCAAGCGGATCATAGGATGCGGGCCATACCCCGAAATTAACAAGACTCGAAATCCAGTTGGCTTTCGTAAAGAACTCGTGATCCCGCGCGGTGAATCGACCGTGCGAACGAAACAGGTCTACGCGCCGCAGTAGTGAATCGGGCCATCGCGTCCGCTGTGTCTGTTGCCAGAACCCTCCGGTTTGACGACTCGTGACGGCCAAGCGCAGCAGTTGATAGTCACGCGCGCTATCGATTTCCGCGTTGCTGATTCGATTGAATTCCGCGGCCAGCATCGGGCTGTGCTGGTGGCGCGGCAGCATGGCCAGGAGCCGCAAAATCGCACTTTGTGCAAGCTGTAGGGGCGAAACTTCCAGCGGTGCCAGGACTGCCGCCGCAGAACCCATAGCCACACAGTTCTTTTCCCAGTGCCTCGAATGGCCTCCCGGTCTGAATGGCGCCGTCTGCGCGTCTTCAGGCGCCGCAGCGGGTAAGGTTTTGGCGAGTTGCTCAACTACCTGTTCATCGTTGATTGACGAACTGTCGTAAATGAACCAGCCTGTCGCCAGCGCGCGGGTCGATAATTGTGACAACAAGCCAGCATTGTGCGCCTCGATCGAGGTAAACAACCTCGGTGTCTGTTGTGATTTTACCGACAGCGAGGCCAATCGATCGCAGGCAAACCAGGATGACCAGTCACAAAAATCGTCGTCCGACGTCACGTGACGAATCAACAATCGATCCTCGCTGCAGTCAATAAAAAAGTCACCCTGCAAACTGCTGCCGTCGTCGAGTGTGACTGATTCGAGCATCCCTTCGGCATTCAGCTCTGAGTTTAGCGGCGACTGCCTGACAACCCTCACGCCCAGAGCTGATGCGTGCGCCAGCATGGCATCCAGGTAGCGGTCGCTATCGACGTACAGGTCATACTCGAGCAATCGCAGTGCGGGCTCGAGGTCAGCCTGGGCCGGATCGAAACGTCCTGTCCGGGCCGCAGTTGCGGCAGCCGACCAGTTGTTAAAGTGCTGCGCGCCGTCTTCAACGCGAAGCTTCGCCACGTAGTGATGAAAATCAACAAGTCGCAGCGTCTTGCCGTGCGTGCCCAGTGGCACGAAGATGTCATCTCCCGACTCTGACAGTCCACGATAGCGGGCACCCATTCCGTACACGGCGTTGGTTTGCCGGCACAACGCGGACTCTTCTATGCCAAGCTTCGTGTGAAAGCCCAGCGGGCCGCCGCGAAATACTTCAACCCGGCGCGATTTCTGGGAATTCGGCGACAGCAATAACGTAATTCTGATGCCACTTCCCTGCAGTGACACAGCCGTCGCGACCGCTACCGCGCCGGCGGCCGCCCCAGTACCTGTGATGACGATTTTCCGCACTGCGGATTGCATCACTATGGCCCGATCTTCGTACTGTCTGCCGGACAGTAACGGGCTATCGTTTCTTCATGACTCGGCATCGAAGCGGCGGCGCGCCTGATCACTTCCTGCATTTGCGCCATTTGTTTTCTGATCTTGTCGGCGGGTGTACAGTCAACGCGCAGATCAGTAGTTTTCGGGATGACTTGCTGCCCGAGCAGAACCGAAATCCAGTTGGGCTCGATAAACAGCTCCCGTTCGCTGTAAATGACGCGGCCACTCTCCCTGAAAGCCCGCATTTTGTAGTCGAGCTCATCCGGAACGATCATGTTGCGGCAGTACCGCCAAAACTCGCTGTCATCCCGACTCGTGGCCTTGTAGTGCAGGATGATGAAGTCGCGTATCTGTTCGAATGCCCGGCCCATCTGTTCGTTATAGTCATCGCAGTCGACAGCGCTGAACTCCCGATCGGGAAAACGTTCGATGAGCTTCATGATCGCGGCCTGGATCAGGTAGATGCTGGTGGACTCGAGGGGTTCCAGGAATCCACCGGATAACCCGATAGCAATGCAGTTCCTTTCCCACATTCGCTGTCGTTTGCCCGCGGTAAAGCGGATGACCCGCGGCTCAGCAAGCGCTTCGTGCTCGATATTTTTGAGTAACAGGGTTTGAGCCTCGTCGTCGTCAATATATTCGCTGGAATAGACGTGACCGTTGCCAGTACGGTGCTGTAGCGGAATCCGCCACTGCCAACCGGCCTTCAGCGCAGTAGCCCGCGTGTATGGATCCAGCATGCCGGAATTGCGGCTTTGCACGGCAACAGCTCGATCGCAGGGCAGCCAGTGCTGCCAGCTCTCGTAATCGACGCCCATGGCTTTTTCTATCAGTAGCGCACGAAATCCGGAACAGTCGATGAACAGGTCACCCACGATCGATTGGCCAGTTTCAAGCTTGACCGAGTTGATGAAACCGCGTTCCCCATCGAGCACGACGTCGACAATGCGTCCTTCGGTACGTGTCACACCTCGATGTTCGGCAACATGCCGAAGATACTGTGCATAGAGGTTCGCATCGAAATGAAATGCGTAGGAGTAGGTTGACAGCACCGAATGCGGGTCGGACAGTGGTAAAGCGAAGCGGCCGGCCTTCCCCGCGACGAACGGTATGCAATACTTGCCCAGCTGCGCTGTATTACCACGCCGATGCTGATCGAGCCAGTAGTGATGAAACGAGACGCCGTTGATGTTGAATCCGTAGTGGCCGAACGGGTGCATATACGCGTCACCCTTCTTCGCCCAGTCGACGAACTCGATACCGAGCTTGAACGTCGCATTCGTACGACGCATGAAGTCCTGCTCATCAAGCCCTATTTTTCGGTTGAAGTCGTGAATGGCAGGAATGGTGGCCTCACCGACGCCGACGATGCCAATTGCATCCGACTCAACAAGCTCAATCTCGCAGATTTCCTTCCTGAGCACGGTTGATAGCGCCGCCGCCGTCATCCACCCGGCAGTTCCGCCACCGGCGATGACGACGCGCCTGATGTGTTGTCTGCTGTGTGGCGGCCCCTGCATCTAGTTCATCTTGGATACCACGCCGAGCCCTCAGCCTTCATACCCAAGCACAGCTCTGAGCCCTGGCGCAGCATAATCGACGAGTCTCTTCTGTATCTCGGGCAACTCATCGGGCACGCCAGGTACCGTACCGGCAAGATTCTCACGTGCCGTGCCACTTTGCTCGCGATCAGATCCTACTCGCACCCGTTCACGCCAATCATCAGGAAGTGCGCCCATGCCAAGGCCGTCAAACAATTTTGCAAAAAAAGACTCGGCGGCGTCCGTCTCGAGCGCGTGAACGTGCTGAATAAGAACCTCGAACTTCAGGACCCGGGCGCTGGTACCGAGCCACGATACGGCGTTGTGCGTGTAAATTTCAGACAGCGTCGGGGCCTTCTCCGGGATGCCGAAGATCATCATGTTGAGCATATCTTCGACCGCGACGTTGCCGCCTTTCAGGTGATCAAGGGAGCCCTGAAATGTGTCCGACAAGAAGAAGCGCGCACGCGCCAGCACCCAGTCGTAAGGATCACGGACGAGCAACAGGTGGTGGACACGCCGCAACGCAATTGATGAATCATCGGAATAAAGCAGGTGCCCCCAGCTCAGGCAAGGCCTGGCCCTGGCAAAAGCGGCCTGGTGGTCACGAAGGTTGGGATACTGGATAAACGCCTTGTGATATTGCTGCTCCACGGGAACGAACATACGCATGATATTGCGTATCAGGTGAGTGCCGCCTTTTGGCACGCTGTTGAGAAACACCGGTTCGATCAGCGCTCGCTGCTCGAACTCCCGGTTACGTTCGTTCAGGTTGTCATTCTTGGCGACGATTCGGGGCATAGTTTCCATCCAAAAAAATGTGCCGGCTTACGCCGGCACATTTTATCTCGCTTTTACTGCAGTCTTCGACTTAGTCGAAGTCCCAGGTCAGGTTCATGAATGCACGGCGACCAAGCCAGTCATACTGCGAATAAAATGCAGCATTGCCGACGCTACGTGGGTTTGTGCCTATGCCCCGGGTGCTGACCTGCGGCGGCGCTTCATCCGTCAGGTTGGCGACACCAACCAGCACACGAAGACCAAGGTCTTCAAACCTGTAAGAGGCCGAGAGCGCATGATAAAGAACACTATCGACGCTGAGCACCTGTTTGACGGTCTCGCCAAAGACGGTAGTTTCGTCGTCCGAGTACAAGCGCGAACTGTCTGCGTCACCAACGTAGCGGCCGCTGTAATACAGCTCCCAGTCTCCACGAGCCAGCGCAATCGAGTACTCGCCAACCCACTCAGAATCACCAACCAGCTTGTTCACGTCATCGACCTCGTCGGCGAACAGCGCAATTTCATCCTCGAGCTGCCTGTTAGCACTGGCGTCGAATCGCAGACTACCCCAGCCACCAAGCTCGTTCGTATAACGGACAGAGTAGTCGAAGCCGCGGTTGGTCTGCGAGGCAACATTAAGGAAGCTGTCCTGGATGTTGTCGATGCCATTATTCGGTAGTGAGCGATCAAACTGCCGGCAGAGTGGCTCCGTTCCACCAAAGGCGAAACCGGTATCCGAGGCATAACAGTTGGAAAGGATTGCAGATGCGCCGAGCTGACGAACCTCGTCTTCGACCAGGATATCAAAGTAGTCAATAGAGACACTCAGGTCAGCGAACGCAGGCTGCCAGACGATGCCTATCGTGCTGGACTCCGAGGTTTCAGCTTCCAGGACACCGAGTCCGCCGCCCGTAATGATGGTCGGCGTGATCGTGCCACCCGTGTAATCCGGGGGCAGACCCCCTGCCGGCCCGCCAATTGCCGACTGGTCCGCGGCACAGTTATCGGCAGTCGTCTGGCTGATATTGCCGTCTATCAGCTCTTCTCCCCAGTTGATACACGGATCGCTTCGCGTACTCCCGAAACTGGTCTGATCGGCCAGGTACAGCTCGAACAGCGCCGGTGCCCGGAAGGAGGTTCCCGTGTTCGCGCGAATCCTGACTGAGTCAACGATCTGCCAGTTGATACCGACCTTCCAGGTCGTGCCATCCCCGTAGGAATCGACGTCGGTGTAACGGGCCGATGCATTCAGCGTCAGATCCCTTACCGCCGGTACATCGTTTACCAACGGCGCGTCGAATTCGACAAACACCGCATAAGTCGTGTCATCGCCAACCGTACGACCGGCGGCCGTGCTACCCCACGCATTGGCATCTTGCGTTATCCAACCGGGAAGGTCGTCGATCTCATCTTCGCGGTAATGTATACCTGTAGCGACACTCAGCGCACCTGCCGGAAGCTCGAGCAGCTCGCCGGTAGTAAATGCATCGAACGACCACTGGTTGTATTTCGTGTTGCCGGTCTCTTCACCGAATAGGTAAGCACGCTCCTCGGCCGTGAGTTCGCCCCTCATCACGTCTTCGCTCAACCAGCGTACATCCACACACGGCAAGCCGGCCACTGAGCTAAAATCGCCGACACAGCTATCGTTGCCGGTCGTCCAGTTCTGGTCTCTGATCGAATCATTGAAGATCTGTTGATCCCAATACTCACCGTCCGATGTGCTGTAGGCTGTCGTGGCGTCCCAGCTCCAGCCGTTGGAAAACTCGCCGCGCAAACCCGCAAGGTAACGCTGGTAATCGACGGTAACCTCCGCGTCGTTATGATCAGTGATCGGCGTCGGGCTGAACCACTGCGATCCAAACCACCCGGCATCGGCGCTCAGTTGACTGCCGTTGCCAAAAAAATCACCGCTGTAAATGTAACTCCAGTACTGTCGATAGCCATTGACGTAGGTATTACGGCGATTGAGCAGAACTTCACCGTACAGCTCGACGTTATCGCTTATCTGGAAGTCGCCTTCGCCGTAAAACGTCGTAATTTCAGCCTCCGGGATCAACGACTCCAGATCCTGGAATGGGTGATCCGCGTTCTCCACACCGCTCGATGCCCGGTCGTATCCGGTCGGGAACCAGCCCGGCGGCGTTGTTAAGTCATCCGGGCCCGCTACCGCCCCATATCCCGGTATGTAATTTCCGAGATCACCGTCGTAATCAAACTGGGCGCGCCGACCGCCAGGGATATTGCTAGCGCCATAGTCGTAGATCCAGATATGGCCCCAGGTCAGGTCGGAGCACTTGAATGTGCCAGTACGTGGATCGATTACGTCGGCGCGCTCGCCCGTGTCGGGATTGAAGACATAATCGTTTCCGCAGTTGAAGTAGTCGCGGTCGCCACGGGCCAGCTCTTCCTGCTGGTTGTAATCAGCCGTCACCCGGAACCCACCCCGGTCAAAGTCGCGACCCCAGGAAGCGCTCAGGCGGGTCTGTTCACCGCCGCTCGAATCCGGTGCTGAAACATAGCCGTCGATCGTGCCGCCGTCCTCGCGACGCGTAATGATGTTGACTACACCGGCGACCGCATCCGATCCGTAGATCGACGACGCGCCGTCTTTGAGCACTTCGATACGCTGAATTGTGGAAAGTGGCATGACGCTGAGATCGAATGACGATACGCCGCCACGTGTACCTGATGGACCGGCCCGGCGTCCGTTGAGCAACACCAGCGTGCGATTGGCGCCGAGGCCGCGCAGGGAAATCGTGCTCGCTCCGATACCGCCGTCCGTAACAAACTCTGAGCTGATCGCACTGGTTACTTGCGGCGATCCCGCGGCCACGGTGGTGTTCTGCAGAAGCTCGCCAACGTTGGCGATACCCTGAATCGACGCCTCTTCAACGTCGATAACGTCCATCGGGGTCGAGCTCGTAAAGACATCTTTCCGGATTCGAGAGCCGGTTACGACGATGTTTTCAAAGGCCGTATCGGTAGCCGCCTCCTCGTCGCTGACGTCCTGGGCGACGGCGATACCGCCTATCATCAGCGATCCATGCGCGAGCGCAATACTTACAGCAAGAGCAATTGGAGTCTTTTTCATGTCCGGATTCCCTTAAATAATATTTGTATTTGTACTGATTCTTATCCCAAGAACGACAAAGCGAAGGACAGCGCTGTTTTCTACTTTCTATTTATTGTTGTAGAACAGCGACATTTGTATTTGCGAAGTAAATCACAGAGACAGCAGCCGAATCAAATAATGCGTTTTGTCGTAAAATTACAACAGAAAATCTGATAAATTTCGGCGATCGTCACAATCTGGGCTGCACTGCTCGGAACCCTCCCCAAAATAGACAAGGATTTCACTGCGTGACCCCGAAAAAAGTACTGATCGTCGGCGGCGGCTCGGCCGGCTGGATGGCAGCCGCTTACCTGGAGGCAGCCTTAAGGGATAACGGCCGGCGGCCGGTAGAAATCAGCCTGGTGGAATCGCCCGACGTGCCGCGCATCGGCGTTGGTGAGGCAACCGTTCCCCACATCCGGCATATACTCGCTGTGGTTGGCATTGACCCGCTTGATTTCATGAAACGGGTCGATGGCACATTCAAGCAGGCAATCAAGTATGTGAACTGGCTGGAAGGCAACGGTGAGTATTATTACCACGCCTTCGACAAATTCCAGGTCCAGCCGATTGATCGCGCAGCACTTCGCTGGCATATGAGCGACCGGTCGGTGCCGTTTGGCGAGACAACGTCCATCCAGCCGGTCATATGCGAATTAGGGCGTGCCCCCATACCCCAGCGTCGCTCGCAGTTCGGCGAACCACTGAAATTTGCCTTTCACATGAACGCGCTCAAGTTCGCCGACATGCTTTGCGCGATCGCGACGGCGCGCGGCGTCAAACACCATCTCGACCATGTGACCGAGGTCGACATGCACGACAATGGCAATATTGCCGCCGTATTGACCAAGAGCGGCAAACGGCTCGAAGCCGATTTGTTTATCGATTGCACCGGGTTCGCGGCGTTGCTGGCCGAACAAAAACTTGGGATTGACTGGGTCGACTGCTCGCAATGGCTATTGTGTGACCGGGCCATAACCATGAATGTTCCGTACGAACACCACTACCCCGGCTACGTACGTCCTTACACGACGGCGAGCGCCCTCTCCAATGGCTGGGTTTGGGAAATCCCGCTGCAAACCCGGAAGGCGTTGGGCTACGTGCATTCGAGCGCCTTTATCAGCGAAGAAGATGCGCGGCGTGAAATACGCGCATTCGAGGGCCCACATGCCGAGTCACTGGACACTGGAACCGTGCATTTCAAAGTGGGGCACCGCGCCAAGGCCTGGGCGCGCAACTGCGTATGTGTCGGTCTCTCGGGCAATTTCATCGAGCCGCTGGAATCAACCGGACTTTACCTGAGCGACCTCGCCATCGTGATGCTGGCGGACCACTTCCCGTTCGATGACGATACGACGGCGGTTGCGTATCGATTTAATCGCGTCATGGCAAACCGGTTTTACGAAATCCTGGACTTTATCAACATGCACTACTGCCTGACGCATCGGGATGACACTGAGTTCTGGCGCGAAGTGCAAAAGCCCGAGCGCATCAACGATCGTCTGCGGGCAAAGCTCGACTTCTGGCGTACCAAGATACCCTCCACCTCCGACTTCATCGATCAGCGAATTCCGGGACAGACTGACTGGTCGCTGCCGAGTGCCGGCCTGCCCGGGGATCATCGCCCGCCGGTCGATACGGCAGGCATTTTCGGCCTCGATAGTTATGAGGCCATCCTCTACGGTATGCATTTCCTCGCCGAAGAATGCGACGAGTGGTTCGGCAAGAATCGCCCCGTGACCTCTGTGCCCGGTTTCATAATCGAGCACCTGCAACAGGCGCAGCAGGCTTTTCCACCGCATGATGCTTGGCTTCGGCAGGTTGTCGGTATGCCTGACTATCGGCGTCCGAAAGGGCAGGGACGATGATATCGCCAAAAAAAGTCGTGATCGTCGGCGGCGGCTCCTCGGGCTGGATGGCAGCCGCCTACCTCGACGCCGCACTGAATACGCCGACGTTGCGGGTGGCCAATATAACACTTGTGGAATCGCCAGATGTGCCGCGTATCGGCGTTGGTGAGGCCACGATTCCCAGCGTCAGGCACGTACTGGCAGTGATTGGCCTCGATGAGGTCGAGTTTCTCAAGAGAGTGGACGGGACATTCAAGCACGCCATCAAGTACGTCGACTGGATCCATGGCAACGGCGACTCTTATTACCATGCTTTTGGACGCCGCCGCCTGGAGCCGCTCGATTTGTCAGCGACGTGCTGGCTCAAGAGCGATCGGTCCCTGCCCTTCTCGACAACAATCTCGGCCCAGCCAACACTGTGCGAGGAGTTCATAGGTCCAAAGAGCCTGCCGGGGGACGGGACCAATCTCGCCTTCAGTTACGCATACCACATGAATGCGCTGAAGTTTGCCGACTACCTCTGCGAAGTGGCAACGGGCCGCGGTGTGACACATCATCTCGATCATATCTCGGATGTCGAGATGACCGAGGGCGGCGACATTGCGGCCGTTAAGACTCGCGGCGGTCTGCGGCTCGAAGGCGATCTGTTCATCGACTGCACGGGTTTCAATGCACTGCTGATCGAGAAAAAGCTTGGCGTCGATTGGGTCTACTGCTCGCAGTGGCTATTAAACGATCGCGCCGTGACGATCCAGGTGCCTTATGAAAAGAATTATCCGGGTTACGTGCGGCCGAATACGCTTGCGACAGCCGTTTCGACAGGCTGGATATGGGAAATCCCGCTGCAAAACCGGCGCGCCTGGGGTTATGTGCATTCGAGTCAGTTCGTCGATACAGACGCGGCGGAACGCGAGTTGCGCGAATTTGTCGGCTCACTTGCCGATGACTCGACGGCGAACTTCGTTCCGTTCAGGGTTGGTTATCGTTCGAAGGCCTGGGTCAAGAACTGCATCGCAATTGGACTCTCGGCCGGTTTCGTCGAGCCACTTGAATCGACCGGACTGTACCTTAGCGATCTTGCGACCGTCATGCTCACCGAGCACTTCCCCCACCATGGCGACATGGCACCGCTTGCCTATCGCTACAACCGCATCATCGCGGATCGCTTCCACGATATCCTCGATTTCATAAACCTGCACTACTGTCTGACACAGCGCGAAGACAACGATTACTGGCGTGAGGTTCGACGCCCCAAACGCATGCATGAGAGGGTGCGGGCAAAACTGGACTTCTGGCGTCACAAGCCACCATCGATGCCCGATTTCGAAGACGCCTGGTTTCCAGGCCAGGCAGGTACGCCATTAGTCTCTGGTGGGTTGCCCGGCGACCATCGGCCGCCCGTCGAGACAGGTGGTGTATTCGGGCTTTCGAGCTACGAGGCCATTCTTTATGGCATGGACTTCCTGCGCGACGAATGTGATCGCTGGTATGGCAAGGACCGGCCGCCGAGCCATGTGCTCGAACCCGTCGCCCAGCGGCTTGCCGCGGCACGCCAGCATCTGCCGCGCCACGACGAGTGGCTGCAACGCGTCTGTGGCATGCCCGACTACGGGGCGCTATAGCGCCGCGATCCGGTCAGCCACGGCCTGCCAACTCGCGCGTACATTCTCGATGGCCGCCTCGTGCCGCTTCCATTTATCCGGGTGCGGCGGCGATAGCGTCGTTCTCGACAGCGGCATCGATTCGGCCGAAATTTCCCCGGCCGGCGCGTCGAGGCCGGCAAAACCGGCGAGCTCGGTCAACGTCCGCGCCGAATCCTGCAACAGCTGTTCGTAGCTGACCGATGTCCAGCGCCCGGTGTCGAGCCGGGCGAGTTCATCGAGCACGATGCGATTGCCCGCCGCCCACTGGAACGCCGCGATGTCGGCCAGCGGCCTGCCGCGCAGTTCGCGCCAGCCCGGCGGCAGCAGGAAACACCAACCCGGTCGATCCCAGCCAGGCAGGTCCCGGAACGTGACGAAACGACCCGTCTCGAGACCCACGGTCCATGCCTCGATGATGCTCGCGATGTTCTGCCGCGGCTCGCGGTGCAGGAAGATAAATCGTGCGCCCGGGAAGACCTGCAGCAGGAACGGGATGTTGAGGGCGTTGCGCGGCGTTTTTTCGAGCAGGACCGGGTGCGCCGCGCGCCTGGCTGGCTCGAGCCCGAGAAATCCGCGGCCGCGCGCGTCACTCAACAGAAACAGGAAACAGCGCCGCATCGCCTCGCCGGTCCGGCTGTCGGCATGACCAGCACCCAGCCCTCCCGAGTCGAGGGCCGCGTTCTCGGCGCGCAGATGGCCAAACGCGTTCAATATGGCGTGGCTTTCTCCGCCTATGCTCCATGCGCCACCCAGGCGTCGCAGCTGCTCGAACAGCAGGTTACTACCCGCACGCGGCATCGAGATGATAATGACGGCATTGCGGGTCAATGCGTTGACGTCATCGGGAGACAGGTGGCGCGTCGCCTGCAGGGCCGCACTCAGCAAGTCGGGCGGTTGCGGCATCACCCGGGTCAGACGCGCTCGGGCAGGCAGTCGCAGGGAACCTTGCCGCGATCCGTTTCTAGGCAGGCTTCTGGGGTGCAGGGCTCGTCCGGGCGCAGTTTCTCGCCGCAGCAACATTTTTCGCCCTTGAGCACATAGTCGAGAATCAGGTGTACGCGCGGCTCATCGCCCTCGTTGCCCACCGAATGCATGCGGCGATTGTTGATTTCGTAGATCTCGCCCTCGGGAATATTCAGGGTCTCGCTGCCGACCATAAACCACACACGGTCGTTCGTGATGATCGGTACGTGAACCCGGTGCGCATGTGTCAGCGAAAAGTTCTGGTCGCGATGCTCCGCGATCTCGCCACCTGGCCGCAGCCGCACGAGATTGGCACGAATGAAATAGCCGACGCCGTATTTTTTGCTCAGCTCCCGACCTTTTTGCGAAGCATCATAAAAGTCTGCCGTAATCGCCAGTATTGGTCGAATCACAACCCCGAACGTTTCCAGCGCCGGATGCCGTGTCGGGTTTGTATGGCGAAAATCGTAATCATGCACCAACGGAATCGTTTGGGTGTCCCTGTGCACCTCATAACGCTGCTGTCTGACGGACAGGCTTTCCCAGTCTGCCTCTGCCAGGGACGCCACGAGTGCCTTGATGGGCTCGATATTGGCGCCGCCAATACGCCGGAAGTTGTCATCGAAGTTCATTGAGGCGACATTATTATCAGTCAGCAGGCCACGCAACCCAGGATTTCAAACGGTACTGACAAGTGACTATGCTCACAGTCAAGTTTTTGCGCCAGTTTTTCATCCCAGTGAGTGCCGTTTTTCATGATCGTATTCAAAACGGTTAGCTGCTTACGCATGCGGGCAACGATAGCTACTTTTTTTGGTTTGCCTGCAGCGACTAAACGCTCATACAGGGATTTTATTTTCGAGTCGTATTGAGTCGCCGATAACATCGCTACGTACAACACCGTGCGCACTTTGCCACGCCCTTGGCGCTCATGAGTAGCTCACGTTGGTTCCGCTCTCATTTCCAATAATTGCTGCTCATAGTCGCAGGGGCTCCTGTAATCCAAATAGGAATGAAGCCGCTGTGAGTTATAAAACATCGTGATGTATTCCAGTATGTGCTGCTGCGCTTCATAGCGAGTCTGGTCAGGAGTTGGTCATCCAGCCGCAAGTCGTGTGACTTGTAGTTGATATAGCGATACTCAGCACGCAATGATGTGCGGCGGCTGCCAAAAATCCGGCGCCGGCGTTGTGGACTGCGCCATCTTCCGAGTCAAAACCCGTGAGATCCGTACGCTGGTAGCCCTCTTCGGCCAGAGCCATGCCGGCCGCGGCAACCAGCATCACCAGCGCGGCGATTACTTTATTCGTCGTCTTCATTATCGTCTCCTGCTTGATGTCGGCGGCTTTGTACACGAATTCCGCAGGAAAGAAGCGTTTTTTCACACGCTAGTCGTCGACGTCCTCAACATTGACCTGCCCCGTGATGCGGCGCCAGACATGCGACCAGGTAACGCCGACTGCGAGTATGGTCGCGAGGCAAAAAAGCACGATCCATTGAATCGCCGAGATCGATTTACTTTCCAGCAGGCCGACATCGAACAGGAACCAGACGATGGCGCCGAGCACGATAGCCGAGAGAACTACTCCCAGCGTTCCCAGCGCGCGCCAGGTGGCAATCCAGTAGACCGCCCAGCCTACCAGCAACACACCGATCAACAGCAGGTGCAGCGGCCCGAATTCGCTGGCAAAGAGCGCCGAGCTAATCCAGTGCCAGGCCGAATGGCCGCTCGGATTGTAAGTCAGGAAAACCAGCGCGAGTGCCGCGCCGAAGCGCAAGGCAAATCCGGCCGGTGTAATGTCCGAGCTGTTATTGTCGTTTCTGTCCTTGTCGGCCATAGAATCCCCGGCTCACCGTATGTCCTCGTAATCGTCGATGCGGCCCATGATACCCCAGCCACCAATGTCCTCGGAAATAGCAATCCAGAGTTCGTTGTCACCGCCTTGCAATGGCAAGGCGATACTGTCGAACAGGCCGATCGTGCCGAGGAAACGGTAGTCACGAGTGAGATGGCCGTTGTCACCCCGGTAAAGAAGTACGCCGTTCAGATACACGCGGGCGCGATCGCTGTAACCGAAAGTCAATCGCTGCGTTTGCGGCCGCGCGGCATTGATCACATGGCGCGCGAATACGGTGTTTTTGGTTTCGGTGCCGACGGCCGCCTTTGCGAGGTTGGTAATGCCCGTCGCTTCGGCGGCCAATGGCGTCCAGGAGCGGCCCATGGTGTGCTCCCGGACAAGGCGCGTTTTGCCTGCCAGTAATTGTTCGTCGAACGGGTCCGATACATTCCACGATTCGATTACCCCGGCGGCAAACTCCGGTTTTGCGACCGGCGAAAACGCGTACGCGTCGGCGAGCGCCGTATACTTGAAGTTCGCGAAATGCACGGCGGAGAAATCCGCCGCACTGACGCCAATCGCACCACCAGGGTCCGTGCGCTTGAGGTTTAGTATACGCAGCACCGGCGTGTCGGAGTCGATGTAAACCTCGGCCTGTGACCCTGCGTAGATCACCCGGACGTGTATCCACTCGTTGTAGCGATACTCTACCGGTGCGGCGTAGCCTTCACCGTAGTACAACTGCCATGCGGAGGCGCCATTGATGACGGGCTGATACTGATTGGCATCGGGGTTCCCGGACTGGTGCGGCCGCAAATAGAAATTCTCGTAGTTGCTTTCGTCCTGCCAGCGGAACATCAACCCCGCGAACCCGCGCTCCGGTTTAATCGCAATATCGAACTCGACCAGTCCGTTCTGAATATCGGTAAGCGGCAGCAGGGCCGAGCCACCCTTGATCCTGAGCGCTGACTGCCCGAGGTATTCCGCGACTTCGTATTCGGTCGCCTCGAACTGCCAACGTGGATCACCGAAGGGCATGCTTTCGCCAGGCGGAATTTCCACCATGGCTGCGCCCGCAAGCTCCTTCATTACGGCAGCCCGGAATGGCTGTACGAACCATTGCTCGTAGTGCGTACGTACATACTCATCACCGCCCGTGAAGCGGCCTTCGAAAGCCGAGAAGTCGAGTAGAACCTCGACCTCCTCCGGGCTTTTGCGCCTTTTCAGCAAGCTGTCGCGCTGGCGCGCGATCGACTCGATCGCCTCGATGAGCAGGTTGATATACGCCGCGTCGCGCTGCACCGGGCCATGCCCGGGCACAAGAATCTCGAAGTTAAGTGCCTTGATTTTTCGCAGCGTGTCCGCCCACCGTTTCGTCGGCGCATCAAATGCATACGGTGAGGGCAGCACGACGATGTCGCCGGTCGCGATGATTTTGTCCTGCGGCAACCAGAGCACGACATCGCCCGCCGTATTCGCATGGCCGAGAAACAGGAGTTCGATCAGGCGCTCGCCCGAGTCGATCAGGTAGTCATCCGTGAAGACGATGTTCGGCGGCGTGACCTTCGCGCGCGCGAACTCCGGGATGATCACGGCGTAATCGTTGAGCATGCGCTGGTAGATATGACGGTCGGTAGCGTTATGCAGGGTGCCTTCGTCATCGAGCCCGGTTGCAACAATATTCTCGAACTCCTCGCGATTTCTTTCCAGATAATCGATCTGCCGGTCGATGTAGTTGAGTTTCGAGCTGTTGATCATGTCGCGCGTAAACCGGTGCGCGATGATCTCGACACCCGGAAACTCCTCGGCGAAACGATAGGCACCGAAGAAGTGATCGCCATGCCAATGGCTGATCACAACATGCGTGACCGCCTTGTCCGTGAGCGATCGAATTTTTTCGATGACCAGGTCGGCCATCGCGGGCATGCCACCACCATCGAACACCACGACGCCCGCGCTGCTGATGATAAACGTCGTATTGCCCATCACGGGGTAGCGCGCACTGTCCTCGCGTACGCCGGTCCAGACACCCGGTGCAATTTCCTCGAAATCGAGAACAAACGGGCCCGGATCGGCTGCGAGGGCAGACCCGGATAATGCCAATATTGCCGCCAGCAAGCCTGGATGGCGCATGATTCTCTCTCTATTGCGACCTGCAAAGATTCGCACAAATCTGCTAGTTTGAGCGGCGTCGGTCAATACAGTTTCTCATTGAATGGAGTTGGCAGGATGGCATTGAAGAATACGACAGAAACTTATGGTGCGCTGGCGAAACTGCTGCACTGGGTCGTTGCGCTGCTGCTGGTCGGGCTTGTTATTGCCGGTCTGACGTTTACCGGCATGGAGCGTGGCCCGGAGCGGGCGCAGATCACGCTTTTGCACAAATCCTTTGGCTTGCTCGTGCTGGCCCTGATGCTGGTTCGCTTGTTCTGGAAGTTTCTGAACCCGACACCCGCCGATCCGCCCGGGACACCGGGCTGGCAGGGTCTCACGGCGCGACTCGTGCACTGGGGACTGTACGCCGCGGTGTTTTTTCAAATCATCATCGGCATCCTCGTATCCGGGCAACGGTCGATTCCGTTCTTCGGCCTGTTCGAGTTTGGCCCACTGCTCGTGGAAAACGAAGAGCAGCACGAGCTGTTCGAGGAGTTGCACGAAATCGGCTGGATTGTGATTGCCGTGCTGGTCGGCGTGCACGTGCTCGCCACCCTTTATCACCACTTCGTGAGAAAGGACGGCGTGCTGAAACGCATGACGCGGGCTTAAGCGACGCGCAATACGTCCGCTGCCGGCCGGTGCTCGAAGCCGAGATCGGTCGCGACCGCCTGGTAGATCACCCGGCCGTCGTGAATGTTCAGGCCATTGGCGAGATGCGGGTCGCGAATCAATGCTTCCTTCCAGCCAAGATTGGCTAGCGCCTTGACGAACGGCAGGGTCGCATTGGTCAGGGCAAAAGTGCTCGTACGCGGCACCGCGCCAGGCATGTTGGTGACGCAATAGTGCACAACGCCGTCGACGACATAGGTCGGGGCGGCGTGCGTTGTCGGCCTGCTGGTTTCGAAACAGCCGCCCTGGTCGATCGAAATATCAACCATGACCGCGCCATCGTGCATCTTCTTCACCATCTCGGCACTGACCAGTTTCGGCGCTGCTGCACCGGCGACCAGTACCGCGCCGATAACAAGGTCAGCTTCGATAACGTGCTTTTCGATTGCGTGCTTGGTGGAGTACACAGTGTGCACACGCCCGCCCCAGGTCTCGTCGATCTGGCGAAGGCGCGGTAAGGAGCGATCAAGAATCGTGACATCGGCGCCCATGCCGACGGCCATGTCGGCCGCATGCGAGCCCGATACGCCACCACCGATCACGACCACTTTGGCGGGTTCGACGCCTGGCACGCCGCCGAGCAGCACACCGCGTCCGCCGTTCGCCTTTTGCAATGCAAAGGCGCCGCACTGGATCGAGAGGCGGCCCGCGACTTCCGACATCGGCACGAGCAATGGCAATGAACGATCGGCGGCCGTTACGGTTTCATAGGCGATCGCCGTGGTACGCGATTTGAGCAGCGCCTCGGTTTGAGCACGATCAGCCGCGAGATGCAGGTAAGTGAACAGCACCTGGTCGGGGCGCAACATGGCGCATTCGTGCAACTGCGGCTCTTTAACCTTCACGATCATGTCGGCAACAGCAAAAACCTCCTTCCCCGTTTTCAGGACTTTGGCGCCGGCCTTCTGGTAATCCGCGTCCGTCATGCCGATGCCGAGGCCCGCATTCGTCTCGACGAATACCTCGTGGCCATCGTGCACGAGCTCGCCGACACCCGAGGGTGTCATGCCAACCCGAAATTCCAGCGTCTTGATTTCCCTGGGTACCCCGATCTTCATGTTCGTGCTCCTTAAGCCGGACAGTTTTGTTTGCAGAAGATACCGTGGGGAATGAGCCATTAGATTGCTATTTTTTTGACGTCTTGACCTTTTAGCACAATAATCTGCTAACTATTTTTCTTTTAACGCAGGATTATTGCGTGGCTATCGACCGCTTTGACAGACTTATCCTGGACGCCCTGCAGAAGGACGGCCGCATCAGCAACGTGCATCTCGCAGCAGAGGTCAATCTGTCGGAATCGGCCTGCCTGCGACGCGTACGGGCACTTGAGGACGAGGGCTATATTGATCGCTACGTGGCGCTGCTGAATCAGGCGAGGGCAGGCCTGTCGGGCAACGTGTTCGTGCATATCGGCTTGCACCGCGAGGAGCAAAGCGTGCTGGCGGCGTTCGAGGAGGCGGTCAAGGACATCCCCGAGGTCATGGAGTGTTACCTGATGACGGGCGAGTTCGACTACCTGCTGCGCGTAGTGGTGGCCAACATGGCCGACTATGAGCGCATCCACAAGGACGCGCTGACACGGTTGCCGGGCGTTGCGCGCGTCAACTCGAGTGTCGCGATCCGCACTGTCACCAAGTCCACCGAGTTGCCTCTCAAAATTCCGTGACAGTTACCGTCTACGCACCAATTTGGTGCGCGCACCAATTTGGTGCGTAGACGGTAACTGTCACGGGGTGGGGGGGGTGTATTCTTTTGGCGCTGCGGAGCCTTCGCCAAAGAAGAACTTTTCCATCTCGCTTTCAAGGAAGCGGCGCGCGTCCGGCTCAATCGGCGTCAGGCGGTACTCGTTGATCAACATGGTCTGATGCGCCACCCAGCGCTGCCACGCCTGCTTCGAGACATTTTCGTAGATGCGCAGGCCGAGCGTACCCGGGTACGGCGCATAGTCCAGCCCTTCGGCTTCTTCGCTGAGGAGGACGCATTTAACGGTTCGTGACATGGCGATTTGTCCTCAATGTGTTCAGGAGTTGTTGCACGGGTGCCGCTATGCCACCCGGCGGTTCGTTATGCAGCGGATGCCAGATGACATCCGGGTTGTCCGCCACTTTACGCGAGCGAGCCGCAAGGCGCACTAACACGGGCCGGATGTCGAGATCGTAGTGACTGAAGCTGTGCCGCAAGACCGTCTGCTCCTCCGCAGCTCCGGGCGCAGTGTTAAGTGTCCGTCGGCACCAGTCGTCGACGTCCTGGACCTCGGGCAGACTCCAGAGCCCGCCCCAGATTCCTGCTGGCGGCCGGCGTTCGAGGTACACGCTATCGTCGCTGAGCGCCATCACCATGATGGTCTGCCGCAGAGGCTTCGCCCGCTTCGCTTTGCGCCCCGGAAATTGCTCGACGCTATCGCCAAGTCGCGCCGCACAATCCGTCGCGACCGGACAGCTGTTGCACGCAGGCCTGCTGCGTATACACACCGTCGCGCCCAGATCCATAATCGCCTGCGTGTACTCGGCAACGCGTTGGCGCGGCGTCAGTTCATTCGCAGACGCCCACAGCGCGTTGGCAACCGGCGCATCTGCTGGCCAACCGGAAATCGCGCGATGCCTTGCCAAAACCCGTTTCACGTTGCCATCGAGAATTGCATGGCGCTGCCCTGTCGCGAGCGCGAGTATCGCACCCGCAGTGGAACGACCGACGCCGGGCAAGGCCAGCACTGCGTCGAACTCAAGTGGAAATTCCCCGCCGTGTTCGTCGCGTATCCGTTGCGCGGCACGATGCAGGTTGCGCGCACGTGCGTAGTAACCAAGCCCTGACCAGTGCTGCAACACAGCATCGATGCTCGCATCGGCAAGGCTCCCAAGTTCCGGGAACGAGCGCATGAAACGTTCGTAATAAGGAATCACCGTCTGCACCTGCGTCTGCTGCAACATGACCTCCGACACCCAGACCCGGTACGGGCTGACCTCGCGCTGCCAAGGCAGGTCCTTGCGGCCATTCTTGTTGTACCAGCAGAGCACACGCGTCGCGAACGGCTTCATTGCTTAAGGCCCTGTGCGATCGCCTCGATGCGGTGAATTGCCTCACTACTGTCGCGCTGCAATTTGCGCTGCAGCACGTACGGCCCGATCAGCGGTGGAATCCAAAATTTGGGTTCGAACTCGAAATCGTATGCGACCAGCGTACCCTCGCCTTCGGCCTTAAAGCGCCACTCCTCCTGGC
>CAZHLE010000020.1:4775-7369 GCA_964533065.1 uncultured Woeseiaceae bacterium | reverse complement strand
GCTGAATTCGAAATCGCTCACCGCGGGATCGGCCGTCGAGCGGATGAACTGTCGTGCCTCGTGCTCGATCCGGCCGCTGCGTTCGAACGAACTGCAAAAGAACCAGACGCAACCCTGGTTGCGAATATAGAAGCGGCGCTGGCCGCTCTGCTCCGGCGGGACATTGCGTGCCTCGACGATGAAGCTCGTGAATCGCGATGCGAGGTCATAATCAAGAAATACCGCATAGATCGAGTCGAGGTCGGTATCGAACCAGACCTGCGAAGTCAGCTTGAAGCGGCCATCGACGTGGTCGACATTGACACTGCGTAGTTCGGCAGCGCCAACCGCGCCGCTTAGCAACAACAACAGCATACAGACTCGCGGCATATGACTAGCGTTTTAGCAGATCGCCAAGCTTGTCCTTGAGCTTGTTCTCGACTTCCTTCTTGGCCTGTTCCTTGAGCATCTTATCGAGGTCCGGTGCGATCTTCGGTGCGGCGAGTGAACCGCTTATACGCAGCGGGATCACCGTCTTCGTGAAGTCCTTAAGTTCCCCGGCATCGACGTCGGCGCCCATGAGCTCCGGCTTGTCGAGCACGCTCGCCGACATTCGGTAGTCTACGGTCGCGGCGACAAAATTGACGGAACCGTTGCCTGTGACACGCATGAACGGCAGTTCGGCCAGCAGGTCGTTGTTACTGAAAACGCCATCGCTGACCGGTCCACTGGCGCTGACCTCGCTGAAGCGTGTGCGTGCCGGCAGGGTCGGCTCGGGCGGTGTTTCCTGGCGTAGCAGGGCGCGTGCGCGGCGCAGTTCATACCAGATATCCGTGCCCTCCCAGGCGCCGTCGAGCAACTCAAAATCGATGCTGCCGTCGAGATCGCCCTGGATGGCAGCGAGGTCCTTGCCCCGACCACTAAGTTTAAACGTGCCATTGATCGTGCCCGTAATGTTGTCCTGTTCGAACATTGCCTTGGCCAGGGCCGCGAGTTGCACACCCTCGACACGTTCATTTACGGACATGACCGGCGTGTCACCTGAAGCATTGATGCGCACATCGCCGTTGTATTTGCCGTCGAACAGGGTGGCGCTGACCGGGTGCAGGCGCAGGTCGCCGTTGCTGGTCGTCAGCCCCAGGGTGATGTTCTCGAACTGCATACCACTGAGCTTGGCGCGACCGATCGTCAGGCTGCCGCGAGAATTGACCATGCGAATCAGGTCAACGGGAATCTCGACCGGTACCGCGTCACTCGCCGCAGTGCCGCCGCCTTCAGATACCGGTGCCATGTAACGATCGAGATCAATCACATCGCCTTTGAAGTCAAATGTGTAGAGATCGTTGTTGCCCTGCGGTATCGACAACTCACCGGAAAACGTGGTTTCGTCAAGCACCAGTGTCAGATCAGTCAGCTCGATCGCGGTCGTCGTGACGCGGGCCGTCGCATCGATGATGACTTTGCCAAGCGCGGTTGGATCAGTGGTTTCTGGCGCTTCAATTTCCATGCGTTGCATCAGGCTGCGCAGTGAGAACGCGTCAACCTGTATTGCCGCGACCGGCGTGATGTCGCCGGCGTAGGAAAATGGTTCAACCGCAGCGCTGATATCAAGCCCGAGCAAGCCAAGCCCGACTTTGTCCATCGCCACGGTTTCGGCGTCCGTGTTGATATCGATTGCGGCGGTTGCAAGCGTGAACGTTGTCGGTTGCGCCGAAACGCCGCTTAGCAGTGCATCGATTTCAATGCCGTCGATATGAATCGTGCCATTGTTGCTGGCCACGCTGCCGGTCGCGATATTGAGCTCATCCAGCTGGTATTTTCCACCCGCGGCCGCGTCGTTGTAACTGAGTGCGGAGTTGCGGATCGTGAAACCGGCAATATCGAGGCCACCGACCTCGCCGCTCTCGCTGCTTTCCACCGGCGCGGCCGCGGCCGCATTACTCGCATCGATCAGGTCCTGCCAGTTGCTCCGCCCCTTACTGTCAATCGCGAGATTGAGTCGCAGCGCATCGAGATCGGCGGTCGCGACTTCAACATCGCGCCTGAATAGCAACGGCAACAGCCGAACGCTAAGCCGGGCGCGTTCGAAACTCGCGAATGGCTCATCGCCAAAACCGGCGGCATTGCCGAGCCGGGTGGAACCAATCTCAATCGCAAGCCAGGGGAATATACTGACGCTGAGCTCGCCCTCGATGTCGAGCTCGCGGCCGGTTGTTCTCTGCACAAGCTGTTCGATGTCATCGCGATAGTCGTTCGGGTCAAACAACAACATGATGCTGATGCCGGCTACCAGCAGCAGGCCGACGACAGCGCCGACGAAATAAAGTAAGAGTTTAAGAATGCGACCCATGTAATGACCTCCAGGCAGGGGCACCAAGCGTAGCAAATTCCCCATGCCCAAAAAGGGGTCAGAGCCCTTTTTGGCCCACATATGGCATTAACCACATATGGTCAAAAAAGGGCTCTGACCCCTTTTTTGGGGTTTACTCGTTGCAGATATTGACGCTGCCGTTGAGCGTCTCGATGCTGACGTGCGAGTCGCCCTCACCCACGGTGAAGCTTAGTGCGAGGCCCGGCGAGTAGCGGCTCGTGCGCTCTGGTTTCGGCCCGAAACA
>CAZHLE010000020.1:0-4765 GCA_964533065.1 uncultured Woeseiaceae bacterium | reverse complement strand
TGCCGACGGCTGTTTCGCGAACACTACGTCGATCGTGCCGTTCACCGATTCCATGCTGAGGTCACCACCGTTCGTCAGCTCAGCACTGAACACAAGATCGCCATTAACCGATTCGAGATGCACGTCATCGAATACGCCGCCGATGATCTCAACATCACCACTGACCGACTCTGCACTCACCCGGCCGGCCAGGTTAGTCAGCATCACATCGCCGGAGACGGTCGCCGCTTCGAAATCGGCGGCCTTGCCGTTGCCGCTGACCTCAACATCACCGCTGACCGAACCTGCTTCCACATCGCTTCCTGCCGCCGTGGTTGCTACATCACCACTGACAGTTTCCAGCGACTGCTTGCCCAGCACGCCGCTGACCGTGATGTCGGTACTCACAGCCGAGACTTCAATGCTGCTTTTTTCCGGCACGCTGATAACCAGGTCGGCATCGACTCTGCCGTGATGCGGGCGCGGCACTTTCACCTTGATCAGGATGTCCTTGCCGTCTCGCTCAAGGACCAGTTCCTCGACGTCGTCGTCGAGCGTCCCCGTAACCCGCACGCGATCCTCCGACCAGCCGATGACCTCAATATCGCCCGAGGTGTTATAAATCTTAATGTAACTATCGGCGGCGGCATCGATAGTCCGATCAACCTGCTGATCCGCAAGCGCTGCGGTGCCCGCTAACGTCATTATACAAATAGCCGCAAATCTGCGCGTCGTTTCATGTCCCATTTTGCTCACCTCTAGATGTCCCTGCGCGCCATGACGCGCTGCGTCATACTGCTAATACGATTCATCAATTCCAGTTCGTTGCTGTAGGCCTGAACCAGCAGTTCCTGCAGGAATACGTTGTCCGGTTCTTTTTCCAACGCCGTCGCAATGTCCTCGATCGCGCGTCGAATCACCGCCAGGTTGCGTTCTACGTCCTCGCGCGCTTCGGGCGACAAGCTCGCCAGCTCGCGATCTAGCGTCGAACCAATATTGCCACCGGCGCGTCCGTACACCGCCGCCAGCGTGTCCTCTCCACCAAACGCTGCCCAATCAAAAATCAGGCCCTGTGGTGCGACCACTGTCATGGATTGCGCAGACGCATCGCCGGCATCGTACGTAACGGCAAGATAAGTCACCAAGGATGACGCACCGACCAGCAGCACGGCCGCAGCGGCCTGTGCCAGCACTGGTGACCATCGTGACTTCCGCGGTGCGCTGATCGCCTCCGCAATCCCCGGCCATAGGTCGCGCGCAGGACTGATTTCGGTCGCCAGACCACGCGCCGCGCGCATCAATTTATCGTCTCTGTCTGTCATGCCTCAAATCCTTGCTCCGTGAGCTGTTGCGCCAGCAGGCGTCTTGCCCGATGTAACTGCGCCTTGCTCGTACCCGCTGCAATGTCGAGCATGTCAGCGGTTTCCTCATGGCTGTAGCCATACACGACATGCAGCACAAATACATGTCTTGCACCTTCGGGCAGGCGGTCGACAGCCTCGGACAGATCGCGCATGTCGCCAGTGTCCGAGGTTGTCACCGGCGCCGAGGATTGCTCGATGGCCACCTGAATCCTGTCCTGCTCGCGCTTCGACTTGCGTATCCGTCCCAGTACCGCGTTGACCGCGATGCGGTGCAACCAGGTGCTGAATGCACTGTCACCACGGAACAGGTCCAGCTTGTTCCAGGCCTGGATGAACGCTTCCTGCGTACTGTCCTCGGCTTCGCTGACATTGCCTGTCATCCGTAGGCAGAGTCCGTAAACACGGTCGACATGCATGCGATACAGGCGCTCGAAAGCCTTCGCATCCGACCGCCGGGCCTTCGCGATCCAGTCAGCTTCATCTGTTAATGCCGGACGCTCCAGCGTAACCATCCCGGAACTATAGTCGCTGAAGCGCGCCGTCAAAAGCGCTGCCAAAGTGTGTTTCTCCGCTTCCTTTGCTGTTTGGATGCCGCCTTGCGGGGATTGGTTTGAAACGGCTCAAATGCCTGTCTTTGCTTGGGATTCTGCTATCATGCGTCTGGCCCCGAACGACACCGGCCAAACAAAAAAACGGACAACGACGACGATCTATGGTGGGGCATTCCATTCTTTATCTGGGTCGTGGCGAATTCGCCGCTGACTACCTGCAGGAACTCGAGACTTTACCCTATTGCGCCATGCTGACGCGCTCCGCTTCGCTGAAGGTTCCGGCGATTGTGCCGTCGGTGCTCGATATCGTGCTGTTTGAGGCCGGCCCCGCGATCGCACAATCGGGTCAGTCAATCGTCGAACTGCTCGGCTCATTCGACGGCTGTCCGGCCATTGCCCTGACCACCAGGGATCGGGAACAACGTGGCGTCGCCGCCGTGAACGCCGGCGCGCAGGCTTATATATGTATCGACGACATCAGCGTTGACGGCCAGGAAGCGATTTTTGAGCGCGCCGTGCAGCGGCACCGGCTACAGCACCGGCTTTCCGATACCGATGTCACCGTCTTGTCGGTGCTGCGTAATATCAATGACGGTGTGATTGTCGTCGACCGCGAAGGCCACGTGCTCGATATCAACCCTGCGGCACGTTCGATCCTCGCACTGGGCCCGCGCATGCAACCGGACAGCGACTGGGAGAAATCGTTCTGTTGTGTCGACGGTAATGGTGAGAATTACCGCAACTCGGCTGAGTTGCCGCTGGTACGCGCGCGTAGCGGCGAGAAGTTTGCGAACCAGGTGGCGCTGTTCCGCCGGCCCGGGGAGGCCGATATCACCCTGTCGATCAATGGTCAGGGTTTGTACGACGGCAAGCACCAGCTGGTCGGTGGCGTTATTACATTTCGCGACATTACGGACGCCACGCGCCGCAACAGCGAGTTGCAGAAGCTCGCGCAGTACGATGAACTCACCGGCCTGCCGAATCGTAGTCTTTTTAGTGAGCAGCTCAGCCGCGCAATGGGTCGCAGCCAGCGCAAGTCGGCGCCGCTCGCAGTGCTGTTCGTCGATCTGGATCGCTTCAAGTCGGTCAATGACACACTCGGCCACGACATCGGTGACGCTTTGCTGCGGCAGGTCGCCGGTCGACTACGCACGAATCTGCGCATCGGCGATATCTCCGGTCGCTGGGGCGGTGACGAATTTGTCGTTTGCCTAGAGGACTTCGGCGAATCGAGTAACGCGGCCGCGGCCGCGCAAAAACTGTTGCTCGTGTTGTCGGAGAAATACGAGATCGGCAGCAGTGAAGTGTATGCAACGCCGAGCATCGGCATCGCCATGTTCCCCGATGCGGGCGCGACGCCGGACCTGCTCATCAAGGCTGCCGATCTCGCGATGTATGAGGCGAAGAAACGAGGTGGCGGACGTTTTCAGTATTACTCGGAGGCCCTGAACGCGCAGCTCGCGCAGCGCGAGGAACTCGAGATTGGTTTGCGGCACGCACTGGTGCGCAACGAATTTGTGTTGCATTACCAGCCACGCATTGACCTCGCCAGCGGTCGCCTGATCGGCCTTGAAGCCTTGCTGCGCTGGCAGCATCCACGCTTCGGCTTGTTGCCACCTGCCCGCTTTTTGCCAATCCTCGAGAGCAGCGGCTTGATTCATTCGGCCGGCGAGTGGGTCATCGCCACAGCTTGCAGGCAGTTGGCCGCATGGCAGCGTCAGTTTGAGTTGCCGGACCTGTCGCTGGCAATCAACCTGTCAGCGCAACAACTGATTCACAAACGACTGGTCGATACCGTCAAGTCTGCACTGCGCGATACGGCAATCGACCCGGGTTGTCTTGAGTTTGAGATAAGCGATGGCGCGCTTGTGCAGAAACGCAGCGCCGAGCTCAGTACGCTGCAGGGGATGCGTAAACTGGGCATACGTTTATCGCTCGATCATTTCGGTACGCGCGATGTTTCGTTCGAGTCGCTCGATAATGGGTTCATCGACAGCTTCGTGCTTGACCAGTCACTGATCGTCGATGTAGCCGAGAACAGCAGTCATCAGCGCATCGTGCGGGCTGCGATCGCAATGGCGCAGGGCCTCGATATCGAGGTCGCGGCCGAAGGCGTCGAAACATTGTCGCAACTGGAATTTCTGCGCAGCTGCCATTGCGACCTCGCACAGGGATTCCTGATCAGCCGGCCCGTCCAGTCCGACAAGATTGCCGCCATTCTGCGCTCGGAGATCGCGGGTACACGCCTGCTCGCCCGCGGTATGCCCTGAACGCAAAAGGGGTCAGAGCCCTTTTTCGACCATATATAGCTTGAAACCACATATGGGCCAAAAAGGGCTCTGACCCCTTTTACAGGATGTTGCCACAGTTCCAGCAGACCGCGAACTGGCCTTCGTTTTCCTCCCCGCATCCAGCACAGGTCCATGCCCCGGCCGGGCTTTCGTCAATCACATCGTCGCTGATCAATTGCCACGCACGATCGTAGTCCAACGAATTCACGACCCAGAGTTCCGGCCACGTCTCGACGAACGGCAAATCGCCGACGATCGAACCGAGATGCTGGTTGCGAATTTCGCAGGCGATACCCTCACTCTGCAGAATATTCTTCCAGTGATTGATTGTGATCAGCGACTCGGCCGAGTTGAGTTTTTTCATGGCCTTGAACGGCTAGTCACGCAGCGAACGCAAGTACGCCGCCGGGTCGCCACCCTTCTCCAGCACCTCGACCAGGGCTGAACCGACGATCGCCCCGGCCGCGTGCTGGCCAACGCTGGCAACGTCCGCCGCTGTACGAATTCCGAAGCCCGCACACACGGGCAATTCGGACAGGCTCGCAACCTTGTCGAGGTAAGCGGCAAGACCTTTCGGCAG
>CAZHLE010000019.1:21247-32617 GCA_964533065.1 uncultured Woeseiaceae bacterium | reverse complement strand
CAGCGTCAGCTTTGCCGATGCGCTCCGGGTTGTGCGCCAGCGGTCTGAACTGATGCAAAACGCCGTGCCCGTTGGAGCTGGTGCAATGGCCGCCGTCCTCGGACTGGATGATCAGGACATTATTGACGTTTGCGCGGCTGCGGCCGGCGACGGTGTCGCCGATGCGGTCAATTTCAACGCGCCCGGGCAAGTGGTGATCGCTGGCGATGTAGCAGCCATCGACCGCGCCATTGAGCTGGCCAAAGTACGAGGCGCACGGCGAGCTTTGCTGCTGCCAGTCAGCGTTCCTGCCCATTCAGCCCTGATGCGCGGTGCAGGGGAGGCATTGACTGAAGCGTTGGCAAAGGCGAAGTTCATTACTCCCGCCATCACCGTGGTCGCCGCCTCGGATGCAAAGCCGTACACGAGCGGTGACGATATTCGCTCACGCCTGTCGCGCCAGGTCTACGCCCCGGTGCGCTGGGTCGATACGATTCACGCCATGACCGCCGCCGGTGCGACACGGATCATCGAATGCGGACCGGGCAAGGTCCTTGCCGGCCTGATCCGGCGTATCGACAAGTCCTTGGCCTGTGACACGATAGACTCCATAGACAGTTTGCAAAAGGCCCTGCTGGGCGAGGAATCCGTATGACAAATGTATTTGGAGACAATGCTCTGCAGGGGGAAATAGCACTGGTTACGGGCGCCTCGCGCGGTATTGGTGCGGCCATTGCCAGTGCTCTCGCTACCACAGGCGCCAGGGTAATCGGCACAGCGACCAGCGCGGCCGGGGCTGACGCTATTTCCACCGCCCTGGGATCGCATGGCAGGGGTATCGTCCTGAATATCGCCGATGATGAGTCGGTGCATGCCGCATTGGCCGACGTGCAGGCGAACGAGGGCAGCCCCTCAATCCTGGTCAATAATGCCGGCATCACGCGTGACAACCTGTTGATGCGGATGAAAGCCGAAGAATGGGATGAGGTCATTGCAACCAACCTCAGCGGCGCGTTTCGGGTCAGCAAGGCTTGCCTGCGGGGCATGATGAAAGCAAAACACGGTCGAATTATCAGTATTGCATCCGTTATCGGCGTTACGGGCAATGCCGGGCAGGCCAACTATGCCGCCGCCAAGGCAGGCCTGATCGGTTTTTCCAAATCCCTGGCACGTGAAATCGGTTCCCGCAACATTACGGTTAACGTGGTTGCGCCGGGGTTTATCGACACTGACATGACCCGGGTTCTGCCGGAGGACCAGCGCAATGCCATGCAGGCGCAGATTCCGCTGAGCCGGCTGGGTGAGGGTGCGGATATCGCGGCGGCCGTGGTGTTTCTTGCTTCTGCGGCCGGGGCCTATATCACCGGCGAGACCCTGCATGTGAATGGCGGCATGTTAATGGACTGATTTGGCGCGAATTCGCAGTAGCAAGGCCAGACCTATTACCTTACAATACCGTGCCACGGCAGCTTGCACCCAAATTTATCAAAGACTTACGGGGCCGTGCACTATTTTGACGTGATCTTCCGAGGAGAAGAAATCGCTATGAGCAGTATCGAAGAACAAGTAAAGGCCATCGTTGCCGAGCAACTCGGTGTGAAGGAAGACGAGGTAACGAACGATGCCTCCTTTGTGGACGACCTCGGTGCGGATTCGCTCGATACGGTCGAGTTGGTCATGGCGCTCGAAGAGGAATTTGAGACCGAAATTCCGGATGAGGACGCCGAGAAAATCACCACTGTGCAACAGGCAATTGATTTTGTAATGTCGCGCGCCGCCCGCGCGGACTGATGTTCCGTGGCGCGGCGCCCGGTGTGCCGCGCCAGTCCCCTCCTGTGGTCTTTTCGCCTCCTGGCATTTTGCCGATCCAAACGGGTTAACATTGAAAGAGCGACGTGTCGTCATTACCGGAATGGGTATTGTCTCTCCGGTCGGCAACGAGCTAGACGAAGCTTGGGACAACGTATGCAACGGTGTCTCCGGTATTCGTGTCGTCGACGAATTTGATACCAGCACTTTCCCGACGCGTATTGGAGGAATCGTTCAGAATTTCAATGTTGACGAGTTCCTGACGCCGAAAGACGCGCGCAAGATGGACCCGTTCGTACACTACGGCATCGCCTCGGCAGTAAAGGCTATCCAGGACGCAGGCCTCGAGATCACAGAAGTGAACGGCCACACGATCGGGGTTGTGATGGGCGCTGGCATTGGCGGCATCAAGACTATCGAGGAAAACCACAAGAAAATGCTCGAAGGCGGCGTACGCAAGGTTTCGCCGTTTTTCATTCCCGGCAGCATTATCAATATCACCTCAGGATACGTCAGCATCCTGCAGCATATTACCGGACCGAATGTATCCATCGTGACTGCCTGTGCTACTTCCGCGCATTGCATCGGTTTCGGTGGCCGCATGATCGCACATGGAGACGCGGACGTGATGCTGGCGGGCGGCTCCGAATACGCGACCACGCCACTCGCCATGGGTGGATTCTGCTCGGCTCGCGCCATGTCGACGCGTAATGACGACCCGACACGTGCCAGCCGGCCATTTGATAAAGACCGCGACGGCTTCGTGCTCAGTAATGGAGCAGGTTGCATTGTGCTCGAAGAACTGGAACACGCAAAAGCTCGAGGAGTACGAGCATGCCCGCGCGCGCGGCGCCAACATCTATGCCGAGCTGATAGGCTTCGGCATGAGTGGCGACGCCTATCACATCACGCTGCCGCCGGCGGACGGAGACGGCGCGCGCCGATCGATGCTCGCCGCGATCAGGGATGCGGGCATCGACGCGTCCGATATCGATTACCTCAATGCTCACGGCACCTCAACACCGGCCGGCGACATCGGCGAATCAATCGGAATTCGGCGGGCCTTCGGCGCAGCCGCTGACAAACTCATGGTGAGTTCCACAAAATCGACGACCGGGCACTTGCTGGGCGCTGCGGGTGTCGCCGAGGCAATTTTTTGCGTACTGGCGATCAACAGGAAGGTAGTACCGCCTACGACAAACCTCGACAACCAGGATCCGGCCTGCGATCTTGACTACGTGCCCAATACAGCACGGGACGCGCGGGTCAGGACCGCGATCTCCAATTCCTTCGGATTTGGGGGCACGAACGGGACGCTGATTTTCCGGGAATTTGTATGAACCGGACCCTGCTTCCGGCAGGCGTCAATTTACACGCTCTTCACCGCCTCGCACCGGCACGCTACCCCTTTCTGCTGCAAAGCACGGCAGCGAAATCGCCCCTCGGCGGATTTGATCTCCTGATGCTGTCACACGGCGATGCGCTGGTACTTGAAGCACCAGGGCGATTATCCGGCACAGCGGCGGCGGGGCAGCACGAATTTCTGACGGCACTGGATGACTGGTGGCAGAACGAGCGAGTGCCTGCGCAGGACACCCACTTGCCATTCACTGGTGGCTGGTTCCTGTTTCTTGGTTACGAACTGGCGGCCGAAATTGAGCCAAGCGTTGTTTTTTTCGACGAGCCGCTGTTACCGACGGCCTTTGCCGTGCGCTGTCCCGCCGCCATTATCGTGGAGCATAAGACTGGCCAGTGTCATTTCATTGCCGAGCCGGGGTCCGACCATGACGTCAACCTGGTGCTCGCCGATATCGCCGCCGCGCACGAACTCGTTGAGTGCGCCGCGCCAGAGACGCAATACAGAGTCGACGAGGAAGATCCCGAACGCTTCCTGCACGCGGTCGTGGCGGCCAAGTGCCAGATTGCCGAGGGCGAAATTTACCAGGCCAATCTGTCTCGCGGTTGGTCAGCAAAAGTGCCAGGCATCGATGCCAACCGGATCTACACGGCATTGTGCAAGTCCAATCCCGGGCCATTCGCCGGCCTTGCCTGCTGGGATGGCGTGTCGATCGTATCCTCGTCGCCCGAGCGGCTGCTGCACATCAGGAATGGCATTATCGTGACGCGGCCAATCGCCGGCACGCGGCCACGATCGGATAATCCTGAGTACGATAAAAGACTACTCGACGAGCTTCTCGATGACTCAAAGGAGCGTGCCGAGCACATCATGCTGATAGACCTGGAGCGCAATGACCTCGGTCGGATCTGCGAGCCCGGCTCAGTGGAAGTCAGCGAAATGATGATTGTGGAAAGCTATGCACACGTGCACCACATCGTGTCCAACATACAGGGAAGGCTGCGGCCATCCGTGACCCCAGGCGCGGCGATCCGCGCGGTGTTTCCGGGCGGCACGATTACCGGATGCCCCAAGGTCCGCTGCATGCAGATCATCAGCGAACTTGAAGCCGGACCGCGCGGTGCTTACACGGGCTCATTTGGATACCTGAACCGTGATGGCAGTATGGACCTGAACATTTTGATTCGGACCATGGTGGTCCGCAACGACGAGGTCAGCTGGCGTGCAGGGTCCGGCATTGTCGCGGATTCGGACCCTTTAGCCGAACTGAACGAAACGCGTGCCAAGGCAAAGGGCCTGCTGCGGGCAATCCTGCCATGAACGCCTGGTTTTCGGACGGTACCAGAATAGATTCCATCGCTGCCGATGATCGTGCTGCGCAATACGGAGACGGCCTGTTTGAGACGATCGCAATTCGCGACGGCGCGGCTCGATTTCTGGATGCACACATTGCCAGGCTGCAGACCGGTTCCGCACGACTGCAGCTGGACTGTCCATCCGCCGAAGCGCTCCAGCAGGCGCTCGAAGATGCAATCAGGCTGTCGGGTAGTGGTTGCCGATATGCCACAGCCAAACTGGTCGTGTCGGCGGGAAACGGGCCACGCGGCTATCGCCGGGCTGCGGGTTGCAGGCCAATCGTACGAGTCGGAATTTTCGCCGCCAAGGAGATGCCCGCGCGATATTACCAGGAGGGTGCCGATGTGCGGCTTTGCGCGTCACGACTGGCGATTCAACCGCAACAGGCCGGTCTCAAGACGCTGAACCGGCTGGAACAGGTGCTCGCAAGGGCAGAATGGAATGATCCGGAAATTTTTGAAGGCCTTATGCGCGACACGGATGGCGCCCTGATCTGCGGTACCATGAGCAACGTGTTTATTGCGACCCATTCGGCTCTCGTTTCGCCCGGGATTACCCGCTGCGGCGTCTCGGGCATACTGCGCGGACAGCTGTTCCGTTGGTTTCAGGGTGCCGGCATTGAGTGTGATGTACGCGATGTCGCCATTGACGAGCTATTCAGTGCTGACGAGGTTTTTCTGACCAATAGCCAATTTGGCGTGATGCCAGTGCGAAGCTGCGGTTCCCGGCTTTGGTCGATCGGTGTCCGTACACGACAGGCTCAGGCGCTCGCCGCGGCCAACGGCGTGCCCGAGTGTCTGCCTTGAAACCATTGCCGGCCATCCTGCTGTCGATACTGGCGCTGTTGCTCGCGATTACCGCGTTCGGCGCGATGCGTTTGCACGAATTTCTCGGCACGCCGGTCACGGTCGGCGACTCGGGCGTTACATTCGACATCGAATCTGGCGCATCGTTCGGTGGCATTGCGGCGTCCCTCGAGCAGCGTGGCATCATTGCCAGCGGCCGAATGCTGCGAATTTATGCACGCTGGACTGAACAGGCCAGCCGCACTCAGGCCGGGGAATATCTCATCGCGCCGGGGAGCACGCCGCGCGACCTGCTGCAACAATTTACCCGCGGTGCGGTGCGGCTCTACTCTTTTACGCTCATCGAAGGCTGGAATCGCTGGGAACTGTTGCGCGCGCTGCACGAGGTCCCCGAACTCGATGCAAGCATGACCGATGAAGACTGGCCTGCGTTGTTGGACTCACTGGGCGCAGCGACCAGCAATCCGGAAGGATTATTTTTTCCGGAGACCTATTACTTCCCGCGTAATACCAGCGATCACACCGTACTGCGCCAGGCCTACCAGTTGATGCAGGACGTACTCGCGGAGGAATGGACCAACAAATCCGGCGCAGCGGTTGTCAAAACGCCGTATGAAGGACTGATCCTGGCATCCATTATCGAGAAAGAAACTGCGCGTAGCGACGAGCGGGAGCGCATCGCCGGTGTGTTTTCCCGCCGGCTCGAAAAGGGCATGCGACTGCAGACGGATCCGACCGTGATCTACGGTATTGGCCGGGATTTCAACGGCAACCTGACCCGCAAGGACCTGCAAACGCCGACTCCGTACAACACGTACAGGAAACATGGATTACCGCCGACACCCATCGCGATGCCGGGTCGCGCTTCAATTCATGCGGCGTTAAATCCGGCGGCGGGCGAAGAGCTTTTCTTTGTTGCGACGGGTATTGGCGATGGGAGTCACTATTTTTCGGTCACCAAAGAAGAACATGACGAGGCAGTCGCGGCATACTTGCAACAGCTGAAGCGAAATCAGCGCAACCAGGATTAGTGCATGCAGCGGGGCAAGTTCATCACCGTTGAGGGCATCGAGGGTGTGGGGAAGTCGACCAACGTCGAGGTCCTGCGCCAAATCATTGAGCAGCGCGGTCTCCCGGTAATGATTTCGCGAGAGCCCGGCGGCACACCGCTGGCAGAAAAAATTCGCCAGTTGCTGGTGGAACACGCCGACGAGCCCATGCCGGACATCGCCGAGCTGCTGTTAATGTTTGCGTCGCGGGCCCTGCATGTACAAAACCGCATCGAGCCGGCGCTGGCCGGGGGCACCTGGGTAGTCTGTGACCGCTTTACGGATGCGAGCCGGGCCTACCAGGGTGGCGGCCGTGGATTCGCCCAGGCGGACATCAATCGCCTGGCAGAGCTGGTACACCCGGATCTGCGTCCGGACATGACCTTGTTGCTGGACGCGCCGGTGGCTACGGGCATGAGCCGGGCAGGGCAGCGCGGCAATCCCGACCGGATCGAGGTCGAGCGCCACGAATTTTTCAGCCGGGTGCGTGATCAGTACCTGGCGCTGGCAGCCGCAGAGCCCGATCGCTTCGTGGTCATCAATGCCGGGGCGAGTATGGAGCAGGTTGGCCGCGACGTAGCGGTAGCGGCAAACCGGCTTTTGGATGAGACACTGGGTTAAAAACAATAGTTAACGTTATGAAATAATGGAACTTATTTGGCACAAACAGTTTGCCTCGAATTGGCTGGAGCGAGTCCGACAGGGGCGCGTTCCGCACGCCGTCCTGCTGACGGGACCCGCCGGCGTCGGCAAACGCGCGGCGGCATCCTGGATGGCCGCATTGCACCTGGATATCGGTGCGCGCACCGACCTGCCAGAGCACCCACCGAAGCCCATCGAGCACGCGGATCTTCGCTGGATCCGTCCTCCCGATGACAAGCAGAGCATCGGCATAGACCAGATTCGTGGCCTGGTCACAGAACTCAGTCTCACGAGCTACCAGGGCGGTGGCAAGGTCGCCGTCATCGAGCCCGCAGATGCCATGACCGGCAACGCCGCAAACAGCCTTTTAAAGACCCTCGAAGAACCCCCGGGGGACGCCCTGCTGATCCTCATCGCGGATCGCAAAGGGCACCTGCCAGCCACCATATTCAGTCGTTGTCAGCGTCTCGAATTCGCGATTCCAGGCGAAGCCGAAGGCCTGGCGTGGCTGGACCGGTTGCATCCAGGCCAGGGCTGGTCAGCCGCGCTGCGGCTAGCCGGCAATGCGCCTTTGGCGGCCATCGCTCTGCGCGGGCAACTCGAGGCGCAAGCCGGATTAAACCGCGACCTTGCGGCCGTGGCCGCGGGCAAGGCGTCGGCGATTGCGGTTGCGGCACGCTGGACCTCGCTGGATACGCCGTTTGTGCTCGACTGGCTCGCACGCCAGGTGCAGGCGGCAATATTTCGTGCAGCCGGTGCCGCCAGGGCGGGAACCCAGTTGGCAATTGACGATTCTGTGCTGAAGCGCATGGACAGGCGAAATCTGTTCTGCTATTTAGACACGATCAACCGCTTGCGGGGTCAGGCCGCTGGTTCCTTTAACGTCCAGTTGACCCTCGAAGGGCTTTTGATCGACCTGTCGGAGGGTCTTGAGGGGTGCGGCCGCGAGGCCCTCGCGGGGCAGCTGCCGGAAATGATGGTAACGAGGTAACTGAATGAGCAAGCCAGGATTATTGACGCTGACGATCAAGGACAAGAGCGCGTTGTACCTGGCGTATATGCCGTTTGTCGTGAATGGTGGCTTGTTCATCCCGACTAACAGCTCCTATCGCCTGGGTGACGAGGTTTTCATGCTGCTGAACCTGATGGGCGAGCAAGAAAAGATTCCGGTCGCTGGCACCGTGATCTGGATGACACCGAAGGGCGCGCAGGGCAAACGGACCGCGGGCATCGGGGTGCAGTTTAGCGACCAGGATCAGGGTAATACGCAGAAAAAAATTGAGAACTACCTGGCCGGAGCCTTGGGCGGCGACAAACCCACCCACACCATGTAGACGCGCGAATTGCTCGCGCCTTAGACCTTGTTGATTCCACCCTGCAGTACAAAGGCGTTGAAACCGCGCTCACTCAAAATATAGGCACCTGCCGAGCTGCGCCGCCCCGTGTCGCAGCAAACGATGTATTTGGTACTGGTATTCAGGGTGTTGATCTTCAGCCGAATGAAGTACAGCGGAACGTTAATCGCACCATCGATGTGGTGATTTTCAAATTCGCTCGGCAGGCGAACATCAAGCCAGACTGCGCCGTCCTTTACCATTTTCTGGCCTTGCTCGTAACTGACCCAGTCCAGCATCGGTTCATTCAGTAGTTTCTTGAAGTCTTCCTTGCCCAGTCGCATCACGCCACCGTCCGAGGTCATGGTAACGGTAGCATTGCGTTTCGCATCGGAAATCAGGGCTTCCTCACCGAAAGTATCGCCGACCGACAACTCCGCAAGTTTAATGCCGTCTTTTGACAACGGCGTTTCACGTGTCACGATGGCAAAGCCACGCGTCAGCACATAAAAATAATCGCCTTCCGTGCCTTGCTTCAAAATGACGTCGCCGGAGCGATAGTTGATCTGTTGCATGCGCATGAAAATGGCCTGGATATTCGACGGCGGAATCTTGTGGAACGCCTTGGTCTGCAACAGCATGGTCATCCAGTCATCAGCGCTGTCAGACTTGCCGTGCAATTCGGACACCTCGTAGGAGCCGGTCTGATCCCAGGTGAGCATGACATCGAGCAGGTCGCTATCGATGGAAATGAATTTCACGCGGTCGCGGGCACGTGCCGACACCCGGCGGGGTAACACCGGAGCAACCGGATTTCGGGCGAGCGCAGTGCCGCCTTCCACGGCGCCTACAACTTTACCCTGGTCGACAAGTTCCAGGACGCCTGAGGCCACGTAGAAAGTGCGTTTTTCGGTGTCGCCTTCCTTGAACAACACCTGGCCTGGCGAGAGTTCGCGCAACTGGACTTTACGTACCAGCGCCGCCAGGTTGTCGCGTTTGAGACCGTCAAGAGGGGAAAAACTTTTGAGCAGCTGCATATTGGTCTCATCACTCGACATTCTTATTCCTGCTTGTTCCTGTTTAAATGTGGACGCGCACGGGTATTCAAATCCGGCCGTATTCTACCTTCAATTCAATGACTTCCGATACCTAAAGGCACGCGCATCGTGACTGGACGCACAGTTTCGCAAGCAATGGGCCTTCAATCGCCGACTCGCAGCTCCGACCAGCCCGGATGTGGCTCAAAACGCTCGCCATGCGCGGCAGCGAGTTCCCGTAGACGGGCAAGCACCATATCGATGCCGCGTTCGCGAGCATAATTGATCGGACCGCCCCGGAATGGGGCAAAGCCTGTGCCGAAAATCACGCCCGCATCAAGCAGGTCGGCGTCAGTAACAACCTTCTCGGAAAGGCAGGCGACGGCCTCATTGACCATGCTGAGCACCAGCCTGTCTTCGGCATCTGCCGGCGGCGCAGTGCCGGTGTCGGGACCTTTTTGCGCTTTGCCGTCGTGCCATGAATAGAAGCCCCGGCCCGACTTCCGGCCGAGATCTCCTCTGGCCACCATCGCCGCCAGTTGCTCGCCGACCAGCCCTTGCATCTGCGTGCCGAGTACCTTGGAGACGTGCAGGACAACGTCAAGTCCAACACTGTCGACCAGTTCAATTGGTCCCATGGGCATGCCGAATGCAACAGCGACTTCGTCTATTGCAGCCAAGCTGACTCCGGCCCCGACCAGGTACATCGCTTCGGTCATGTAGGGCGCAAGAATCCGATTGACGACGAATCCTGGCGCACTTGCGCATTCCAGCGGGAATTTTCCGATCGCCTTGACGAATGCAAATCCCGCATCGAGAACGTCCTGCGCAGAATCGTCGCAGCGCACCACTTCCACGAGTGGCAGCTGTGCCACCGGGTTGAAAAAATGCAATCCGATAAAACGCTCGGGCTGGCGCAGCTCCGTGCGCAGTTCCTGCAGCCGAATGCTTGAAGTATTGGTCGCCAGTATCGCGCCGGCTTTCATCTTCGCTTCGATGGTTGCGTAGAGTTGCTTTTTGGCCTCCAGATTTTCGAATATGGCTTCGATAATCAGGTCGGCACCTGCTACACCACCGCCGCCAACATCAGCGCGCAGTCGCGCCGTGGTCGCCGTTAGTTCATCGGGGTCGCGCACTCGCTTGGCAAACAATGCGGCCGCGCGCTTCATCGCAGGTTCGACGAATTCTGCTGCACGATCCTGCAAGGTTACTTGCAAGCCGCGCAATGCACACCAGGCGGCAATATCGCCGCCCATCACACCGGCACCCACAACATGCACCGTTTCAATCCTCGTAGCGGGCTTGTTGCCCTGCGACTTCAACTTGTTCTGCAGGAAGAACACACGCACCAGGTTCCGCGAGGTTGATGTGCACATGAGTTTTGAGAAGGAACGCGCTTCGGCCTCATAGCCGGTAGGGACGGAAGCTCCATATTTAGCCCAGAGATCGATCATCGCGTACGGGGCAGGGTAGTGTTCGCGCCGGGCTTTTTGAGCGACCTGTTTCACCAGCATGGGTTTGATAAATGGTCTTACCAGGCGAAAGTTTAAAATACGTTCCAGTAGTGGAGGTCTGTGTTTTGGCTTGCGCGCCAGAATCAACTCCTGACACAGCTGCCGCCAGTTGTCGTCGGTCGCAACACGATCAATCAGACCGATGCGACGGCCCTTCTCGACCGTCACGGGTACGCCGGTCAACATCAGTTGCATACCGGGACGTACACCGCAGAGTTGTATGGCGCGAACGGTGCCGCCAAAGCCCGGATGTAATCCGAGCTGCACTTCCGGTAAACCCAGTATGGCTTTCTCATTAGCCAGTGCCACGCGGTAGTCGGTTGACATCGCAAGTTCGAGGCCGCCGCCGAGACAGAAGCCGTTGATCGCGCTCACCGTCGGGCACTTCATCGCTTCGATGCGATCAAAAAGCTGCTGGCCGAGGCGTGTGACCGCGTAGGCTCGTTCGGGAGTTGTTATGGATGTGAATTCCGTAATATCCGCGCCC
>CAZHLE010000019.1:20637-21237 GCA_964533065.1 uncultured Woeseiaceae bacterium | reverse complement strand
GATGAAACCACTGGTCTTGCCGGAATAAATCACCAAACCCTGTGGCGGCTTTTCTTCCAGTGGTTTTAACACCGTATCCAGTTCGAGCATGACTTCGCTCGATAGCACGTTAGCGTTACCATCAGCCTTGTCCAGGCAGATCCAGGTGATGCCGCTGTCGTCTGTTTCAGTTGTCCAATGCTGGCTTGTCATTTTATTAATCAATTTCAAAATCGCAGATCAGTGGCAAATGATCAGAGTGTCTGACCTGTGGCACCTCGAATCCCGTTACCCGGATTCCTTCCTGGTAGAGAATGAAGTCAAGTTCCTTGCGCGGCGAGCGACTGGGATACGTAGCAATTTTATTGGTGTTGGCTGACTGCAGGCCCGCCGCCTTCATGAACAGGTATATCTCGTTTTCGCCCCAAAAGGTATTGAAATCACCCGCGATGATGACAGGTTTGCTGGTTGCCCTGACAAGGTCATGCAAATGCCGCAATTGCAGATGCCGGTGTCGGTACTTGAGGGACAGGTGCACGAGGAATATCGAGAAATGTTCCATCTCCAGTTCGATGATCAGGCGCTTGATGCCGGTGTCGAAATAATGAAAGGTTTCACCGT
>CAZHLE010000019.1:8234-20627 GCA_964533065.1 uncultured Woeseiaceae bacterium | reverse complement strand
CCGTGCACGCGCGCTGCCGCCATGAAGGCATTGCCCTGTTTGCGCACGATAGGCAGCATTTTATTGAACGACCGGGCACCGTACTTGGTCTCGTAAGACGTATTCATACCGAGGTCGGCAGAGAGTTTCTCTGCCTGATTCACATTTCGACTACGAATCGAACCGGTATCCACTTCGATCAGGCCGACGATATCGGGATCAACGGACTTGATGAAGTGGGTGATGTCAGGCAGCACTGACTGATTACCCAGCACGTAACCGGCACCCGGAAGCGGCATGTGCAGACCGGCGCCGCCGCCGACGCCATAGCGAATATTGTAAAGGAGGAGGCGCATGTGGCCGTTACAATACCGAATCGCCGTAGGCATGGGAACAGCCGGGATACTATAATGACCCGGAGCCCGCAGAGGAGTCGTGAGTGTCTGAAAAGAATCCGATCCGTGTATTTGTGTCGCACTTGTTTCACGAGAGTGATGATTACCTTCGCCTATTCGAGTTCCTGGAGAGCGACGACCGCTTTTACTACCTCAACGTCAGCAAACCCGAGAACCAGCCGAGCGATGGCCGGATGGAGTCCATCAAGGACGAATTCATCGCACAGATCAAGGCTGCGGAAGCCGTGATTATCCTGCCCGGCACCTTTCAGGAAAAGCCTGACGTGGTCACTTATATGATGGACGTTGCGGACGCCAATGACATTGGCATGATCGCAATCCGGCCGTTTGGCGGCGTGACCGAAACACCACCAAAGGTCGTGGCGCGGGTAGCCGAGCACATCGACTGGAATGGCCGTGAAATGGTCGATGCCATCCGCCGGGTTGCGCGCGGGGAAGATACGGCACGCTGGGAAGTGATTGACTTTCCCGGATTTGAGTCCGACTAATTATTTATAAAACAAATCGTTATTTCACTTAATTAATGTTAATACTTTCGTGAAAACCACTGTTATCGCACATCGCGGCGCTTCGGGCTACCTGCCCGAACATACGCGCGCGGCCAAAGTCCTTGCACACGTGATGGGTGCCGATTTCCTCGAACAGGACGTCGTCGCCACAGGTGACGATGAGCTGATCGTGCTGCACGACATTCACCTCGACGCCGTCACCGACGTCAGCATCAAGTACCCGGGCAGGGCGCGGACCGACGGCCGCTTTTACGTACGCGATTTCGACCTGGCCGAGATTCGTACCCTGACAGCCTGGGAGCGTATGCAGGCGGACGGTTCAGCCGTCTATCCGGGGCGTTACCCAGCCCAGACCGGGCACCATCGGGTGCATACTTTCGTTGAGGAAATGCAGTTGATCAATCGCCTCAACAAGGCGACCGGTCGGCGGGCGGGCATCTACCCGGAGATCAAGAGTCCGGCCTGGCATCGGCAAGAGGGTGTTGACCTGTCAAAGCTGGTATTGCAACAGATAGCCGAGTTTGATGGCGCAGACGACCCGGACCTGGTGTTCGTGCAATGTTTTGACGATGCCGAAGTGCGTCGGCTCAAGCAGGACCTCGACTGCCGCTGGCCCATCGTTCAACTGATCGGGCTGAACGAGTGGCACGAGGCGGAAACCGACTACATCGAACTTGCGACAAAGGCCGGGTTGGCCTGCGTGGCCTTGGTCGCTGATGGTATAGGGCCGCACCTGTCACTCTTATATACGGTCACCGAAGGTGGGATCGAAGCATCGTCTTTGGTGGCTGACGCGCACGCGCTTGGCATGGTCGTGCATCCTTATACGTTCCGCTCGGATGACTTGCCGGCCGGCTTTTCATGCATGGAATCATTACTGAAGTTTTGCGTGACGGAGCTCAAGATCGATGGGCTTTTTACCGACTTTACCGACCAGGCTATCGAGATACTGAGTGCCTTGGACGCGCGATAAATGTTTCATAACTTGCTGTTTTATATACAAACAGCAATGGTCTGGCGATAGGGCGTTATGCAATATCACAGCGATGGCCGATGCTGCCAGCATTGTGGGACTGAGAACTCGGTCCTTTTCTGAATTTCAAAAGTGCATAATCTAGGACGATGTTTGTGGAGCTACCCCAAAACCTCATCCTGTATACGGCGGGCGCCTTCTTTATAGGCTGGCTGCTGTCCGCCATCAGTTCCCGGATGAGTGCGCACAGTATTGCCCGCAAGCGTGATCCACGTGACGATCGAATTCGTTCGCTGGAGGCCGAATTGCGAGTGGCGCAGGCCGATGTAGAGAAATTTTCAGGCCAAGCCAAAACGCTCGAAAAGTCCATCGAGGAAGCGAATGAAGGGATCGAGAAACGCGATAATGTGATCTCCCACCAGCAAACACGGATCGAGGAGCTGGGCAAGAACCTCAAGGAATCCGTCCTCAAGACCCGCGAGTTGCGTGCTGAACTTTCTGACCGAGCGACCCAGAACCTGAAATCGGAAATGAAGATTCGCGAAGTCGAAACCGAGCTCGAAGTCGCTCAGGCCTCTACCGATTTGATTGCAACGGGCGTACTCGACTATTCCTTCGCGCCGGATCCGGAAGAGGGCGGCATGGCCGAGACTGACGTCGATTTCAGTCGCACAGCGAGCCGAAAATCGAGCTAAAATAACCCGCGCGTTTTCAAAAAAAGCAATGAAAACAGGGGGGTATTATGGGTATCTTGGATCTTTGGCTGCCGATCGTGGCGGCTGCCGTTGTCTGCTTCTTCGCCAGCTCTGCCATCTGGATGATATTCAAGTGGCACAACAGCGATTACGAGAAAACCGAACGCGAAGATGCTGTTCGTAGCGCCTTACAGGGTGCGAAACCGGGGTTTTACACCGTGCCGCATTGCGCAGCCTATGCAGACTTGGCACAACCTGAGATGGCGGAAAAACTGGCGGCCGGGCCGGTCGCTTACGTGACTGTGGTACCGAACGGGATGCCGCCAATGGGTCCGAAGATGCTCGGCATGGTGGTCTACTTCCTGGCTGTGTCCGTGCTCTGTGCCTATGTCGTCACGCGGACCCTGGCGCCCGATGCCGATTATCTCTCTGTGTTCCGCATTGCAGGTACGGTGGCGTTTATCGCCAACGGGTTTGCCGTGATACCGGATAGCATCTGGTTCGGCCGGCCGTGGTCAATTACCGCAAAGAGCCTGCTCGACGCGCTGATCTATGGCCTTCTTACGGGCGGCGTATTTGGCTGGCTGGTGTAGATGCTTCGAATTGAACCGAAAGAAAAGGACCTTGGCGAACTGACCGAAAGTGCCCGGGGACGATGAATTCATTCCTCTGCTGGAGTAGCGGGCCAAGCCGAAACAGTTTTTGGTAGCTCCAATCCTAATTTAACATAATATACATTATACGCACATTCATTTTAACGGGTCCCGCCAGCTCACGAACCCATCGCAGAGTCGCTGTAAGGCTTTCGAGCACGCCGTCGGTAACCACCTATTGGTGGCGAATGATTCGCCATGGATAATGCTGGTCCGGGTTATTTCCAGACAGGAGCGTATGCAATGCGATTTGGATTCGTGGCACTCGCTGTGCTTTACGTTCTGACCAGTTGCGCCACCGATCCCGGTATCGGCCCGCTGGCGGAGTACGAGGAAGTGGACGCAGTCAATATCATCGACGCCCCGAGCCCGCGTCCCGGTCAATCCGCGCCGGGAAACGCACACATAGCGGCACGCGGAGAATACCTCGTGGAGTTGCTGGGTTGCGGTGCCTGCCATACTGATGGCGCGCTGATCGGCGAACCAAACCTGGAAAAATCGCTCGCTGGCTCAAGGGTCGGAATCGCCTGGAGTAATCCGATGGGCGATAAATACCCTGCCGTAGTTTATCCATCCAACATCACACCGGACATCGAGACCGGCATCGGCATGTGGAGCGACCCGCAGATCGCCAATGCGATCCGTGCGGGGATCGGGCGCCATGGCGGGCGACGAATTGCCTCGATGCCATGGCAAGGCTACGCAAAGATTTCAGACGACGACATCACCGCGATCACCGCATATTTGCGCAGCATCGAAGCGGTCAGCCATCAGGTCCCGGACGAAGTTGCGCCTGGCCAGCGTGCGACGGCCCCATTCGTCTATTTCGGTGTGTATCGCAGCCGCTGAAAGCGCCCCGCTATGCCGGCTTGCCAGGCATCACCAGGATATCGCAATGCAGGTGATCCATGACGCGCTCGGCTGTGCTTCCCAAGGCCCGTCGCTTTCGGCCCGAGCGATCATGAGCACCCATGATCACAGCATCTGCACCATGACTGCGCGCAAACGCCGGCAGAATGTCGCTGGTCCGCCCGGGTAACTGGTGGACGGACTCGGCTGCGATGTTGTTTGCCCTGGCTAAGGCGTCGAGTTTTTGCCAGTGGGCCTCGCGAATATTCTTGTCCAGTTCATCGATTGGCAATTTGACGGGTTTGAAATTGAGCATCGCGTATCGGCCGATTTCAACCAGCCGCTGGTATGTGTGCAGCAACAGCAGGCTGCCGTTGCATTTTTCCGCCAGTGACTTGCCGGTATTGACGATCAGCTGATCCAAAGCGCCCTCCTCGTCGTCTGCATGCATCGGATCGACCGCGGCCACGAGAACAGGGCGTTTTTTCCACTCATGCGGTTTCACCAGCCATAGAGGCATCGCAAGTTTGCGAATCAGTTGCCAGTCCGTATAAGTAAATGTCGCCCTTTCCGCCGGGCTATGATATTGCGTGCCCTTGACCATAAATCGAGGCTTCATTTCCAGCGCCTCCGCAATGATCATCTCGTGCGCGGGCCGCTCGTGACGGATCGAAGTAGCGATTGTCAAGCCCTCGCCGTCCGGAGACGAGCAAAGGTCGCTCAGGAACTGCCGCTGAGCAGCTTCGATCGTCTTGCGCAGTTCCCGCGCTTCATTTGAAACCAGGAAATCCTCGCGCAGCAAGCCGGGAGATGGATCACACAGCAACAAATGCAAATCGCAGCCGTGCAGACGCGCGAGCCACGCAGCTCGATTCGCTACGACGACCGGAAATTCGTCCAGTTCGATGATGGCTAGTACGGTATCGCTCATGTGGCCTCCCAAAACGCCCGCGATCGGAATACTCCGCAGTTTAAGGCTAACTGCCGTTTGACCCTTCTGCTATCCGTAACAGGCGCGCGACCTTTCGGCGACTACCTATTTCCCGAATTGCAAAGCATGGTATGCGCCGTGCAGCGAAACTCGGCCTTTGGCGACCATCACGTCGAATTGCGGCTCGACGCAAAGTTGGCGACGGCAATAATCAGGGTAGCGCTGATTGCTCCTGCAACGGCCAAAAACATGTCCTTCTGCGCATCCCACTCGTCCCCTTGCGTGCCCAGATACGCGACACCCAGGCCGCCGCCAAATACCACGGCCGCACCCCACTCAAACAGCTCAAAAATCGCTGAAGTTGAAATAACAATGAGTACCGGTAGCAGATAAGCGCAAATTCCCTGCGCTCTCGGCGTCTGCATCACGAGTTCGCGAATCGGATAAACGATCAACAGGCCGTAAAGAAAGTGAATCAGACGGTCAAAGTGATTGCGCTCCAATCTGGTGCAGGCAGGAAAACACAAGAATCAGGTAGTAGGAGAGCCGCGATAGGGGCTTGTGCCGATGAATCTGAATGAGCGCAGGCAGAGTCAGAAACACGATGACGTTTTCCAGCAGCCAATCCGAACGAAACTACGGATTAATTGCGAGCGCAGACCAGACAACTACAAATATAAACAGCAGTCGCAGTGCGAAGCGATCATGCCCTGAGAGATTAGTCATCGTCCTCCATACCCTGCCCTGTGTTTTGTACCTATTCCGTCGTAACCCGATTCAATCGACAATCTGCACTTACGCTAAATAATGAGGGTACGCCATTATGAACGATCGATCTGATCGGCGCTCCTGGTCGCCGCCATTCGTGTTTTTCATTTTGGTCATGGCTTTTCTCGTTGGTTGCTCGACAATCTCGACTGGTGCTCACTACGATGAGACAACCAATTTCGGCGCATACAAGACTTTTTCATGGATCGGTGCAAATCCATACATTACCGCTTCCGGCGGGTCCGGACCGGTTGTAAGCCCGCTGACGACTGCCAAGATCGAAGCCGCAATTCGTGCGGGACTTGAGACCAAGGGTTATCAGTTTGTCGAGCAGCAAGACGAGGCTGATTTTGTTCTTGCCTATACGATCGGAACTCGGCAGGAGATCTCTGTCAATTCTTATCCGCCCCCTTACTACGGCCCGTGGGGATGGCACGTTCGGGGCAGCCACTACTATGCCTACGAGGTATCGGCACACAGCTACACGCGGGGCACTCTCGGTGTGGACGTTTTCGATGCCAGGACCAAACAACCCGTCTGGCATGGATGGGCAGAAAAGACGGTAACGGACGACGACCGCAAGGATCCGTCACCGGCGATCAATGCAGCCGTCACCAAGTTGCTGGAGAAGTTTCCCAAATAGTTATCCTGATCCGTCCGCAACCACTAGAACGCTCGCGCCTCGTATATGCCCGGCGCGAATAGTCTGCAGAGCCTGGTTGGCATCTTCCAGGCGGTAAAGGCGGATCTCCGGTCGAATAGCCGCTCTCATGGCGACCTCGAGGAACTCTCTGATGTCATGGCTCGTAACATTCGCCACGGTCTGCAGTTTCTTTTCACGCCACAGGTGTTCCGCATAATCGATTGTCGCCATTTCGTGTCGATCGGAGTCTTCCTTGCGAATCGCATTGATGACCAGCGTTCCGCCGGGACGCAGGCATTTCAGTGCGGCAAGTACCGGGTGCCACACGGGCGTTGTATCAATGATGGCATGTGGTGGCTGTGGCGGCGTGTCATCTGTATCTCCGGCCCAGTCTGCGTCCAGTTCGAGCGCAAACTCACGCTCGGCGGGGCTGCGAGCGAAAACGTATACCGGCGACCGAGGGTAGAGATACCTGGCCAGTTGCAGCACCAGATGCCCTGAACCACCGAATCCGGTCAGGCCAAGCACGTCGTGGTTGTGGATCCCGGCGAGTTTGAGTGCACGATAGCCAACGCTCCCGGCACACAGGAGCGGCGCAGCTTCGTAATCACTGAGTCCATCGGGTATGCGATACGCGTATCGCTCGTGCACGGTCATGAATTCGGCATAACCACCGTTCACGTCCCGGCCGGTAGCAAGGAATTCAGCAGCAATGTTTTCATGCTCGTCGCCGGTCGACCTCGCGATCCATCCCACGCCGACACGATCGCCCATGGCGAGCTTCGTTACATCGGCGCCCAGCTCGGCGACCCGTCCGATAACCTCGTGGCCGGGCACGACAGGCAAGAATGACGGTGGAGTTCTACCCTCGATCTCGTCGAGTTCTGTGTGGCAAACACCGCAGGCGCTGACCCTGATCAACACCTCATTGCGAGCTGGAACGGGTCGCGGAGTCTCGACCAGTTTGAGCGGCTCAGGCTGGTCCTGTAACGACGCAATACGGCAAAGAAGCATCGCTTTCATGGAGATTTCATCGCACCCGCGCATGTTTCACAGTGTCCTGAAGTTTGCGATCAATTATCTTGTTACCCATGCTACAGGTGAATCGATTAGCCCAACATACTGGTTACGGCAAGATTTTTGGGGGACATTACCTGCAACCCGCTCTTGGCCATGCATCGGTATTTACCCGTAGGTACATTGAGCGTTGCGCACGGGACAATGGCGCATGGCCTAGGCTGCGTTGTTGTTGACGGCAACGGGTGCGATGTTCTGTGGAATACAAGGACTACTATAAAATAATGGCGCTCGAGCGGAGCGCAAGTCAGGATGAGGTCAAGCGTGCCTATCGCAAACTGGCGCGCAAGTTTCATCCGGATGTCAGCACGGAACCTGACGCTGAAAAACGCTTCAAGGATCTTGCTGAAGCCTACGCGGTACTCAAGGATCCCGAAAAGCGCGCGGCGTATGACGAACTGGGTGCGAACTGGAAAGCCGGAACGGAGTTTCGACCGCCTCCCGACTGGGGCTCCGGTTTTGAATATCGTGGCAGCGGATTCGATGGCAGCGACAATGCCGCGTTCAGCGAGTTTTTTGAATCTCTGTTCGGTCAGCGTCAGGGATTCACTTATGGCGCCAATGGCAACAAAAATTTCCGCGCGCATGGTGAGGATCACCATGCGAAAGTGCAGATTGATCTTGAGGACGCGTATCATGGTGCGGCGCGTTCGATCAGCCTGCGAACGCCTGAACTGGATCAAAGTGGCCATGTAGTCACCAGGGATCGCACCTTGAACGTCAGAATTCCCAAGGGTGTTCGGCAAGGTCAGCGAATACGCCTGGCTGGCCAAGGCGCACCGGGGCATGGCGGCGAACGCTCCGGTGACTTGTTCCTTGAAATCCAGTTTCGCCCGCATCAGGTTTATTCCGTGATCGACCGAGACGTCCACCTCATACTTCCAGTCACACCCTGGGAGGCCGCGCTCGGCGCCACCGTCAAGGTACCGATACCGACCGGGCCCGTCGACATGAAGATCCCACCAGGAAGCGGCAGCGGCAAGAAATTGCGTCTCAGGAATCGCGGTATCCCCGGCCAGCCTGCTGGCGACTTCTACGTGACGATTGAAGTCACCCTGCCCCCGGCGAAGAGCGAAATCGCGAAACAACTCTATGAAACCATGCAGCGGGAGCTGAGCTACGACCCTCGCGAGCACCTGGAGAAATATCAGCATGTCCAGTAATTTCCTGACCGGCACATTGCTTGACGGAGAAGTGACTCTTTCAATGACTGAGATATGTCTGGCCTGCTCTTGTCGCAGCGAATGGTTACTCGAACTTGTCAATGAAGGCATTCTTGAACCGCTGGCCCGAGATACTGGCGAATGGTATTTTTCAGGCGACAGTCTGCCGCTAGCACAGGCAGCGCAACGCCTGGAACGCGACCTCGGCGTGAATATTGCGGGCGCAGCGCTGGTGCTCGAATTGGTGGAGGAAATCAGCTTGCTTCGGGCGGAGCTGCAGCGCCAGGGAGGAAAAGACGATGGGCGTGGACACTCGGGATAGTTTTGGGAATCCAGTTCTCACGCATCGCTTTGTGCGCTGGATACTGCGGTGCGCAGGAAACCCGCGCATTTCGGTGCGGCTCTGGAACGGCGAGGAATTTCGCCTGACTGATTCCCACCCGGTCGCCTGTATGGAGCTTAAGGATCGTCGCACTGCTTTTGATTTGTTACGTAATTCGTCGGTCGGATTTGGCGAGTGTTTCAGCGACGGGCGAATAGAAATTCATGGTGACCTGTTGACTTTCGTCAACGAAATTACCGCATCTATCACGAGCCGCAACGCGAATCGGTATTACGGCCCGAAGATCGGATCTGTTCTGCACGCGATGCGCGAGAATTCACTGACTCGTTCGTGGCATAACGTTCACCACCACTACGATCTCGGCAACGACTTCTACAAACTGTGGCTGGACGAGCGCATGGTCTACACCTGCGCCTACTTTGATACAGCTGCGGCTTCATTGGCCGAGGCCCAGCTCGGCAAACTCGACCACGTTTGTCGCAAGCTGCGACTCCGACCTGGGCAAAAAGTGATTGAAGCCGGTTGTGGCTGGGGTGCATTAGCGCTGCATATGGCCGAGCATTATGGCGTGGATGTCGTCGCCTACAATAACTCGGCCGAGCAAATCGCCTTCGCCAGGCAAAGGGCCGCCGAAATGAACCTGGATGGCCGGATCCGGTTTGTCGAAGACGACTTCCGAAATATCAACGGTCGTTGTGATGCCTTCGTATCTATCGGCATGCTCGAGCACGTTGGTCTGGCCAATTTCAGTACATTGGGCGCGATTATCAAGCGTTGCCTCAAAACCGACGGCATCGGCCTCATACATTCGATCGGACGCAGTCATCCACAAAAACCGGACGCCTGGATCGTCAAGCACATCTTCCCGGGCGGCCACATGCCGAGCCTCAGCGAAATGATGCGCGTATTCGAGCCGCATAAACTGATGGTGGTCGATGTTGAAAACCTGCGCCCTCATTACGCGCGCACCTGTGCCCTGTGGCTGCAAAACTTCGATGCAGTGGCCGACAAAGTGGCGGCAATCTACGGCGATAAATTTGTGCGCATGTGGCGACTCTACCTGGCCGGATCATCGGCCGGATTTCAGTCCGGCACCTTGCAGCTCTATCAGATCCTGTTTGCACCACCCGGTAACGGCAAAATACCGTGGACACGCCGGTATCAGCTCGCCGTCACGGATGAGAACGACTGACATGCAAAGCGCCGATGCCATTGTCGTTGGCGGCGGCCCGGCAGGTTCAAGCTGCGCCTGGAAGCTGCATGCTGCGGGGCTCAACGTGCTGGTATTGGATCGGGTGACATTCCCACGCCACAAGTTATGTGCCGGCTGGGTAACACCGGAAGTAATGGCCGATCTTGAGCTCGGCGCGAATGACTATCCGCTCGGCTTCATGACCTTCGAGAAATTGCACCTGCACTGCAAAGTGCTGACTGCCAGGCCTGCCACATGTCAGCATTCCATTCGACGCTTTGAATTTGACGATTTCCTGATGCGGCGATCGGGCGCGACGCTAATCCAGCACAAGGTAATCGACGTTCAGCGGTCCGGCGGCGATTTCATCATCGACAGCCGGTTCCGCTGTAAATACCTGGTCGGAGCCGGTGGCACCGCATGCCCTGTGTATCGGCACATTTTCGAGGAGCGCAATCCGCGTAACCATGCGCTGCAAACCGCTACCTATGAGCAGGAATTTGCTTATGCGTGGGACAAGGGCGAGTGTCACCTGTGGTTTTTCGATGACGGCCTGCCAGGCTACTCGTGGTATGTGCCCAAGGCCAATGGATACCTCAACATTGGCCTTGGCGGCATGGCCGAACAACTAAAGCGACGCGGCGGCCGCGTGCAAGACTATTGGCGCAGTTTTTTGTCCCGGCTGCAGCGCAAAGGCATGCTGCGAATCAGCGACCTGCATCCGACAGGCTACAGCTACTACCTGCGAGGCCATGCGGATCCGGTTGTCGACGGAAATGCCTATCTTGTCGGCGATGCGGCCGGACTCGCAACGCACGATCTTTGCGAGGGCATCGGGCCGGCCGTAAAAAGCGGCCTGCTTGCAGCGCAGGCCATCATCAGCGATGGAAGCTACTCACTTGCGGCTATCAGTAAATTGAGCGGCAACGGCGTTATGAGCCGGTATCTGCAGCGCCGGTTTGCCGGCCCGTAGCAATCCGCCCGGTTGCTCGTCGTCCAACAGGTACTCGATCCGGCAGTCCCCAAGGGAGATCGTTTCGCCCGCGGCCAGGCGGTGGCTTTCAATTTGAACGCCATCCACGCAAGTGCCGTTGGTACTGCCCAGATCGACCAGCATCACACCTTCAGGCGTGTAGCTGATCAAGGGGTGATAACGGCTGGCCAGCTTGCTTCCGATGGTCGCCGGTCATTCGTATAACCAGGCGACCGGCTCGCGGCTGCGGGGAAATGCGCTGCCCTGCGTGCAGGCAGACCGAATTCAACGGCCGCGTATGCAACAATTCCTGTAAAGCAGGTTGCCCGGTCAGGACGAGCATCAGGCCAAACTGGCCTCGAAGTTCGAGCTCCACCAGCTGGCGAATCCGGTCGAGGACCCACCATTCGGGGTTCTGGATTTGCTCCATGCAAATGACTGTGCGGCGAACATGCGCAGCACACTCTGCAGGTCCGACACGCTCATGTCCTTGGGATCGAAGCCCACGGACCTGACAATACGGCGCATCAGTTCAGCCGCATTGGCGCAGGGCCGGGTAATCCGGGCGACCGCAGTGTCCTCGCCAAGCCTCCCAAGAAAGCGCCCGACGACGAAACCGGCAGCCAGTTTGCCCTCGCCGATGGCAATCGCGACGGGCTGACGCGCCTTGTACGAGTTCAGCAAACGTTCGATCGCGTTACGCTAGCCGGGCGTGGAAAACTTGGGCGAATCGAATTGTTCGTTCGACGCCTCGGGCAGGATCTTGCTGGCTTGCGGCATGGTCGGACTCCTACAGCCTTTGACTCGGATACCCCCCGACGGCTCTTTATTTAGGATTTTGTTCTGCCCGCAGTCGATATTGAGGCCCGCTGCTATGTTAAAGTGACTTGCGAGGGTACGCCTATAACTAATTGATACTAAAATCGTTTCGGGTAATGCCAAGGATATATGGCAGGCGCTTTGTCTACGGGGTAGCCGTACGCTCGGGGAAATCGTTTAGAACTTCGGCAACCACGCTCTGAACGACGTCGGGATTCACGGAACCTTTGCCCAGCTCGCGAGAAACGCGGCTCCGCCACACTTCGGCATTGCGGGCCGCGTCGATCGCATAAATGACCAGTGAGCCTTCGCTTACATTCTTGACGCTCGGCGTGCTGGTGCTGACGCTGCCTCCAACGCCGCTGCCATAGCTGCCGACACCAACGCCGATCCGGAACGGATTGCTTTTT
>CAZHLE010000019.1:0-8224 GCA_964533065.1 uncultured Woeseiaceae bacterium | reverse complement strand
TCATAGTCAATCAGGAGGTCTGCGGTGCCGCTAGCCGGTGCTTCAACGTAACCTTTGCGCTGCATCTCAGTCGCAATCGCTGCGCGAATGCTGCTGTCCACCAGGGACATGGGCTCATTGGCACCCTCTGCGCTGCTAATCGTGTACCAGGTAAACGTCTTGTAGTTGCCGAAATCGGCCTGCTGGTCGATCATCGCCGTGGACTTCTCCGGCGCCGAAGCGCATCCGGAAAGCAATGCTGTGGTGGCCAAAACGAGGCCGACGACGGCCACCGGGGAACACAGCAGTCGCCTGTAAAATCCGATTCCCGGATTGGTTTGCAGCGTTGTCATCCACTAACTCCTGACGCCGTTTGGCGAATCAATTGGGCTGACACCGAGAATAGCCCTAAGCCGACCCGAAAAAAAGCGGCCGCGTTAAGAACCCAACTTGTAGATAATTGCACAAGCCAGGGAGTTAAGTTGTCAGTACCTTTCCGAGAGTCGCCATCTACAATACAGCAGCAGACAACAGCAACGCTGCGACACCAGGAGACAACATGCACCGCAAACATCTGATTGGATTCACATTCACGTTGCTTCTCGCAATCGCTTGTGCGCGCGAGGACGCGCCGGCTGAGAAGCGCGCCGCAGACGAGCCATCTTCCCTTCCGATTGGCGACAATAGCCGGACCTCACTGGACTGGGCTGGCACCTACTCGGGCGTTGTTCCTTGTGCCAGCTGCCCGGGCATTGAAACCGCTGTTACGCTCCACGAGGACGGCACTTTCGAATACTCGATGCTGTATATCGACGAGTCGCCCATCCCGGCATCGCACAGCGGTACCTTCACCTGGAACGATGCCGGCGGCAAGGTGACATTGGAGACAGGCGACAGCGCGGCGCAACAATACCAGGTTGGCGAGAACCAATTGTTTCATCTCGATCAGCAAGGCGAGCGCATCACAGGCGATCTGGCCGGCCATTACGTGCTGCAGAAGCACGTGCACGATGCCGCGATCGAGGACAAGCGCTGGAAGCTTGTCGAACTGCGTGGCAGGCCGGTCGAGGCAGGTCGGACTGCGCAGGAGGCCGTCTTCACACTGCTCGCCGGGGAATCCATTGCTACGGGCAGCGCTTCCTGCAACACCTTTTCGGCTCCCTACGCGATAAAGAGTGGCCAGCGCATCCGATTCGGCCGGAACATGGCCGTCACGATGATGGCCTGTCCGGATATGAGTCTCGAGTCGGAATTTCTCGACGTACTCAAGCAGGTTGACAACTACTCCCTCGGCGACGACGGCAGGCTGAGCCTGAACCGGGCGCGCATGGCGCCACTTGCCCGGTTCGACCAATTGCCGGGATCCCTTCCCGCGAATTCTCTTCCATGAGCAATCGGCCGCCTAAGCTGTCGCCTTCAGATCTGCGTTACCGCAGTAACCGGGTCGCCCAGGCTGCGCAACAAGCCGTCCTGAATACCGTAGATCCAGCCATGCACTTGAATTTTCTCACCGCGGCTCCAGGCGTCCTTCATCACAGTCGATCGACATAGCGATCGCACCTGCTGCTGAACATTCAACTCGCAAAGTCGCGCCTCGGCGACGGCTGCCGGTAATTCGGTGAGTTCTTTTCTGTGCTGATCCCACAGGTCACGAATGCCACTTAACCAGTGATCCACGGCGCCTACGGTCTCCGTACCCATTGCTGCGCGAACACCGGCACAACCATAGTGACCACAAACGATGATGTGCTCTACTTTGAGGCGGTGAACGGCGAAGTCGACCACCGACATACAATTGAGATCAGTTTGCAGCACAACGTTTGCGACGTTGCGATGCACAAAGACCTCGCCCGGCATCAGACCTGTAATCTGGTTCGCCGGTACGCGACTGTCCGAACAGCCGATCCACATGTACTTTGGCGCCTGTTGCTTGGCCAGACGCGCGAAAAAACCTGGTTCGTCCCGCTCCATCCTGGCCGCCCAGGTTCGGTTGTGATCAAACAAAGCTTGAATGTCGTCCACTATCGTCCTTCACTCACCCGATGACGGACGCAGAATAGCAGAGACTGACTATCAGGACTCTATCAACTCGCCATTCGCGTCCATTTCCAGGATTTCATAGCCTAGCGTCTTTAACCCTGGAAGTATCACCTGCTTGTCGCCGACCACGACGATCACCATGTCATCAATCTGCAGCAGCTTTTTGGCCAGCTCGTCGATCTCATCTTTACCAATGCTTGCAAGAATATCGCTCTGCGTATTGACGAAGCTCTCGTCCAGGTCGTATTCGAGAATCTGCCCCAGGAAGCCGAGCTTTTGCGACGGAGTTTCATATGCGCGCGCGTCGCGCTGGCCAATCGCCTTGCGTGTGAACGAGAGTTCGGACTCGGAAATGCCAGACGCGGCATAGCCACGAATTTCGTTTTCAAATTGCACGATACTATCGACGGTCGCATCGGTGCGAACGCCGGCCTGTGCGGTAAAGGACCCATACTCCTTGTTGCCACTAAAGCTCGACCACGCGCCGTAGGAGTAGCCCTTGTCTTCGCGGAGATTCAGGTTGATGCGACTGTTAAATGCCCCACCAAGCGAAAAATTCATGAGCGTGGCCCGGTAGAATTCACCAGTTGCATCAAATTTGAGTGCACGTTTGCCGATGCGAATTTCGGATTGTGCCGCACCCGGTTTGTCCACGAGGTAAATCCTGGTCTTGCCCACATCTGGAAACGCGGCCAGTTTCGGCGTGGGTGCCACCACGCCCTGCCAGTTTTCGAAGACGGATAATTTTTTAATCAGTGCGGGCTGCGCAACATCGCTGACCGCAATGATACTGCCGACACGCGGCGAGTACTGAGTCTTGTAAAAGAGGCGTACGTCCTCAAGCTCCAGTCCGGCTACAGCTTCTTCGGTGCCCAGGTTCAGGTAAGCAAAACCATTGTCTTTACCGTAGAGGACCATTTGGTACGCAACATCAGCCATGACGCCGGGGTCGACCTGGCTCTGCCGGATCGACTGCAAGGTCTGATCTTTCACCCGGGCGAAGTCGGCCGCGTCAAATTTCGGCCGCAGCAGTCTCTCGGCCGCGATCGCCAGTGTTGCATCGAGGTTTTCCGTAAGACTCCTGATGCTCAGGATAGTGTTGTCATTGCCCGAGGAAAACTGCACCGTAGACCCTAGTTTCTGCAATTCGTTTGAGATTTCCTCATTACTCGAATCCAGCGTCGATTCATTCATCATCGCGGCGGTTAACGCGGCGAGTCCAAGCTGCTCCAACGATTCATGCCGCTGGCCAGCTTCGATCCGAAGCTGCACGGCAACGGTCGGGGTTTCCGCATTCAGAGCACCGAGCACAGCAACACCGTTTTTGAGTGAATCGCGCCAGATTTCAGGCAGGATAACGGCCGGATTCTCGCCTGCCGGTGGCTTGATGCTGCGATCGAAATCGTCTTTGCCGCGACGCACCTCGAGCGGCTCGCTATCGAGAGCTGCGTAATCCGGCAAGTCGCGCTCTGGTCGGGTCCAGGTGTCTGCGGCAGCGACCAGGTTCGACTGGCCCTCGGGCACCACGCTCATGATAACGGCCGGTTTGTTTTTGAGATAACGCTCGTACACACGTATCACGTCTGCGGCACTGACGTTTTCGTAGCGCGCGAGGTCCGCGGCTGAAAAATTCGGATTGCCTGTAAAGGTCTCATTCGCCGCGAGTAGCGATACTTTTCCGGCGACGCTTTCCAGCGCATAGATTTTGCCGGAGACAATGTTCATTATGACACGCTCGAGATCGTCGGCGAGGACGCCACGTTCCTCAAATTCAATGAGCGACTCGCGCGCGATTTGCTCGAGGTCTGCGAGCGTCTTTCCGGTTGCCGGGTTCGGCAAGGCGTACATCGTAAAAGTACAGGCCAGTTCCTCGCAGCCATGTCCGGCTGCAGCCTGCACGGCCAAACCGGTCTTGACCAGGTTCTTGTACAACAGGGAGGTGTCGCCCTGGCCGATAATGAACATGAGCACATCGAGCGGCGCTTCGTCGGCGTGATACAACGACACCGTTGGCCAGGCCATATATAAAAGCGGCAAAGCGACATTGTCCTGCATCGAGATATAGCGGTCCGCATCCAGCGTAACTGGTGGTTTTTCGGGCGTGTCGACCGCAGGCCCGCGTGGAATCGGGCCGAAATACTTGTCGACCCAGGCCAGCGCCTGCGCTGCATCAAAATGGCCGCCGATGGTCAACGTGGCATTGTTCGGCCCGTACCAGCGCAGGAAGAACCGTTTCAGGTCTTCGAGGTCGACCCGGTCAAGATCCTCGATGTAGCCAATGGTCGACCAGGAATAGCCGTGGCCCACCGGGTACAAGGCTTCGCCGACGCGTTCCGAAAGACGGCCATAAGGCTGGTTGTCGACGCGTTGGCCGCGCTCGTTTTTGACCGTTTCGCGTTGCACTTCAAACTTTTCCTGGGTCACCGAGTCGAGGAAGTACCCCATGCGATCGGCCTCGAGCCAGAGGACTTTTTCGAGCTGATTGGATGGCACGGTTTCGAAGTAGTTGGTTCGATCCGAATTAGTCGTACCGTTCAGCGTGCCACCGGATTCGGCGATGATTTTGAAATGTTCCTCGTCGGCTACGTTTTCGGAGCCCTGGAACAACATGTGTTCGAAAAAGTGCGCAAATCCTGACTTGCCCACTTCCTCTCGCGCGGACCCAACGTGATAGGTGATATCCACGTGCACCAGCGGGTCGGAGTTGTCCTCGTGCAGGATCACGGTCAGGCCGTTATCCATTTCGTACTTCTTATAGGGCACGGTCAGGTCCTGGCTTCCGGACTTGCGCACCGTTTCGACGAGCGTCATTGACTCCGGCACGCCCTCTGCTGCCGTGGTATCCACCGCACTCGGCGTTGGATCACACGCCGCGAGGAAGACGACCGCGCCACATGCAAGCAGGCTCAAAGTGATTCGAATCATGGCTGGGTCCTGATTTTTCCGGATATTGGGGTTATGGGACCGAAATTACGGCGCCGGGTTCAGCCGCTTTTGCCTGCAACGACGATTTCCGGATAAGTCGGCTGCCAGCGATACTCCAACAATCTTTGCGCTATCTTGTCCTTTTCTTCGTTCGCCGCCACGCCATCATCGATTGCCTGTTGCGCTACGGCGAGCGCGACCTCGCCGCAGACCTCCCACAACCGGCCGACTTTCGGTACCAGCAACTGCGCGTCGATCTCCCCGTCCGTCAGCGATACCGCAAGCGCATTGGCAGCTGCAGCGATCATGCTGCTGGTAATTTCGCGCGCCCCGCTGACGATGCTGCCAAGACCAATACCCGGGAATACGAATACGTTGTTGGCCTGGCCGATAAGCCGCTCGCCCGCCGCGGTGTTTACTGGCGCGAACGGGCTGCCGGTAGCAACAAGCGCTTTGCCATCGGTCCAGCGCAACAGGTCCTCGGGCACTGCCTCACTGATCGAGGTTGGGTTCGACATCGGCAGAATAATCGGCCTCGCAGTGTTTGCCAGCATTGCGCGCACCGTTGCTTCCGTGAATGCACCAGCCTGCCCCGAGGTACCCACCAGCGCTGTTGCTTTGAAGGCAGTAACGACAGATTGCAAATCCTTGCGGGCGGCCGCGTCGAGACCGAGTTCAGCCGTCATCGCAGCAGGCCATGCCATTTGCCGCTTGAAATCGTCCAGACTTGCGCGATCCTCACTCACGACTCCCTGGCTGTCCATGAGCAGGATCGCCCGCGTTAACGCTTCACCTCCAACACCGGCGCGTGCCAGCTGTGCGCGCAGTTGCCGTTGAATCCCGAGACCTGCAGCGCCCGCACCAAAAATCACGATTCGACTTTCTGCGAAGGTCTGCTTCGAGACCTGGCAGGCAGCGCGAACACAAGCGGATGCGACGGCACCCGTGCCCTGGATGTCATCATTGAACGATGGCAGTTGGTGTCGATAGCGATCCAGGATCATCAACGCATTGTCTTTTTTGAAATCTTCCCACTGGATGACAACACCGGGAAATACAGCCTGTGCGGCAGCCACGAATTCATCCACGAGCGAAACGTAATCGGCGCCGCGCAGGCGTGGCTGGCGCCAGCCGAGATACAACGGATCGTCGAGCAATTCCTGGTTGTCGGTGCCAACGTCGAGGCTTATTGGAAGCGTGCGTGCCGGGTGTATACCTGCACCAACGCAATACAAAGCCAGCTTGCCGATACTGATTGCCATGCCGCCTGCGCCCTGATCGCCGATTCCGAGGATCGCTTCGTTGTCGGTGACGACCATCAGTTTTACGCCTGTAAACGGCGCTGAACTGCGCAATACGTGTTCGATTCGGCCACGATGATCCGGGGTAATGAATATCCCGCGTGAGCGCCGGAAAACGCGCGAGTAGTATTGCGATGTCTTGCCGACGGTCGGCGTATAGACTATCGGCATCGCCTCTTCGAGATGCTCGTGCAGCAACTTGTAATAGAGGGTCTCATTTCGATCCTGAAGTGACGCAAGCCCGATCGCGCGCCCGACCGGATCCTGGTTAAAAAAGATGGATCGGTAGATACGCCTTACCTGCACATCGATGGCGTTGTGCTGCGCCGGCAGTGCACCCTCTATACCGAGCCTGCGGCGTTCATCGGCCGTAAAGCCGGTGCCTTTGTTATATAGCGGGTAGCGCAGTATGTTTGGCCCGCTAAACGGGACCGTGAGCCTGTCACCTTGCGTCGTGCGCTCGAGCCTGAACTCGTCCATTGCTGGCCAAATCCGAATCCGAAGAGCCTGGCACTACACTTGGAATTGACCGACGTGTCAAATCCTTCTTCAGAACCAGCACATTGCCCGCCAACACCAGCAGCGTACCGACGATCAGGCTGGCCTCGAGACGCAAGCCCTCGAACAGCATTGACAGGATCAACGCGACTACGGGAAACAGGACCATCGCGTAGCCGGCCCGGTGTGCACCGATGCGTCCCAACAACGTCAGGTAGGCGCCGAAAGCGAATACCGAGCCGAATACGCTCAGATAGATCAACGAGCTCACATAGCTCACTGACCATTCGAAGTTAAACGTCTGTTGTTGCACTGCGGCGATCGAGCCGGAAAACAGCATGCCGTAGAACATGCCCCAGGCATTCGACTGGATGATGGGCAATTTGCGTCGCTGCGCTGCCTGCGAGGCCATATTGCCGAACGACGCCACCAACGCGCCCATGAGCGCGAGCAAGGATCCAAACAGCACACTGTCGGTCAGCGCGAGCTCGCTTACCTGCGGTGCGAACAAGGTCAAAATGCCGGCGATACCGAGCGCAGCGCCCAGCAACAAACGCCGCCCGGTGCGTATACCGAAGAACAACCTGGCATTTAGAATATTCATCCACACCATGGTCGAGAAAGCGATCGCCGAAAGCGCCGATGTGATATGGATCTGCGCCCGGTAAGCCAGCACGTAGTTCAGGCCGAATAGCAGAACGCCCAGCAACATGAACCAGAGATGGTCGCGGAACGCGAAACGCAGCTTGAGCCCCCGAATGCCGGCCCAGAGGAACAACAGCGATGTGGCACCGATATAGCGATAGACAATCGAAACCTCGGGCGCAACGGTGCCGAGCTGGAACTCGATGGCAAACCAGGTCGAGCCCCAGATCAGCACGGTAATCACATACAACAGCGTGTTGCTCACGTCGGATCCTCGAAATCGAGGCCGCACATAGAGTCATAAAACAAGGCCGAACGCAAATTCGGGTACTGCTGCATGCGGGTCGCCGGATCGGTCAACGCCAGCAAAGCGGCGATAATGCGCAAGCTGCAAATCGCAGCCGTTGCTGCGTCGGAACAGGGTTCGGGTGCGGGAAATTCCGGGGCCTAGGGTTTTATCTGGTTGTACGGATCGCCGATCTGTGGCGTTGCCACGGCATCTTCGAGCGAAAGAGCGAGCAAACCTTCCGGCGCGTCGATCAATTCGCTGCAGCGGCGCTGGATCTCTTCAAGTTTTAAAGAGACGCTGGATTCTGATAACGGTGCATCCATCTGTCGCAGTATAGAGACAGGGGTGGGGCCGAAACGTGAACCGGATCACACTAAAAATGCCGGTTTTTGCGAAATCGGGGGACTTAAGTCAAGTCAAGCAGTAAAAGTCGATTTCATGAAAAAGGCCGCTTCAGGGAAGCGGCCTCTCTTAATCACAACGCAATCGCTTGCTTAAGGCTTCAGGCGGTCGACGGTTCCCAACACGATGACGGTAGCCGCCGCGG
>CAZHLE010000018.1:25408-33134 GCA_964533065.1 uncultured Woeseiaceae bacterium | reverse complement strand
GTCGGCCTCGACATCGACGCGTTACGCGCCGTTGCCCAAGGCATCAATGCACTGCGCAGCCCGGATCGCGCGATCATTTTGGTCACTCACTACCAACGCCTGCTGGACTACATCGAGCCGGACCATGTGCATGTGCTCTCCGACGGGCGGATTGTACGCTCGGGCGACAAGTCGCTGGCACTGGAACTTGAGGCAAAAGGCTACGACTGGCTGCGTGAGACTGCGACCGCATGATCCAGCAAACGGAGCAGTTGCGCTCGATCGACGCCCTGCGAGCGTCGCTTGCAGAGGCTGCGGCTGTGGCCGTCACCGATCGTTTCCCAGCGAACTGGCTGGTGATCCGCAACGGCAAAATTCCCGACCTTGACGCTCCCTTATCAGGACTGAACGTTACCCACTCTGCGACTAGCCTTGCGATCCACGTTACGGAGCAATTTGCGAGCGATCGCATCGTCGGACTGTTGTTTATCGACGATGCGGCAGACGCGACAGGTGTCAGCGAGGCGCGCGTCGAGATCAAACTGCAGTCGGGCAGCGCGGCAAACTTCATTGAGTACCATTCCTCCGTGAGCGATGCCACACACCATGCGCACACCGTGATAGAACTTTCACTGGCTGACCGCGCGTGCTGCAACTACGTCCGTTTCCAGGATCGACAGGCAGTCCATGAGCAGACAGGGCATTTGACGGCGACGCTGGGCAAGGACAGTCAATTGCATCACGCGGCCTTCGATCTCGGAGGCAGCAAGGTGCGCAATCACCTCGACATCAAGCTCGCGGGCGCAGGATCGACGACGACTTTTTGTGGATTGTTCCTCGCGGGCGGCGAGCAGCTGATCGAAAACCACACACGCGTCGATCACCTGGTTGGACCCGCCAGTTCTGAACAGGAATATCGCGGCATCGCGGCTGGTGCTTCGCATTGCGCCTGGCATGGCATTGCGGTCGTCCATCGCGGTGCCGATGGCACGAATGCGAGCCAGGAAAGCCACAACCTCTTACTGTCACCGGCTGCAGAAATCGATGCAACACCCCAGCTGGAAATTTATGCCGATGACGTCAAGGCCAGACATGGCACGACTTTCGGTGAGCTCGACCAAAGCGCACTGTTCTACCTCAGGACTCGCGGACTCGACGAATCCGCTGCGCGGCGGCTGTTGATTGTTGCTTACGCGGAGAAAATTGTTTCGCGCCTGCCGCTGCCTGCGCTGCGAGCAAGCGTCAGCGAAATTGTTGGTCAACGCATAGCCACTTTGATAACCGCGGGAGCTCAGTAATGCATGCACAAGCCAAACAGCCACGAAGCGGTGATATTGCAGACCGCCGCAAGGACTTCCCTGCCCTGCAGCAAATGATCAATGGCCATTCGCTGGTATACCTGGACAGTGCGGCTTCTTCGCAAATGCCGTCCTCAGTGATCGAATCGATCGCCAGTTACCAGCAGCATGATCATGCCAATGTGCATCGGGGCGTGCATACCTTGAGCCACCGCGCGACGGATGCCTATGAAGGAGCGCGGGACAAGGTCCGGGCTTTTATCAATGCTGCACGCCGCAGCGAAGTCATCTTTACAAGCGGCACCACGGAGTCGATCAACCTGGTCGCGCAGAGCTATTGCCGCCCGTTGCTTCGCAACGGCGACGGCGTGCTGATATCGCATCTTGAGCACCACTCCAACATCGTGCCGTGGCAATTACTGTGCGAACAGACCGGTGCTGCGCTGCACGTCGTGCCAATCGATGATCTGGGCCAGCTCGACATGCAGGCCATGACCCGCATGTTCGACGAAAACATACGATTTGTTGCGCTGGCGCACGTCTCGAATGCGCTCGGCAGCATTAGCCCGGTGCGGGACATCATCGCCCTGGCGCACCAGCGGGGCGTACCGGTGTTGCTGGACGGTGCACAGGGTGTGCCACACATGGTCATCGATGTGCAGGATCTCGACTGCGATTTCTACGCGTTCTCGGGCCACAAGATGTATGCGCCGACCGGTGTCGGTGTTCTTTATGGCCGCGAATCCCTGCTTGATGCCATGCCGCCGTACCAGGGCGGCGGCGACATGATTCTTGAGGTCTCCTTTACTGGCACGACTTACAACGAGTTGCCCTACAAGTTCGAGGCCGGCACGCCCAATATCTCCGGCGTCATCGGTTTGGGCGCTGCTGTGGATTACTTGAATTCGATCGGCATGTCGGCGGTCGCGAATCACGAGAAAGATCTACTTGCCTACCTGATGGATGAACTGCGAAAAGTTCCCGGTATCCGTCTCATCGGCACGGCGGCGCACAAGGCCAGCGTGCAGTCATTCATGCTCGACGACATTCATCCGCATGACCTGGGCACGATCCTCGATCATCAGGGCGTCGCCATCCGCACAGGCCATCATTGCGCTATGCCGGTCATGCAGCGTTACGCGGTGCCGGGTACTGCCCGCGCGTCGCTTGGCCTGTACAACAACCGTGACGATATTGACTGCCTGATCGCAGCCTTGCAGCAGGCAAAGCGGATTTTTTCATGAGCGCGGCGCACATCCAGGAGATCGACGATTTGCGCGAGCTCTATCGCGAGCTGATCCTCGACCACGCGCGCAGCCCGCGTCACTTTGGCCGGCTGAATGAAGCCACACACACGGCGCGGGGCATCAACCCGCTGTGCGGCGATCAACTGCAACTCTTCCTGCGACTCGACCAGGCGGAGCGCATTGCCGAGGCTTCATTTGAGGGAACAGGCTGCGCGATTTCCGTTGCCTCGGCATCGCTGTTAACCGACCGCATCATTGGCATGCCAGCCGCCGAGGCACTCGATTTGTTTGCCGCTCTGACCGAAGAATTGCGCGGCGAGACCGGAAACGCCGGCGCAACGCACGAACTTGGAAAACTAAAGGCCTTGTCGGGTGTGCGCGAGTTTCCGGCACGCGTAAAGTGTGCAACGCTCGCCTGGCACGCCCTGGATTCCGCCATCAGCCAGCGCAGTGTCGCTGCGACAACGGAGTAAGTCGAAGATGTTCGGTCACACCAACGAAGCTTTCGCGCTGCAACGCGATGTCAAGGCCGTCATCATTCCAGCCGGTGAAGAGTTGTTGTTGCGCTCCGGCACGGCCGGGTTCATCACGCAATCGCTGGGCGGCAGTTTCACTGTTTACGTAGAAGGCAACCTGTTTCGAATCGCCGGCGCCGACGCCGATGCGCTGGGCAAAGAGCCGGTGCCACCCCCTGCCGTACCGGACGACCCCTCCGATGCCGATATCGAAGCCGTCATATGGCAGCAGCTCAAGACCTGCTACGACCCGGAAATTCCGGTCAACATTGTCGACCTCGGCCTGATCTATCGTTGCGAGGTCAAGGCATTAGGCAACGGCGAACGATCCGTGAATGTTGCGATGACGTTGACGGCTCCCGGCTGCGGCATGGGAGAAATCCTGGTGCAGGATGCACAGGAGAAGATTGCGGTGATTCCTACTGTCGCCGACGTTGCCGTTGAACTGGTGTTCGATCCACCGTGGAATCAGTCAATGATGTCTGATGCAGCGCGCCTGCAGACGGGCCTGATGTAGGCGAGTCTCGTATGAAAGTCCTGACCCTGATGCGACACGCGAAATCCAGCTGGCAGAACACTACGCTCAGCGACCGGGAACGACCGTTAAACGAACGCGGTGAGCAGGATGCGCCAATGATGGGCAAGCGCATCGCTGCAGCCGGCATACGGCCCTCTTTGATTCTTTCCAGTCCAGCGGTCCGTACCTGGACAACGGCGAAAATTGTGGCGCAGGAACTGGGCTACCCGATCGAGTTCCTGCAGCGCGAGGACGATCTGTATCTGGCCTCGCTTGACGACATGCTTGACGTGTTGCTTCGGCAGGACGCTGAATTCAACAGCCTGCTGCTGGTCGGTCACAACCCGGGCCTCACTACGTTTGCCAACTACCTGGTGCCCGGATTGACCGGTAACCTGCCCACGGCGGGTGTGGTCTCGGTCCGCTTCGAGCAAGCCGACTGGAATCTGCATAGGCGCCCGGCGATCGAGCTCGTCAGCTATGACTTCCCCAAACGCGAGTGATCCGGTGTGAGGCCATCGCGGGCATGGCCCCCTCCCACAGGGATGCTCGCCTCCCTCAAACGAGCTTCAGCACTCGGGGACGTTGACGGCCAAACCGCCCTTTGAGGTTTCCTTGTAACTCGACGACATATCAAGGCCGGTCTGCCGCATGGTGGCAATAACATTGTCCAGTGTTACTTTGTGCGTGCCGTCGCCGTGCAAGGCGAGGCGCGCGGCATTGATGGCCTTGACAGCACCCATGGCATTGCGTTCGATGCAGGGAATCTGCACCATGCCGCCGATCGGGTCACAGGTCAGGCCAAGATTGTGTTCCATACCGATCTCGGCCGCTTCTTCGATGTGATCGTTGGAGCCATCGAGCGCCGCAACCAACCCGGCCGCCGCCATCGAACAGGCCACGCCCACCTCGCCCTGGCAACCCATTTCCGCACCCGAGATCGAGGCGTTCACCTTGTACAGGATGCCGATCGCGCCCGCGGTCAACAGGAACCGATGGATGCCAGCCTGGGATGCGCTCGGCACGAAGCGCTGGTAATACATCATGACCGCAGGAATGATGCCGGCAGCGCCATTGGTCGGTGAGGTCACGACGCGCCCGCCGGCGGCGTTCTCCTCGTTGACCGCTATGGCGAATGCGTTTACCCAGTCCAGCGTATCGAGTGGCATCGGGACCGCCCGTGCCTCCAGCGTACGGCGTAATTTCGCCGCACGACGTAACACCGCCATCTTGCCCGGCAACACGCCGTCGGTTGCGAGGCCACGCGAGATACAGGACTGCATCGAGGACCAGATGTCGTCCATGCGCTGCGTCACTTCTTCAGCACTGCGCCATTGTTGCTCGTTCTGCAATACGAGTTCGGCGATGCTCAGGCCGGCTGCCGCTGCCGCGGCCAGCAAAGTCGCACTATTATCAAACTCGTACTTGGCCGGGACCGACTGCGATGACGGCTCCGGATCGTTGCCGCGCGCAATAAAGCCGCCGCCGAGAGAATAATAATCTTCAGTGAGAAGCTCAGCTCCGGCCGCATCAGCGGCGACAAAGCGCATGCCGTTGGTATGCCGCGGCAACTCGACTTCGTAGTTGAATTTAAGATCGGACCGGGGATCAAAATCGATGACACCGACCTCCGGCATCGCCAGCTTCTTGTCCGCGTGAACTGTGCGCAGCAGCGACTCGACGCCATCCGGATCAATTGTCGCCGGCAGGTAACCCATGAGCCCGAGAATAATCGCCGTATCGGTGCCGTGGCCCTTGCCTGTAAATGCCAGGGAGCCGAACAGCGTAACCTCCACATGATCGACCTGACTCGCATGCTCCCTGACCTGTTCCGAAAACGCATAGGCGGCCGCCATGGGCCCGCCCGTATGCGAACTCGACGGTCCGATACCAATCTTGAAAATATCAAAAATGCTGAATTTCGACACGTCAGTTCGACTCCAGTGAAAGCAGTGTCGCGTTGCCGCCCACCGCGGAGACGTTGTTACTTACCGTGTATTCAGTACCAAACCGTGGCAGGTAGTACGGGCCGCCCGCCTTTGGACCGGTGCCCGAAAGGCCGCGCCCGCCGAAAGGCTGTACGCCGACAACGGCACCAATCATGTTGCGGTTAATGTAAATATTGCCAGCACCCGACAGTGTCGCAATCTTGCGCGCCCGTGAATCGATACGTGTGTGCAGGCCCATGGTCAGCCCGTAGCCGGTCGCATTTACTGCAGCGATGGTTTCTTGCAATTTTCTACCAGCAAACCGCAATACATGCAGTACCGGCCCAAACACTTCGCGCTGCAAGGTGTCGATGCTTTCAATTTCGACCAGTGTCGGTGCAAAGAAAGTCCCTGCGGCTGTCGCGGTCGGGAGCTTGCAGCGATGCAGAATCGTCGCTTCGCTCTGCATGCGGCTGACGTGTGCGGCGAGCAGATCACGTGCCTCGGCATCGATTGCCGGGCCGACATCGGTGGACAGCAGGGACGGATCACCAATAGCCAGTTCATCCATCTGGCCGATCAGGAGCTCGATGACGCGCGGCGCGATGTCCTGCTGCAGGCATAGCAGGCGCAAGGCACTGCAACGCTGGCCCGCACTGTTGAATGCCGAATAGACACTATCGAGTACCACTTGCTCCGGCAATGCGGAACTGTCAACAAACATCGCGTTCTGGCCACCGGTCTCGGCAATCAAGACGGCAATTGCGCCGGGCTTGTTCGCCAGCGTCTGGTTGATCAGCCGCGCGGTTTCCGTCGAACCCGTGAACGCGACTCCGGCGACACGTGGATCGGCAACCGCCCGACCGCCGATGCTTGCGCCATCCCCGGGCAGGAAATGCAACACATCGGCAGGCACGCCCGCTTCTAGCAACAGCTGCATGGCACGAAAAGCGACCAGCGGCGTCTGTTCAGCCGGCTTTGCCAATACCGCGTTGCCGGCCGCCAGCGCTGCAGCAACCTGGCCGGTGAAAATCGCCAGCGGAAAGTTCCACGGGCTGATGCAGACAAAGATGCCGCGACCACGCAGCCCGTGTGTATTGCGCTCGCCGGTAGGTCCTGGCAACTGCCGCGCCTCACCATAGTGCGTGCGCGCTTCCGCCGCGTAATAACGCAGGAAATCGATGGCTTCGCGCAGTTCGGCGATCGCATCGGGGATGGTCTTGCCGGCTTCAGCCACGCAGAGTGCGAGCAATTCACTGCGGTGTTGTTCGAAAAGATCGGCCGCCTTGTTCAAAATATCGGCACGCTCGCCGGCGGGCCTGCGATCCCACTTTGGCTGCGCGTCGCTGGCCAGCTGCAGGGCGCTGTCCACCTGTTCGACGGTTGCCTGGCGGCAGGTCCCCACCACGTGCCGGGTGTCCGCGGGATTAACGGACGGCAGCTCGGACCCTGGCATCTGCGTGCCGCCGACAATCGCGGCTGCGACACGCGGTTTGCTTAAAGCTCCCTGCATCTCGGTGAGCAGTCTTCGGCTGACGTTGCGGTCCGGCAGGTTGATGCCCCTGGAGTTGCGGCGATCGGCACCGAACAGATCCGCCGGCGCTTTGATCTGGGCGTGCGGCCGAAACTCCCGCGCACGGGCCACAGCGATCGGATCCGCAATAATGTCGTTTACGTTGATGCCCTCGTCCACGATCCGGTTCACAAACGAAGTATTCGAACCATTCTCAAGCAGTCGGCGCACGAGGTAGGGCAGCAAATCCTCGTGGCTTCCAACCGGTGCATAAATCCGGCACGGCCTGTCGAATTTCTCCGTATCGATGATGCCGGCGTACAGTTCGTCGCCCATCCCGTGCAGGCGCTGGAACTCGTAGTCGTGCCGCGAACCTGCGTAATGGAGAACACTCGCCAATGTGTGCGCATTGTGCGTGGCGAATTGCGGGTACAAGGCGTCGCCGGCAGCCAGCGCCTGGCGGGCACAGGCGAGGTAGGAGATATCGGTGTGCGTCTTGCGCGTGAATACCGGGTAACTTGCCAGCCCCTGCTCCTGGGCGCGTTTGATTTCACTGTCCCAGTACGCGCCTTTGGTCAGACGGATCGGGATGCGGCGACCACCCTTTTGCGCCAGCAACTGCAGGTAAGCAATCACATTGCGTGCCCGGCGCAGGTAGGTCTGCACGGCGAGCCCAAAGCCCTCGTAACCGCCAAGAACCGGGTCGTTGTAAACACGCGCAAAGAGCTC
>CAZHLE010000018.1:0-25398 GCA_964533065.1 uncultured Woeseiaceae bacterium | reverse complement strand
TTCCAGCCGCTCCGACTCCTCGGCGTCGATGGTCAGTCCAATTCCACATCGCTTTGCCCGTTCCGCCAGCCCGCAGATACTCGGCACCAACTCGTCCATAACGCGGTCGTAGTGCAGAAAACTGTATTTCGGGTGCAAAGCGGATAATTTCACAGAAATGCTGGGCGCAGCAAAAATATCCGACCCTGACGGCTGCAGGCCGGCACCGATGCTGTCGATTGCCTCGTGATAGGCCGCGAGATAACGGTTCGCATCCGCCGCTGTCAGCGCCGATTCACCCAACATGTCGAAGGAATGACGGTATCCCTGGTTGCGCTTGCCTGCCGCACGCTTTAGCGCCTCGTCGATCGTGCGTCCCATCACGAACTGATGGCCCATGATACGCATTGCCTGCCGCATCGCCGTACGCACCACAGGTTCGCCCGCACGCCCCGCAAGTTTTCCCAGTAGCTGCGCCGGATTCGTGACCTTGACTTCGTCGAACTGCAGCAATTGTCCGGTCAGCATCAGTCCCCAGGTGGACGCATTCACAAACAGGGAGTCGCTCTCACCCAGGTGGTCTTTCCAGTTCGCCGACGTAATCTTGTCGGCGATCAATTTGTCCGCCGTGTCCGCATCGGGTATGCGTAGCAGCGCTTCGGCAATACACATCAGCAATACGCCCTCTTCCGACGACAGGTCGTACTGCTGCAGGAAAGCCTCAATGCCACTGTCTTTGGACCTGTCCTCACGCACCGCCTGCACCAGTTGTGCGGCTGTTTCCTGAATCTTGTCGCGCATCGATTCGCCAGGGTCAGCCGCCGCCGCGAGCTCGCGAACCAGCGCTTGCTCGTCCGTCAGGTACAAGTCGTTAAGGCCCGCAATTGAATCCGGCCGTGCTGCAGGCTGATCAACAAAGTGCATTGCGTAATACCATGGTTGGGAAAAACGGCATCTTGCTATACTTTGCTCCCTTTGAACACCGAGATCGCCAGCCGTGACCAGCCGTTTTCTAGACTCCCTCGCGCAGCGCACGGAGGCCCTGAAGTCAGAGGGACTGTTCAAGACCGAGCGCCTGATCGCCGGCCCGCAGCAGGCGCTGATCAAAGTCCGCAGCGATGGTGGTACCGCTGAGGTCCTGAACCTGTGCGCCAATAATTACCTTGGCCTGGCCAATCATCCGACTGTGGTTGCTGCTGCGCACAAGGCACTCGATGATTTCGGCTTCGGCATGGCATCCGTGCGATTTATCTGCGGCACCCAGACGCTGCACAAGGAGCTGGAACAACGCATCAGCGATTTCCTGGGAACCGAAGACACCATCCTGTATCCGTCCTGCTTCGACGCGAATGGCGGCCTGTTCGAGACCATCCTCGACGAGTCGGACGCGGTCATCAGTGACGCCCTGAATCACGCCAGCATCATCGATGGCATTCGACTCTGCAAGGCGCAACGTTTTCGCTATCAAAACAACGATATGCGCGATCTCGAGGCGCAGTTAGACGCCTCTGCATCGGCAAACGCGCGCCTGATCGTGACGGATGGTGTGTTTTCAATGGATGGCACGATTGCCGATCTGCGCTCGATCTGTGACCTCGCCGAGCGGCATAATGCGCTGACCATGATCGATGACTGCCACGCAGCCGGCTTTCTCGGCGCCAACGGCCGGGGCACGCACGAATTTCGCGACGTCATGGGCAGGATCGACATCATTACCGGCACTCTTGGCAAGGCGCTCGGCGGTGCCTCCGGCGGTTATACCTCGGGTCGTAAGGAAATCATCGGCTGGCTGCGGCAAAGGTCGCGACCTTACCTGTTCTCAAATTCGGTAGCTCCAGCCATAGTTGCCGCGTCGATCGCGGTATTGGATCTGTTGCAGCAAGACAGCACGTTGCGCGAAACCCTGCATGCCAACGCCACCTATTTCCGCACCAGGATGCAGGAACGCGGTTTCAACCTGCGCCCCGGTGAACACCCGATTATCCCCATCATGCTGGGTGATGCACGTCTCGCCACCAACATGGCAGACAAGTTGTTGCATCGCGGCGTCTACGTTATCGGCTTTTCGTTTCCGGTCGTGGCACAGGGACAGGCACGTATTCGAACACAGATGTCGGCGGGGCTGACGCGACCGCAACTGGACAAGGCAATCGAGGCGTTTACCGAGGTCGGTCGCGAACTTAAGGTGATTCATTGATGAAAGCCCTGGTAAAATCGCGCGCCGAGCGCGGAATCTGGATGCAGGACGTGGCAGTGCCCCGCGTTGGCCACAATGATGTGCTAATCCGCGTGAAACGCAGCGCCGTGTGTGGCACGGACATTCACATTTTTCAATGGGACGACTGGGCTAAGAGTGCCATCAAGGTCCCGACTACAATCGGCCATGAGTTCAGCGGTGAGATTGTCGAGTGCGGCAGCGAGGTCCGGGGCTTAGAGATCGGCGACCGGGTTTCGGCCGAAGGTCACATCACTTGTGGCGTCTGTCGCAACTGCCGTGCGGGCCGTCGGCACCTCTGTATGAATACGGTCGGCGTCGGCGTCAGCCGTGACGGCGCGTTTGCAGAATTCATTGCCGTACCGGCGTTCAACGTTTTCAAGTTGCCGGCAACGATCAGCGACGATTTGGCGGCGATTCTCGATCCCTTGGGCAATGCGACGCATACGGCGTTGTCGTTTGACCTGGTCGGCGAAGACGTATTGATCACGGGCGCGGGACCGATAGGCATCATGGCGGTCGCTATCGCCCGTTACGCCGGTGCCCGGCACGTGGTGATTACAGATCTCAACGACTATCGGCTGGATCTCGCCCGCAAGATGGGTGCCACGCGTGCACTCAATGTCAGCCGCGAGTCCATCGATGCCACGATGACGGAACTGGGCATGGAAGAAGGCTTCGATGTCGGCATGGAAATGTCGGGTAACGACAGGGCGTTTCGCGACATGCTGCGTACCATGCATCATGGCGGCAAAGTGGCGATCCTTGGCATTCCGCCCAAGGAAATGAGCATTGACTGGAACATGGTCATCTTCAAGGGCCTGGTGTTGAAAGGCATCTACGGGCGCGAAATGTTCGAGACCTGGTACAAGATGGCCAGCATGTTACAAAGCGGGCTCAATATTGAACCGGTGATCACGCATCACTTTGGCATCGACGACTACCAAAACGCGTTCAACCTCATGGCATCGGGCCAGTCCGGCAAGGTCGTGCTGCACTGGGACTGAGCAGCCCGGACTTCGATTTGTCAGCGCAAGTCACATAAACAGTGCCGGTAGATCCCGTTCGGGTCGTTGAATCGCAACAGGCCAGCCGCTGTCTCGTCGATACGCTGCGCCATGCGGTTGACGAAATCAGGCATTCGTACCCAGCGCGACAGGTCAACCCCGACCCTCGCCGCAACGCCCAGCAGGTCCACGATGATCTTTTCTGATGGCGAGAGCTGCGGCTCGATCAGGATCGTCCCAAACTGCCCTTCGTCGAGCTCGGCCAGTGCGGCTGCGGCGGCTATCGCATCATCGATGCCGCCAAGCTCGTCAACCAGGCCATTTTCGAGCGCTTCGACGCCAATCCAGACCTGGCCCTGGCCGATGGCGTCGACCGCACTCTCATCAAGGCCGCGGCCGGCAGCCACGTCGCTGATGAAGTCATCGTAAGTATCTTCAATAAACAGCTGGAACAGCTGCCGGGTCTGGTCGCTCATTTCCCGGTCCGGACGAAACTGGCCCGACCACGGCGTGGTTCCGACGCCGTCCGTGGTAATGCCGATAGCGTCGATGCTGCGCTGATAGGTTGGAAACATGCCGAACACGCCAATCGAACCCGTGATGGTCGCTGGACTGGCGATGACCCGGTCCGCGTACATGGAAATGGCGTAGCCACCCGAGGCGGCGACACTGCTCATTGAAGCTACCACCGGTTTTCCAGCCTCGCGCAGCGCCAATACCTCATCGACGATAACTTCGGCCGCAAAAGAACTGCCGCCCGGGCTATCGACCCGCAATACCACGGCGCTGACAGTATCGTCGCCGCGGGCCTGCCGCAGCAGGGCGGCCGTCGAATCGGCGCCAATCGTGCCCGGCGATTGCTCGCCGAACAGGATGTCGCCGGCAGCGACAACAATGGCAATATTTTGTTCCTGCACCTCGCCGGCGTCCAGGAACCGCATCTGCTGCAGGTAGTCGTACATGTCGGTCGAATTAAACTGGCCGGGACGATCCTCGTCTTCACCGACCTCGTCGATCATGCGTTGTTGCACTTCGGTTCGTGTCAGGAGTTCGTCGACCAGGCCGAAGTCCAGCGCAGCGATCCCGATGTCACCGCCTGCGCGGCCGACATAGTCAAGCAGATTGTCTGCGAAATGCTCGATGGAGCCGGCGTCGAGGCCGCGCGCCGCCTCGACATCGTCGCGATACATTTGCCACATGCCATCAACCAGCCGTGTTGACGCTGCCCGGTCCTCATCCGACATATTGGTTCGCGTGTAAGGCTCGACAAAGGACTTGTGGGTCCCGACCCTGAACACGTTCCAGTCGATGCGTAACAGGTCTATGGCGTCTTTGTAATAGGTGGCGAATCGGCCGTAGCCACGGAACATGACGGCGCCATCCGGATGCAAGTAAATTTGATCGGCATGCGCGGCGAGAAAGTAGCCATGTTGGCTCAGGAAGTCCGCGCTGGCCACGATGGTCTTGCCGGAGGCCCTGAAGTCATCCATGGCCGCTGCTACCTGTTGCATTTTACTCAGGCCAGAGCCCAGCATGCGATTCAGGTCAAGGTATGCAATTTCGATGCGTTCATCGTCTCTCGCATAGGCAAAGGCCTCGACGATGTCCTGCACCATCGTCTGCGGTTTGCCGTCGCCTAAAAGCGATGCGATCGCGCGGTCATACGGGTCACCGTCGAGTTGCTCCACCAACTCGCCGTAGGGCTCGATCGTTAACGCGGCACCGCTTGGCGCGACCACGGCCTCGTCAGCGGCGAGACCGAAAAATACGAGGAAAATGAACAGCAGCAACGCCAGGTGAAGGATCTTGCGGATACCATCCAGGCCGGACCAGATCGCCGATAACAGTCGTAGCAACGCGTTTTTCGCACTCATTGAATCAACCTTTGTAATAAATTCGGTAAATCGGGCCGGCCTGATCGTCACTGACGAGCATCGAGCCGTCGCCGTCCAGAATTCGGACCATACTGACGCCGTAAGCAAACTTCTGCGAGCGATTCCACGCGCCATGCTCAGCAATGAATGTCTGACCCTGATACTACGCCGGAAATTCCTTGCCGTTATAGAATTTCACGCCGAGCACAGCGACATGTGGCCCGAGCGTCTGCTCATGCGATGTGCAGAAGCTTGTCCGTGGCGAAACAGGGTTTCAGGTAGCGGGAACCAACCACAAGGACAGACTCGGCCAGAAGGCGATGAGAATTACAGACATCAGCAGAATCATCAGAAACGGGAATGTCGCAGAGTAGACGTGCAGGATCGGTTTTTCGAAGCGGTAGCTGGAAATAAACAGATTCAGGCCAACCGGGGGCGTCAGGTAGCCAAGCTCCATCGCGGCGAGGAACACGATGCCCAGATGCACCGGGTGTACGTCGAATCCGGCCGCAATTGGCAGGATCAACGGCACGACCAGAACAATCGCCGAGAAGATATCGAGGATCGCGCCGAGCAAGAGCAGGAACAACAGCAGCAATACCAGGAACGTCGTCTGGCTCGATACCAGGCCGGATACCCATTCCAGCAGCATCTGCGGTATGCCCGCGCTGATCATGTAGTTTGTCGACGCCATGGACACGCCGAGGATAATCAGAATGCCGCCAACCAGAACCATGGCAGAGCGGATGATCCGAGGCAGTTCACGCCATGGAACTTCACGATGCACCAAAACCTCGACGATGAACACGTACAGTGCCGTGATCGCGGCCGCTTCCGATACCACGAGAAATCCCGAATAGATTCCGCCAAGCACTACAAATGGCAGCGGAATTTCCCAGATCGATTCGCGTATCGCTGCTGCAATCTCACGCCAGGAAAACTCGGCCAGCGATTTACGAATATGGCGATTGGTCCAGGCGCTGTATATCGACAACATGAATAACATCAGCATGCCGGGCAGGATGCCGGCAAGAAACAATTTATCTATCGGTACTTCGGAAACCACACCGTACAGAATGATCGGCAGCGATGGTGCAAACAACAGGCCGAGACTGCCGGAAGACGTCACAAGACCGAGATTGAAACGGTCTGCATAACCGTCATGCTTGAGCGCGGGGTACAGGATTGCGCCGAGCGCGATAATCGTGACTCCAGAGCCGCCAGTAAACGCCGTAAAGAATGCACAAGCCGTCAGCGATACGACCGCCAGCCCTCCCGGCATCCAACCGAGCAGGGAACGGGTCATGCGCACCAATCGTCCTGGCGCCTGGCTCTCGCTTAAAAGGTAGCCGGCAAATGTAAACAGCGGAATCGCTACCAGGAAAGGCAAATCCGCGATACCGAGAATATCCAGCATGACATTCATCAGGTCTGTTTCTTCGCGATTCAGCCCCAGCATCGCGCTGGTGGCAATAATCGTAAACAAAGGCGCCCCGAGGATCGTCAGTAAAACAAGAACAACACCGGCGAGGATCATGACTCGAGCCCTTCGTCGCCAAGGTAAAGTCGCATGCCCCGGCCAAGAACAGCGACCGCGAAGCGGTAGCTCAACAAAGCGAAGGCAATAGGCACGATCGCGTGCGCCGCCCATGCAGGCACATCCCCCAAAACTGTTTCCGCAAATTCCATTTCCAGTTGAAGGTATCGCCAGGCATGCCACGCAAGCACGCTACACACTACCGCCGCGAAGGTATCAACCAGCATGCGTGCGATACCGACAACGCGCTCGGAAAGCATGTGTGAGATTGCGTCGACCCGGATATGACGATCTTCACGGCATGCGGCGACCGCACCTATCATCGCAAGCCAAAGCACCATGAGGCGCACAACTTCGCCAGACCAGAACAAACCGGACTCAAAAACTTCACGCGCTACTATTTGCCCGACTGACAACAACAACATGCCGCCGAGCAAAGCGACCAGCAGTATGTTTTCGATCAACCGACCGGCCCGGTCGAGCCGACCCAAAAGAGTGGCCGCGCGAGTCATTGCGCTTCGGTAATAATTTCCGACGCGACGATAGTCGCTTGCTCGCTGCGGTACTGCTCAACGTAGCCCATCATCTCCTCGTACAGTTCGAGTGATACGACGCCGCGCCCTGCCATGTCCGCGTTCGCTTCATGCAACACCTTGCGAAGCTCGGCCAGGCTCTCAGCATCGGGAACAACCCGCGTCATGCCCGCGGCGAACAGTGCCTGCTTCGCTTCCTTATCGTCTTTCAGATTCAGCACGTCATAGCGACTGTACAACTCCGACAAAATCTCGCGTACCAGCTCCTGATCATCGGCGGAAATTTTTTCAAAGGCTTTCTTGTCAATCGCCATGAACCCCGTCGTATATATCAGCGGCACATCGGTTACATATTTGAGTTTGGTGTGATACTGCAATATCACTGCGCCGACCGAGGACATGCCGATGATGTCGAGCGCGCCGGTCTGTAGCGCCGTGTAAACGTCGGTCAGTGGTAACGGGATCGGTGTTACTGACAACGCATCCATGGTCGCCTTGCTGATGGCGTCACCTTCGGGAACCCAGACCCGTTTGCCTTTGAGATCAGCGAGTTCATGGACCGGTACGTTGGACATGACCATAGCGAACCCGGTCGCCGCGAATCCAAAACTGATAAATCCCGCCGCATCCAGGCCGGCCGCAATCTTGCCATCCAGTCGACTCCGCACGTAGTTTGCTTCCTGCTCGGACTCAAATACCATCGGTAAGCCATACAGGCCGAGGTCGCCATACTTTTCCATTAGTGCGGATGGCGTAAACACCCCGCCTTGCAACGCGCCTATGCTGATGCGCTTCAGCACCTGGCTGTCGGTGCCCATGCTGCCACCGCCGTAGTACTTGATGATTACCCGACCTTCGGTCTGGTCCCGGATCGATTCTGCAGAAGCGCGCATGTCCTTCATCCAATGCGAGCCCTCAGGCGTTACGGTTGCGATCTTCAAGGTCGTTGCAGTGCTGCCCACGTCGGCAAGCAACAACATCAACAAAGCGAGTCCGAATCTGTTCATCTGCTTTCCTTATCAGAAGTAATCGTCTGCCTGGGAACACAACTGCAGTGCTTCCTGCTGCGCCAACACGTTGGTCAATGTATAGCCATCGGCATAGGGACTTGAGCCAAGAATATCAGCACAAAGCTGATCGTTCAGTTCGCGATCGTAAAGTGTGCGGGCAATACCCTTGAGCATTTCTACCCTGGGACTCAGGTCTTGACCGCCGGACATGGTGATTGCTGTTTCGAAGTGCCCGCGTGCCTCGTCCTGCTTGCCACCCAGAGCCGGAGGTCGAATCGTCATCAGTATGCCAAGGTAATTGTGCGCTGACGCCTCAGCCGAAGCGCCACTGATATGCAGGTAGTGCTGCATGATGGCTTCAGCCTGTGGCAACTCGGCCAGCGCATTCCAGTCATCACTGTGCGCTCGGATATAGGCAAGGAAGGCGAACCCGAAAGCGTACAATTGCTCGGCCTGTTTGCTTTGCACCTGCTGCAAACTGGCGACGAAGGCATCGTAAGGCGAGCCACGCCAGTGACAGGACGGAGCAAACGTCAGGCACATCGCCTGATCCGAGTATTCTCGAGCGCGCCGTGTCAGTCGTTTTGCGCGCGCCGGGTCATCGGCAAACACACTGCCGTAGGACGCATACAGGGTCGCGGCCGCGGACAGGATGGCCGGATTGTCCTCCTCGCCCTGCAGGAAACTGTCGAGCAATAGTATGTAAGACGGCATGCCGGCGCGCACCAGGTCCGGATCGTCCTGGTTGAGAATTGCACCGGACAGGTTGTCGCCGAAAGAACTGGCCGCCCTGGAGACGAAGTGCGAGCAACCTGCCAGCAACAGGTTGGCAACAATCAGCACCATGGCCATCACTATTTTCATGCCCATCTCCCGCACGATGAGTTGAAATCCTACCGTTCAGCCGGGCCGCCGGCGTGATTACCTGCTGATTGTTGGCTGATGCCTGCCAACCCGGAACGGCACCCCAGGAATCGCTAGGGGACGACTTGGTTTAAACTTTTTCCTTAATTCTCGCGGCTTTACCAGTTCTACCTCGAAGATAGTAGAGCTTGGCGCGGCGCACATTGCCCCGCCTTTTGACCTCAATGGATTCAACCACCGGGCTATAGGTCTGGAAAACGCGCTCGACGCCCTCGCCGTGCGAGATCTTGCGGACCGTGAAAGACGAATTGAGGCCGCGATTACGTTTCGCAATAACCACACCCTCGAATGCCTGCAGGCGCTCGCGTGTGCCCTCCGTAACCTTGACCTGGACAACGACTGTATCGCCGGATGCAAACTCCGGAATCTGTTTGCCCATCTGTTCGCTTTCGATCGCTTCGATAATTTTGCTCATAATTCCCTACTCAACGGCTGCAGGCCGTTACCTGTGGCGCGGCCCGGCATTCTACACCTGACCCTGCTCTTTCAAAAACTCATCAAGCAACAAGCGTTGCTCTTTGCTCAACTGCAACTTCCTGACCAAATCCGGGCGCCGTAAATAGCTGCGTCCCAAAGCCTGTTTCTGGCGCCAGCGCGCAATTCGCGCATGGTCGCCCGAGAGCAGCACTGCCGGCACATTGCGGCCCGCAATACTCTCCGGACGCGTGTAATGCGGGTAATCCAGCAAACCCTGCATGAACGAATCCTGTGTGGCCGACTCATCGTCGCCCAGCACCCCCGGCAACAACCGAGCCACGGCGTCGATGACGGCCATTGCCGCGATTTCGCCGCCCGATAACACAAAATCACCGAGCGATAACTCTTCATCGACTTCGCATTCAATCAAACGCTCGTCGATACCCTCGTACCGGCCTGACAGCAGCACCAACCCCGGCAACCCGGCGTATCGTCGTGCTGTCGCCTGGTCGAAGGCCGCACCTTGTGGTGACAGGCATACGACCCGGCTACCTTCAGGCAGTGCCTGCCTTGCCGCCCGAATCGCCTTCGCGGCAGGCGCAAACTTCAGCACCATGCCCGGCCCACCGCCATACGGCCGGTCGTCCACGGTCCGATGTGCGTCGTCGGCATAATCACGCGGATTTTCGCAATGCAAGACGAGTAATCCGCGCTCTTTTGCCCGTCCAACGACGCCGTATTCGGCGACTTGTCCGACCATCCCCGGGAACAGGCTTACGACCGATATTTGCATGGCCTCAGTCCTGTTCCCAATCGACCCGTATCACACCGTTGGCCAGATCCACGTCGAGTACCACTTCATCCAATAAGAACGGAATCAGCCGCTCCGGCTTGCCGTTCGTCACCAGCACATCGTTGGCGCCGGTTTCCAGCAAATACGCGACCCGACCGAGGTCGGTACCGTCACGATGTTCAACCCGCAGGCCTTCGAGGTCAGCCCAGTAGTAAACCCCGTGTCCAGCGGCTGGCAACACGTCTCTTGCAACCGCAATTTCACAGTCGATGAGCACCGCAGCCTGATCACGGTCATCAACTCCATCAAGACGAAGTATGACGCCTTTACCGTGTTTCTTTCCCTCCGCGACCTTGATCTGACGCCAGCCATTGTCCTGGCTGAGGAAATAGCCGCCGTAGTCAAGGATTGCTTCTCGTGGCTTCGTGTACGAGTACACTTTTACCCAGCCCTTGACACCAAACAGACCGGTTATCCGGCCCAAGCGTATCGGGCGTTGCGGCGCTTCGATCAGTTGGCAGCCTGAGCCTTGCGGTGCACCTTCAGCAGGGATGCGACACGCTCGGATGGCTGGGCGCCCTGCCCGATCCAATGATCAACGCGTTCGACATTGATGCGCAGGTTCACTTCGTGGTCCTTACCGACCGGATTAAAGTAGCCTACCCGCTCGATATACCGGCCATCCCGACGGTTGCGGCTATCCGTCACAACGACGTGATAAAAGGGTTTTTTTTTCGCACCAGCGCGCGACAGTCGAATACTAACCATTACTTTTCCGTTGATTGATTCCGTTACAGGCAGACTCGCCCGAGCCCGGGGCCAGCCCGAGTAGCGCGCATTGTACCGACTTCAATTTAAATGTGAAGCCTTTTTAGCCCTAAAAACCTTAAGTTTTCCGGTACCTTAGCGACTCCTAACGCATTCCTGGCGGGATTTTGCCCGTCGGCATCCCGCGCAGCATGTTTTTCAGCCCACCGCGGGCCAGTTTTTTCATCATTTTTTCCATTTGCGTGAACTGTTTCAAAAGCCGGTTCACATCCTGAACCTGCAGCCCCGAGCCGGCCGCGATACGCTTGCGCCGCGAACCATTGATGATTTTCGGGAAACGCCTTTCGCCGGGCGTCATCGCGTTGATCAACGCTATCTGTCGCTTTAAAGCCCGTTCGTCGACCCCCTGGCGCAGCGCCTGCGGATCGATCTTGCCCGGGATCGGCAGCTTGTCGAGCATCGCACCAATACCGCCCATTTGCGTCATTTGCTGCAACTGGTCGCGCAAGTCGCTCATATCGAAGCCGCGGCCCTTCCTGACCTTCATCGCCAGTTTCTCGGCCTTTGCTTTGTCGACTTTGCTCTCGATATCTTCGACCAGCGACAGCACGTCACCCATGCCTAGGATGCGCGAGGCCATGCGCTCCGGGTGAAACACTTCCAGAGCCGCCACTTTTTCGCCAACGCCAAGGAACCGGATTGGCTTGCCCGTAGTTTCGCGTACCGAGAGCGCTACGCCACCTTTCGCGTCACCATCCACTTTTGTCAGGATGATGCCGGTCAGCGGCAAGCTGCGATCGAAAGCAGTTGCTGCGTTGACCGCATCCTGTCCCGCCATGCTGTCAACGACGAACAAAGTTTCTCGCGCCGCCGAACGTGCATGCACGGCGATCACTTCCTGCATCATTTCCTGGTCGAGATGCAGTCGACCCGCAGTGTCGATTATTAACACGTCCGCGTATGCACGACGCGCCGTCTCCAGGGCACGATCAACGATCGCGAGCGGCTCCTCATCTGCGCCGCTGGCGCAATGCAATGCACCGACTTCCGTTGCCAGGGTCTGCAGTTGAAGAATGGCGGCCGGCCGGTAGACATCCACACTGACCAGCATTACGCGCTTCTTGTCTTTCTCGATGAGTCGTTTCGCGAGTTTTGCCGCAGTCGTCGTTTTGCCGGCGCCTTGCAGGCCTGCAAGCAGCAACACCACGGGCGGCTGTGCGCGGAGATCTATGGGCGTGTGGGCTGCACCCAGCAGCGCAACCAATTCGCTGTGAATGATCTTGACCAGCGCTTGACCCGGCGTGAGGCTTTGGGCGACCTCTGTACCGACAGCGCGTTCGCGAATTCGCTCCAAAAACGACTTGACCACCGGCAACGCGACGTCAGCCTCAAGCAGCGCGAGGCGCACCTGTCGCAGCGTGTCTTTGATATTACTTTCGGTTATTCGGCCTTGACCGGAAAGATTTCGCGCGGCTTCGCTTAGGCGACGACTCAGATTGTCAAACATGCGCTGATTCTAAACTGTCAGGACTGTTCCTCGCGACAACATTTGTATGTTTCGATTCGGTGCCGCTTCGGTGACCTGTCGCAGAATAACGGCTTCCTCGCCAGGTTTCATGCCGGTAAGCCAGATTTCAGGGTTGTGGCGCAAGCGCTCAAGATCGCGGGTCAGGGTGCGCGGGCAGTAATGGCCCGACTCGCTTGCCAGTCGTTCCATTTCATCCGGAAACGAAACTTCAATGACCAGGATCCGCAGGTCAGCGCAGGCGTTCAATACCGGCCACAGGGTTTCATTGGTCTTGGTGTCACCACTGACTGCGAACGCACCGCCTGAGTTTTGCACAGTGTATCCGAGTGATGGCACGCTGTGCATGACATCGACCGCGTAGAAGTCGCGGTGACCAATCCGGATGGTGTCGCCGGGACTGCAAACCCGGTAGCGCAACATGGGCTTCTCTGGCGACGGCAATTTCGAAAAATCCGGCCAGATAACACCGTTGAAAAGGTGCGCCTGAACGGCACGCAGAGTCTCCTCGCGCGCGTAGACGGTGAGCGGCACAGTGAAATTTTCATCGAACACACGATCGACGAGCATCGGCAGGCCTGCCACGTGATCCAGGTGCGCGTGCGTCAGAAATACGTGCCGAATTGAGTCCAGATCGGCCAGCTCAAGGTCACCGATCCCGGTTCCCGCGTCGATCAGAGCATCGTTATCGATGAGCATCGCCGAGGTTCTTGACCCCGCACCGATGCCCCCGCTGCAACCTAGAATTCGTATACGCATTGGGTTGGGGTACTATTGAAGTTCGCCAATTGGAGGATAATTTCCTCCTCGAAACGGTAGGGTATGCATCGGCTGGTTTCTGTGTCTCAAATCACAATTCTTTTGCTGTACGCGTTGGCAGTCGTGGCATTCACGATGCACCGACTGCCCACGTACTTTGCGCGATCCCGATTGCTGCTGGGTGCGGCAACTGTCCTCGGGGTCGTAGCTTTGTTGCTGCACGCGCAACTGCTGGCTACAGAAATTTTTCATGACAACGGCTTGCGTATCACCATGGCAGGCGCCGTTTCCCTGATCGGTCTGCAACTCGCATTGATCGGTTTGCTTGGCGCAATCGAAGCTTCATTGCGGGGTATGTCTGCAGGGTTATTGGCATTGGCCGCACTCGCCTCGCTTGCGACCTTGCTGACTTCAGCCTCGGATGCCGCCGTAGAACCAAGCTGGCAGATTCAGGCCCATATCCTGATCTCCCTGTTCGCTTATGGACTGCTTACAGTTGGTTTCATTATTGCGATATACGCGCTGATCCAGGATCGCCGCTTGCGTAGTGGACGCCTGTCGGCCGCGAATTATTTGTTCGCACCGCTTGAGACCACCGAAAAAATGTTGTTCGGCGTTGCCACCAGCGGATTCGTCGTATTGCTGTTGGCTGTCGTTTCCGGTTTCGCTTTCGTTGACAATCTGTTCGCGCAACATCTGGTACACAAAACGGCGTTGTCGCTTTTGGCGCTGGTTCTGTTCGGCACTCTCGTCGCAGGGCGACAATTTGCCGGCTGGCGCAGTAAACGCGCTGTGTTTTTGTACTTGTGGGGCTTCGCAATTCTGTTCCTGGCGTATTTCGGCAGCCGCTTCGTTCTCGAACAAATTCTCGGACGAAGCTGGGGTTGAGTTTTGCCGCAACTGTGCCAGTGTCTTTCTTGACAGCCCTCGGACGTCCTGCTCAACTGGGCAGGTCGATTTTACTTCGGGGGTACCCTGCTATTGGGTGATGGCATACCGCTAGCAGGGCTTATCGGGCTACTTGTCGCACTGCTGCTGCTTTCCGCGTTTTTCTCCGGCTCGGAAACGGCACTCATGAGCCTTAATCGTTACCAGCTCCGGCACAAGGCCCGCCAGGGGTACCGCGGCGCAATTCTCGCCGAACGGTTGCTGAAGCGCCCGGAACGGGTAATCGGCCTGATCCTGCTGGGCAACAACCTCGTCAATGTTTCCATGGCGACGCTGGTCGGCCTCATAACGTTCGAGATGGGCGGCGGTGTGCTGGTTGCAGCCGGTTCGATTATCGTCACACTGGTTATCCTGATTTTCGGCGAGGCGGCGCCAAAGACGCTGGCCGCTCTGCACCCGGAGAAAATCGCTTATTCGGCCGCGTTGATCTACTACCCGCTGCTGATGATCCTGTATCCGATCGTCTGGCTGACGAATGCGGCAGCGAACGCCGTACTGTATTTGTTTGGCGTTCGCCCGGGCGAGACCGAGCTACAGGCTTTAACGCGTGAAGAATTGCGCACATTGGTCCACGAAGCGGGTGGCCGAATTGCCGGTCGATACCAGAAAATGCTGCTGAGTATTCTCGACCTGGAGCAGGTCACTGTCGACGACATCATGGTGCCGCATAACGAGATTGTCGGCATCGATCTCGATGAAGATGAAGCGACCATAGCGAGAATTATTGCGAGCAGCCAGCATACGCGCCTGCCGGTCTATCAGGATGATATCGATCATATCGTCGGCATATTGCACATGCGACGCCTCGCCAGTCTTTCGCGAACCAATCTTGATAAAGATGCCCTGCGCCGACTTCTCGACGAGCCCTATTTCGTCCCGGAAGGCACGCCACTCAGCGTGCAATTGGTGCAATTTCAGCGCCGCCGACAACGCATCGCGCTGGTCGTTGATGAGTATGGCGATATTCAGGGCATTATTACCCTTGAAGACATACTCGAAGAAATTGTTGGCGAGTTCGCCACGGATCCTGCCGGTGACGGCGACGACATCATCGACCAGAACGATGGAACTTTTCTGGTTGATGGCACCGCGAATATTCGCGAGCTCAATCGTGCACAGGACTGGCACCTGCCAACCGACGGTCCAAAAACCATAAACGGTCTTATCCTGGAAATGCTGGAGACCATTCCGGACCCGAACACCAGCTTAAAAATAGCCGGCTACCCGATCGATATCGTAGAAACCGATGGCCAGCGAATCCGCAAGGTACGTATCGGTCCGCGCCAGGCGGACAGCAGAAACGCAAACTAGAATGCCGCGTCCAGCGCCTCTATGAGGCGGCGCACACCGCTCACCTTTATGCCGTCAGGAATCTTTCGTGGCACGTTGCCCTCGGGCACAATTGCGTGGGTAAACCCCTGTTTCGCCGCGGCTAAAATTCTTTCACTGCCGAAACGTACGGGCCGTATCTCGCCCGCCAGTCCGATCTCACCGAAACTTACCAGGCGATCACGAGAGGCGCGGTTGCGATAGCTGGAGACGATTGCAAGCAGTGCCGGCAAGTCGGCAGCCGTCTCGGAAATTCTTAACCCGCCAACCACATTGACGAATACATCTTCTGCTGTCAGTGCAAGATCGCCGTGGCGCTGCAATACAGCAAGCAACAATACCAAACGATTCTGATCCAAGCCCGTCGCGAGTCGTTTTGGATAAGAGCCGTTGCCGTCGGCTACCAATGCCTGAATCTCGACTAACAATGCCCGGCTGCCCTCCCATGCAACAGAAACAATACTGCCAGGCTCGGCATTGCTTTCACGCGACAGGAATATTGCAGACGGATTGCTCACCTGTTTAAAGCCATTCTCCGTCATCGCGAAAACCCCCATCTCGCCGCTCGCGCCGAAACGATTCTTCACAGATCGAATTAACGTAAAGCGACTCGATGGATCACTTTCTACATACAGGACCGTATCAACCATATGCTCCACAACACGCGGACCAGCGATTGTGCCCTCCTTGGTCACATGGCCTATAACAAACACGGATACCTCGTTTTGCTTGGCAAACTGGACCAGTTGACCAACGCACTGGCGCAATTGCGCGACGGAACCCGGCGCCGACGGGAGCTCGGTACTGACCATGGTTTGTATCGAGTCAATCACGAGCACCTTTGCGGCACACTCTGCGGTCTGCTGCAGAATATTTTCGATCGACGTGTCGGCAAGCAGCTGCATCGGCGTCTCGGCATGACCAAGCCGATGTGCTCGTTGCCCGACCTGGCGCAGCGACTCTTCCCCAGTCGCATACAGGACCGGCAGTTCCAAGGCGAGGCGTGAAGATACCTGCTGCAACAGGGTTGACTTGCCGATACCCGGGTCGCCACCGAGTAACACCACGGCACCTGGAACCAGTCCGCCGCCCAGAACCCGATCGAACTCATTGAAGCCCGTGGAATTACGGTACTGAAGATTATCCGGTAAGCGTTCTACGGTCTGGGGCGCCGCCGCGGCCGTCACACCGCGTGCGGGCGACGAAATCATCGCAGGTGAAAGACTGTTCCAGGCCGCACAGTCGGGGCATTGGCCCGCCCACTTTACGCTGTGCGCACCGCACTCGGTGCATACATAGGCTGCTTTTGCCTTTGCCATTCGTAATACTCTGTTTTAAAAGAAGTTATTCTGACTTGGCCACTGGCGATGCACGGCGATTCATTGCCCTGCATCACACTGCGCGAAATGGCCGAGGCCAATGATAGCAAAGCTTCCAGCCTGCCTTATTACATAAAAATGCCAACCCTATCTCATTAAGAACGTGGGTCATTTCCTATACTCCCGGCCTTGATAAGGAAATTGACCGCGTTGACATCAGAGAAAAAGCAGAAGCGTAACCGGCTGATTGCGCTGAGTTTTGCCAGCGTCTTTCTGCTACTCGTCTACGGCCCGCTGGCACAGTGGTTCGTGGCTGCCGATCGGCTGCTCTATGACAAACTCGCTTCGCACCTCGCGAGACAGCCCTTAAACAACGCGCTCATCGTCAGCATCGATCCTGCCAAGACTGATGCGGAGTCACTGATCGACATCTATGGGGACGTCGTCGGCTCGCTGCAAAACGCCGGCGTAAGACGCATCATTATGACCGAGCCGCCGCCGTTGGCTGCAGATAGCGGCTTGCCCGGCTGGTCGGTCGCGATGAATTCGAAAACCCGCGTTTACGCTCCTACCCGTCACCGCCTTGCCGACATCGCAACCCGCGATGGCTTTGTCGAGTTCGCCGCGGACAACGACGGCGTGCTGCGACGTGCCGCCCTTTGGCAACTGAACGACGGTGTCATGTCACCGTCATTGCCGCTCGCCATTGCCTTTGACAACGACTTGATGTCTGTCGGCAGCCAAATATCCAGTGCCGAAAATGCAATATTTACATCTTCGTACGCCGAACTGCCAAGGCTTTCGGTCTCAGACCTGATCAACGGCAATTTCGATTCGGACCTGTTGCAAAATGCGACGGTTTTTGTCGACCTGTCACCCGCCCTCATCGCGGCGCATTCATTGTTGCCGTCGGGACAGTATGCAACCATCTCGGAGATAACCGCGACCCTGCTTGCAGATGTCGAACGAGGTCGAACCATCACCGCTCCAGCTTGGGTTAGTGCATTGGAGTGGCTGGCGCCGGCATTACTGGCGATGGTCGCGGTCTTGTTTATGCCCGATCGCGCCCGAAAAGACATTGTCGTTCTGACCGGCGTAGCTGTGATCACGCTGCTGTTATTCGAAACCCTGTCGCTCTACATTCTGCACGTTCGAATCGATCTCGGGCGACCGATCCTTATTTTTGTCGGTATATCATTATTGAGTGTCTGGCTCGTCGGAGATCCGAAAAAAGAGATCCGGGATGCGTTCAAAAAAGGATCCGACTTTCTCGCAGCCGGCCGGCTGGAACCGGCCTTTGCCGAATTCCGCCGCTGCCCGCCGTCGGAGTCCGTCGCCACCACCATGTACAAGCTATCACTGGCCTTTGAAACACAGGCCAAGCCCGAACGTGCCGAAGCCGTTCTGGAGTGGATGAAACGCACGCACGGCACGCCGGATTCGGTATCACAGAAGCAAAAACTCAATGGCGTGCCGCAACGACTCGGCCGCTACGTTATCGAGAAGCGCATCGGGCGTGGCGCAATGGGCGCAGTTTACCTGGCACGCGACCCGCGCATTAATCGGCCGGTCGCACTGAAGGTAATTCCGATTGAGAAGGAATTCGAGGACGAAGAACTCAAGGAAGCGCGGCTTCGATTCTATCGGGAGGCTGAATCGGCCGGCCGTCTTGCGCACCCGAATATCATTACCGTATTCGATGCCGGCGAAGACCAGGGCCTGGCCTATATTGCAATGGAATACGTGCCGGGAATTCCACTTAAGCAGTTCACGGATCCAAAGAAGCTGCTGGCGCCGAAACGGGCGCTGGAACTCTGCGCGCTGACCGCGGACGCGCTCGACTACGCACACAACCAGGGCGTCATTCACCGCGATATCAAGCCGGCAAACCTGATGTACAATCCCAAGGAAGGCTCGCTGAAAATCACCGATTTTGGTGTAGCGCGCATGACCGACAACAACAGCACGAAAACCGGCATCGTGCTTGGCACCCCCATGTACATGTCGCCTGAGCAGCTGGGAGCCGAAGAACTGCACGGCCACTCGGACTTGTTTTCGCTTGGTGTTACTCTATACGAGCTGTTGGCCGGCGAAGTGCCGTTCAAGGCGACCAACATTGCAGTATTAATGACAAAAATAACGAGCGAAGATCCCGCGCCAATCTCGCGACGACGTGCTGGCATACCGCCGAGCGTGGACGCGGTATTGGCAAAAGCACTTGCCAAACGACCACAGGACCGGTTTTCATGTGGCGCCGAAATGGCGATTGCGCTTAGAAACTGCGCCCGATATTCGTAGAGCGACGAGAGTAGATTAGTGCGATGTCAAAGACCCTGCGTGGAAAAATAGAATTTGCTCAACTGTCGGACACCGGCAGGGTCCGTGAGCACAATGAGGACGCTATCGGCTCCGATCCGGAGCTCGGCCTTATGGTCCTGGCGGATGGCATGGGCGGTTACAATGCCGGTGAAGTGGCCAGCGGCATCGCTGTGCAGATCGTCTCGGAACTCGCCGCCGAAGGCGCCAAGAGAGAGAACCGTGACGAAATTGACTCGCACAGCGGCATGATGCGGCAATCCATTGTCCTGCGCGACGCCGTGTATCGCGCTAACAAGATCATCTTTCAAACGGCGCAGAGTCAAACGCACTGCGAAGGCATGGGAACAACCATCGTCGCCGCCATGTTTTACGACAACAAGATCTCCATCGCACATGTCGGTGACTCGCGTGCCTACCGCCTGCGCGATGGAAAATTCGAACAGGTAACCCTTGACCATTCACTATTGCAGGAACTGGTCGACCGGGGGTTTTACTCCGCTGAGGAAGCCCAGCGCTCAACCAACCGTAATTACGTCACCCGCGCCCTGGGCGTCGAGCCTACGGTCGAGGTCGAAGTTCACGAGTATGATGTCCTGCCAGGCGACACCTATTTGCTATGCTCGGACGGTCTCCCGGATATGGTCGAAGATGAGGATATTCACTTAACTATATCCACTTTTAATGCTAGTCTTGATGTCGTTGGTAAGCAATTGATTGAATTGGCAAATGACCACGGCGGGCGCGACAATGTGTCGGTCATGCTGGCACAGGTCATCCAGCCTTTCGCGGCCAGGAAGGGCCTGTTGGTCAAGCTTGCCAACTTGTTCCGCTCATAAGGGTGCAGGGTTGGTCGGGAAAGTGCGGGATGCCAAGAGCGAAACGGCTCAAGAGTAGCCGGGCTTTCTGCGTGTCTGACGACCTCTGCTTGTTAACTTCGATATACAGAGATCTGTAGCATGGCAAGGTTAATTCTTAGTCTGGACAACCAGCTTCTGGCCGAATACAACATGACGAAAGAACGTTACACGGTCGGGCGCCTGCCGGACAACGACGTTCGCATAGACAATCCTGCTGTCAGTGGTCATCACTCTCTGATTATCAACATTCTCAACGATTCCTTTCTTGAGGATCTCAACAGCACCAACGGCACCTATGTCAACGGCAAGCTCATCAAAAAGCATGCGTTGCAACACGGCGACGTGATCACTATCGGCCATCATCAGTTACGCTTTGCGGATCAGCAGGTGAACGCGCCCGAACAGGACGAATTTGAAAAAACCATGGTTATTCCAGCCGGGCGGCAAAGTGCTGCGCAGCTGGCCCGGGCAGAGGCCGCCGCAGATCGAGCTGCCGCTGCGGTCAGGCAGGAGCGCCGCCCACAAGCTGAACCGGACGCGGGTGTGCGACTGGACCCCGAGGAAGCCGCTGCACTCGAGGAAAAGCCAGCCAAGAAGCCGGCCATTGCTGCCAGACCGGAACCGAGATCGCACACGGAAACCGCGGCCGGCATTGATCCTCGAAATGCGCCAAGCGCCCTGCCACTCGCTAAACTGCAGGTGCTAAGCGGAGCGTTCGCCGGGCGGGAACTGGAGCTTACGAAGGCATTGACCACACTGGGACGACCCGGTGTCCAGGTCGCAGCCATCACCCGCCGCGCAGAGGGCTATTACATTGTGCACGTCGAATCCGGGAAGGAAGGCGACTACCCGCTGGTCAATGGCCAGGCTATTGGTTCTAACGCTCGCCGCCTGAACGACAACGACGTTGTGCAACTCGCCGGCGTCAAGATGGGATTCTTCAAGTCCTAGTCGACGATTTCTGATGCCTCGCGGTTCATGACACCGCAGATCAGTTCGTAGGGAATGGCGTTCGCCCAGGGCGCAATCACTTCGACCGGCAGGTGCGGTCCCCACAGTGTCGCGACGTCACCGACCTTGTCAACAGCACCTGCTCCGAGGTCGACGGCGATCATGTCCATTGATACATGGCCGATCAACGCAACCCGGCGACCATTGATCAGGACCGGCGTGCCACTCCGGAACCGCCGCGTGTAACCATCCCCGTAACCTGCGGAAATAACCCCCAAGGTACTGCCCTGCGGCGCCGCATAACTGCCCTTGTAGCCGACCCTGGCGCCCTCGCGAAGCGGCTTGACCGCGATCAGGCGGGCCTCGAATTGCATCACTGGTTTCAGTCCGAGCTCTGAGCCGGTTTTGCCCTCGAACGGTGACACGCCATACAGAGCGATTCCGGTCCGGATCCAGTTCCCGCCAGCCAGCCCAGGCCACCCAAGTGCCGCCGGCGAGTTTGCAATACTGACCGCCCCATCGAATCCGGCCGCAAGCGCATGAAAACGGTCCAACTGTGCCACGGTAGCCGGGTTCGCCGGTTCATCGGCACTGGCCAGGTGACTCATCAATCGCAGTTCCGCGACGGCCGGGCAGCTTTTCAGGCGCGCAATAAGCGACTCCGACTCATCGGGGTCAAAACCCAGCCGATTCATACCCGTATCAATCTTGAGCCAGACGACTGTCTTGCCGGTCTTGCAGGATTCCAGGAGACTGATTTGCTCATGGCAATGCGCGACGATCTCAAAACCCTGATCGATTGCCTCGGCCAGCTCCTCCTCCGTGAGTACACCAGCCAACAGCACGATCGGTTTGCTGATGCCGCTATCGCGCAACAATAACGCCTCCGGCAGTCGCGCGACCGCAAATGCATCGACATCGGCAAGGCTATGCGCGACAGCGAGCAGGCCATGACCGTAGGCATTGGCCTTTACTACCGCCATGACCCTGGCGTCAGGACAAGCGCTGCGAATGACACCGAGGTTATGTTTGAGCGCTCCGAGCCGAATAAGTGCTCGTGCACCAAAACTCACGGATACGCCTCGTCCGCGTAACTGTTGGGCGCCCAATTCTCGAACTTGGTATAACGGCCCACGAAGGTCAACGGGAAATCCCCTATTGGGCCGTTGCGCTGCTTGGCGATTGCTATATCGGCAATGCCTTTACGCGGGGTGTCCTGGTTGTATACCTCTTCGCGATAAATAAAGACGATCACATCGGCATCCTGTTCGATAGCTCCGGACTCGCGCAGGTCAGACATTACGGGTCGTTTGTCTGTGCGTTGCTCGACGCTTCGATTCAGCTGCGACAAGGCAATTACCGGCACTGACAATTCCCTGGCCAGTGACTTTAGCGAGCGCGATATCTCCGAAATCTCGGTGGCCCGATTTTCCTTGTTGCCAGGCACAGTCATCAGCTGCAAATAGTCGATGACAATCAGTCCCAAGCCGTGTTCGCGCTGCAGGCGCCGCGCACGGGCACGAATTTCCGTTGGCGACAGTCCTGCTGAATCGTCGATGAATATCGGCGCATCGGACATTAGCTGCACAGCGGTGTTGATTCTTGACCAGTCTTCGTCCGGAAAACGGCCGGTACGTAAATGCGACTGGTCGACGCGGCCAAGTGACGCAATCATGCGGAAAGCGAGCTGTTGCGACGGCATTTCCATCGAGTAGATGGCGGTTGGAACCTTTGCGCCAATGGCAGCGTTCTCAGCAATGTTGATAGCCAGCGTTGTCTTGCCCATCGACGGTCGGCCAGCAATGATAATCAAATCGCCAGGTTGCAAGCCCGCGGTTAATTTGTCGAATTCGGTAAAGCCCGTGGATATGCCCGTGATATCGCCATCCGACTGGTGCAGGAGATCGATGCGATCGACTGCGGCCGGGAGAATTTCCTTCAGTGCCTTGAAACCCGACTTGCCGCGTGCTCCGGACTCGGCGATTTCAAACACCAGGCGCTCAGCTTCGTCGACAATCTCTGAGGCGCTGCGGCCGTCCGTAGCGAATGCGGCGCCACTGATTTCGTTGCCTGCTGAAATCAGGGAGCGCAACATCGAGCGCTCACGCAGGATTCTTGCATAGGAACGGGCATTAGCGGCGCCTGGCGTTTCGTTGGCGAGCGTGGCCAGGTACTCGAGGCCGCCGGCCGCCTCAAGCTCACCGCGATTGTCGAGGTGCTCTGAAACCGTTACGACGTCACTCGGATTTGCGCCATCAGCGAGACTCGCAATCGCAGCGAAAATGAGGCGATGATCTTTGCGATAAAAATCGTCCGCCGTAACGACATCGGCAACTTTGTCCCAGGCCTTGTGATCGAGCATCAGGCCGCCAAGTAGTGACTGCTCGGCTTCGATGGAATTAGGCGGTACCTTAAGCCGCTGCTCAGCGCCTCCAGCGGGTACCCCATCATCCAACGCACGTACCATTCAGGCTAACTCCGACCAGAGGAATCTCTGGCCACATTTATATCACGTTCCCGTTGCTATTCGGCGGCGACAACCCGCACCTTGATCGTTGCATTGACGTCCGTGTGCACGTGGACGCCGACTTCGTACTCGCCGAGATCGTGGATCGGACCATGTGCCATCCGAATCTCGCCACGCTCCACCTCAACCTGTATGGCCTGCAGTGCCTCGACGATGTCGACCGGACCAACCGAACCAAATAACTTGTCCTCACTGCCCGCATTGGCGGTGATAACGACTTCCAGGCCCTCAATGATCGCAGCGCGCGCCTTGGCCGCATTAAGTTCCGCTGAGGCCGCTTTTTCAAGCTCGGCGCGACGCGCTTCAATTTCGCGTATGTTCTTTGGCGTCGCCAATGCGGCCTTGCCCTGCGGAATCAAGAAGTTACGCCCGAAACCGGGCTTCACCTTGACGAGATCACCGATATTGCCGAGGTTCTCGACTTTGTCCAAGAGGATGACGTTCATTTCAAATCCTTAGCTTAGTGTTGTTTCGTTACGCGGCGCCGATAACGGAACCACGCGTCCGTGTAACCCAATATTGCCAGCGCTGGGAACAGGTATTGGAACAATACCAGTGTCAGCGCATACGCGGCGATCACTACCGCGACCGGCACGAAACCGCTCGCATGCAGCCAATGCACCAGCGCCGCACCCTGCAACCAGAACACCGCAAAAATCAATACCGCGATGCTTTGTATCCATATGACGTTAAGCGCGAAACCGACAACCGATGTCACTGCCAGCAGCAGCGCGATAACGTATCCAAAATTCAACTCGCAAAAGCGACCGAACTCGGCGCTTTTTTCCGGCAACTGCTGGAACAGCCAGTAACCGAGCAGGATCACGCATGCGAGGCCAAACCAGAAACCAATCGCAAACAACGTCGTCATTACGCCGGCAAACTGCATATCACTCATCGCAAGCGCCGCCTGCCACTCCGGCAATCTCAGGCTCTGAAGAACCGGGTTCGCCGTAATGACATCCTGCCAAAACTCGACAGGATTATTGCTCAGTGCGAAAAACGCACAGGTGCCGATAACGGCGATAATCACAGACGACTGTAACGTCAACGTCAGCGACCGGGTCACCCGCAGGATTCTGGCCAGCGCCAGAACCGGCAACCAAAATGTCGCTATTCCAATCAACGCCACCACCGGCGACCCCCCCGACGCCAGACCGACCAGCAGCAGGACCAATCCCGCAAGCGCCGCTGTAAGCAGTGACTTGCGCAAGTCCTGCTGCACGACCAGCAACACGAGGATTGCTCCGCTGATCGTTGCCAGCCCGGGCACCAACATGGTCATTACCAGAGCAAGACCTGCGTTGAGTGGCCGGGCAAGCAGCCATGCTGCCACCGACGGCATTAACTGAACCTTGGTGGTCTAGTGCCGATCGGTATACGGCAACAGCGCCAGAAACCGCGCGCGCTTCACTGCGGATTGCAACTGTCGCTGATAATTCGCCTTCGTGCCCGTGATGCGACTCGGCACAATTTTGCCGGTCTCAGTGATGTAGGCCTTTAGCAGGTTGAGATCTTTGTAATCGATCTCCTGTATGTCTTCGGCCGTGAATCGGCAGTACTTACGCCGGCGTGAATATCGACTCATGATTCTGCTCCTCAGGCGCTCTTATCAACGGCAAAATCTGCCTCGTCATCGTCCGACTCGTCGCTGTCAGCAGCGTCATCTGCATCGCCCGAGAATTCCTCGTCCTTATCATCGGTCCGCATCCTGGATTCCGCGGCCGCTTTGGCGTCGCGACGATCCTGCGCGTCGCGCTCTTTCGCCTTTTCTTCGGCTACCGCGACAGCCATCGGCGACGCTGCC
>CAZHLE010000017.1:20433-33437 GCA_964533065.1 uncultured Woeseiaceae bacterium | reverse complement strand
CCCGACCACCTGGTTCGAAGCCAGGTACTCTATCCAACTGAGCTACGGGCGCATTTGGTCAGGGCCGGACTATACCGATAGTATTGGCGGCCATGAAGGGGAAAGTCATGAAATCGGGAAATATCCTGCTCGTATCGGTCCTCATCGGTGTTGCCGGACTTCATGGCGCAGCCAACGCTCAGGACGAACTGCGTGGTCCGTTCCGACTTTCGCGCACCACCACAGAGATAGGCGGTGTTCAATTGGCGGAGGGTCTCAAGGAGATCTTTGCCGTCGATGAAAAACTGCAATGGCAGGTGTACGTGCCCGATAACTACGACCGGCAAAAGCTCGCCGGCGCCTTTGTATTCCTGAACCCGGACGGTTGGGGAGGCATGCCGGATGAATTCCGGCCGGTTTTTGACAGCCTCAATATGATCTGGATCGGCCCGAATCAAACCGGGCAACGATCCACCCCCAAAAAGTCCTTGTGGATGACGATACTGGGCGCACGAGCGATCCAGCAGGACTATGCGATCGACCTGAATCGTCTCTATCTCGGTGGCACGGGGGAAGGCGTACTGACCGCTTTGAATGCAATGATTTCCAACAGTGAGTTCGTCGGTATAGTGCAAATCAGCGGCTCGGTGGGCCTAAGCAATATACCGGCCGAATACCTCGACACGCTGAAGCGAAAGCACTTCGTGTTCATGACCAGCACCAATGACAAGGCCAACAAGACGGTGCGTGCGGACTTCGAGGGCTACAAAAAAGCCGGCTTCGAAAACTTGAAGCTCATCTATGACGTAAATGGCTCGCGCGATGTCGCCACGCCTGAATTGATCGATGAGGCCATTCGTTACCTGGACTCGCGCCTGAACTAATCTCGGCGACGCGCGATCAGTTTTCGCCGCGTGTGTTTATCCGGGCGGCCGTCGGTCTTCGGCATCAGCAATCGGTCCTGCCGCAAGGCGAGAACCTGTGTTTCACGATCACGGACCACCGACTCGTCTTCAACGAAACAGCGCTGCGCTTCGGCGGCCGGTCCGCGCCGCGCAGGGATGGCGACAACTTCAAGGGAATACGGCAGTCGCTCGCGAACCATCTCAACGCGATCACCGCACTTGACCCGCGTGCCGGGCGCCGCACGCTCGCCGTTGATGCGCACATGCCCCGCGACCACAGCGGCCGTCGCCAGGCTGCGCGATTTGAAGAATCGGCAGAAGAACAGCCATCGATCAATGCGTAAAGGTTCGGCCGCGTTGGACATTTATCGTTCGTAGTAACCGGCGCGAACAGTGGCGCCAATGAAATTACAGATCAGCCGCTCCGCGTACACGAGCGTGATCTTGCCGACGTCATAGGATGGCGCGATTTCGACCAGGTCCATGCCAAGCACGCGCCCCTTCCTGACCAGGCCGTGCACGAGCTGGCGAATCTGCAGCCAGTCAAGGCCGCCCGGCGTTTGTGACATTACCGCGGGCATGATGGTCGGGTCGAGGCCGTCCGCGTCGATCGTCAGGTAGTAGGGCCCACCATCCGGAATTCGTTGCAGCACTTTGTTGATCCCGATTGCGTGCATCTCGTAAGCATCGATGATATCGGCTCCATAAGCGCGTGCATCCTGCACTTCCGCTTCGCGCGCACTGCCAATGCCACGCATGCCGATCTGCACAATCCGGTCAATCCACGGCATTTCGGACGCCCGCCGGATCGGGCTCGAATAGCCTTCGGTCTCGCCGTTCACTTCATGCCGCCAGTCGAGATGTGCATCGACATGCACGAGCGTGACCGGCACATTGAAGACCTGCAAGCTTCGCATGACCGGGATGGGCACACCATGGTCGCCGCCCAGTGTTACGAGGGTCGCGCCGGCTGCGAAAATTTTTCGCGCTGCCTGCTCGGCCTGCCGATAGTGTTCTGCAGGAGCCGACGGCTCGCCGGCAACGTTACCGCAATCCACGACCCGGATGTCACGCCCGGCCAGCAGCGGCCCGCCGAGATCCCAGTCGTAGTGATGGCGCGTGTAGGCAATGTCTGCGGCGCTGCTCGCCCGGCGGATCGCCTCGGGCGCCCTGCTCTGGTCGTTGGGACCGGGCTCGTAGGGCATGCCAAAGGGAATGCCGAGAATGGCGATATCCGCATCGAGGCCATCGAGATTCAACTGATAGGGAAAATCAAGAAACGTTTCTTGCATTGCGTTGCAATCTCATCGCCCAGGCCAGTTGCATCTTGCCAGCTGTGCCGACAATAAACACCAGGTGCACGAACCAGCTTACCTCACCCCAAAGCAGCAACACGGGCAGCAGGAACATGAACAACGCCATCGCAAAGCGCCCGAACCGCAGGTGCGGCACGCGCCGGTGCACGAACCGCGTGCGTAACGAGAACATATAAATCTCGAACGCCACCAGCAGCGGCATATAAGGCAGCCAGTAGGCCTGGAAGAAGCCAGGAATCAGCATCCAGAGCCAGAGCAAGGTCATGACGGAAAATACGAGATCCGCAATGCCATCGAAATCGAGATCGCTTACCGGCGGCGACGCGCGACGCGCGAACCAGCCGTCAAAAAGATCCGTCAGGGACGCCGCGATGTACAGACCGAACACCCACCAGCGCATGTCATACCAGGCCAGCACGGTAATCGGCACAACACTGACGCTGCGCGCCCAGGTCAGCGCATCGGCGTTAAATCGTGCTTTGTGTTTGTCCAGATGTCGCCTACGATGGTGCGTCGCGCGAAAGCACAGGATAGGAGAGCAGTTATTGTGGCGCAAGGCACCGTAACGTTCGACGGCGCGCCGCCGCCGGGCACCATCAACCTTGGCATCGGCCAGCCATCGGCGGATCTCTTGCCGGTCGGCCTCGTGCATCGGGCCAGTGAGGCCTTTTTCGCCTGCGCGGAACCGATCGAGCTGAATTACGGCGTCATCGCCGGCGATGCGCGATTTCTGCAGTCACTCGCCGGCTTCCTGAGCAGAAGCTATGGCGCCACCGCAACACCCGAGAGCCTGTTTACCACGGGCGGCAACTCACAGGCACTCGATCTCGTCTCCACTGTCTTTGCCAGACCGGGCGACACCGTGTTCGTCGAGGAGCCGAGTTACTTCCTCGCCTTCCAGATCTTTCGCGATCACCAGCTGAACATCGTCGGCATACCGATGACTGAGGACGGGCCCGATATCGATGTATTGCGACAGAAACTTAAAAAGTCGATGCCTGCGTTCTTTTACACGATCCCGAGCTATCACAACCCTACCGGGTGGAGTTCAACTGCGGCGCGACGGCAGGAGATTGCTTCGATTGCCGAGGAGAATGGCTTCCTCGTGGTTGCCGACGAGCCTTACCAGCATCTTTTCTACTACGCGGAGCCGCCGCCTGCCTTCGGCACGATGATTGCGAGCGAGGTAGTACTGTCGCTGGGCTCGTTCTCCAAGATTCTCGCCCCCGGCATGCGGCTCGGGTGGATCCAGACCTGCGACGAACTCAGGCGCCGCATACTCGGTAACGGCTTTGTCAACAGTGGTGGCAGCATCAATCACATCAGCTCGCACATCGTGCGGCATGCGATCGATTCCGGCATGCTCGACTCTCATATCGCCGGGTTGCGCACAGCATTTCGCGGCCGGGTCGAGGCCATGGATGCGGCCTTGCACGCACACTTTGACGGACTTGCGGAATGGACGCGGCCCGATGGCGGTTACTTCTTCTGGCTGCGTTTTGACGAGTCGGTGGATACCGCGGTGCTGCGCCGTAAAGCCCCGGAGCGCGAAACCGGCTTCCAGGCTGGTAACGTGTTTTCCAGCGCGGGGCAATTCGGCAATTACGTCCGGTTGAGTTTCGCGCACTACAATGAAGAGGATATTCGCGAGGGCGTCCGGCGGTTGCGGCCGTTATTCGATTGAAAGCAGGTCGCCGCGTCGTGATCGCTTGACTCAGCCCCGCGCGATCGCCTGGGAATGAATATGGCTGATCTTGTCGCCGAGCTGCAGGCGATAGAAATGGCGCAGATGATGCAGCGCCGCCGAATCGTCAGCAATGAGTTCCTGCTTTAATCCGCTGCAAAAGCGCGCTGCATAGTCGTTGGCCGAGCGATAACGTTCGCGTTGCTCGCCGTCGAGTTCGTCGTGAAACCGGACATCGTCAAACAGCCAGCCATGCAGCTTGTGCAGCATTGACTTGTCGGCCTGCTGCATCACGAGCAGCATCGTTCCAACGTATTTGTCTATCTCGCCCTGTAACTCGAGTTCGAGCAGGCTCACCGTTCGATCCTGCTGTGCTTTCCAGACCATGCAATTGAAGTGACTGATGCCCTCAAGCACCTTCCAGAGGTCGTCAAGCACGTCCGCACGCAGATTCTCCATCGGCCTGCCGCAGCGCAGGCGATCCAGCAGGCCGGCATCGAGAAACAGTGACAGCGACATTTCATCGCCGTCCTGCAACATCAGCAGCGTCTCTTCACTGTCACCCAACACCCTGCCCTGGCCCAGTGCCCTCGCCATGATCGGGTCCGTGATCAGGAAGTCGCGAACATCGCAGACCTGCCCCAGGTGATAGACGTCGCTCAGCTGCTTTTGCAGTACATCGAGCATATCAATGCCGGAATCGAGCGCCACCGACAGGCACCACGCCCTGTGCACGCAGCATCTTCGCGGCTCGCCGGCTGCCGGTTTTGCGCCAGATTTCATAGAGCCGCAGCACGTTGATATCCGAGTGGCCGTGTGCGCGGTCGCGGACTTCGTGCAGCACGTCGGTAAGAACCTGGAACTTGATCGCGAGTTCGCGAAAAATGTCGGCGAAGGCGTTGCCGCGAAACGTACCGCGCGTTTCTTCCGACAAGGAACCATAGGCGTTTTCGCCCATGTGGATGTAGTAGTCGATGTCGACGGCCTTGTTCGCCAGGCTGTCGACGAAAAAGCCAGAAACAAACAGCGCCACGTCACCGATACGTTGCAACAAATGATTGCGATGCTCGGGGCTCGGCGCATCAGCTGCATCCGCCAACATCAGTGCGAGCGGCTTGATACCGTAAATTTCGCCATCGTCCTCGTAGAATTGTTCGGAGCGCGAGAACAAGGTCATCATGTTGACGACGTAATGAGTGGCGTGCGGATCGAGCGACACACCCTGTTCCGCGACGACCGTTTCGATCGACTCGCGAAAGTAGTCACAGAGATTGTGCACCGGCATCACCCGGCCTTGACCTGAGTACCCACTCATGGCGCCACCTCCTCGTCCAATGATGTTGTATCGAACTTAGACGCCATCGCCTGTGATGTGTTTCACGATTAAGGAAATTAGGCTATTTGCTGCCGCACTTGATCTCGAGTGTGGCAAACCCATCCTGGTAAGCAGGTACCAGCGAGGCGTGCGTTCCAACATTACCATTGCCAATGACGGAGTTTGATCGCATCCACTCGCCGTATCGAATTTCACCGTTGACGTGATACGACGGTCGCACCGACCAGCGGTACGTCTGGCAGGCATCGAGCCCCCCGGTGACCGTGTGCTGCGGATCGAGAAGCCCCTGTTCTGCGTACACGGGCTTATGCAGATCGAAAATTTCAATGTCGTAGAAAATGTCGGCCTCGGTAATGCCGCTCGCCCAGCCTGGCTCGCCCTCACCGCCAAACAACTCCAGCTTCCAAGAAAGTGTCGGGCTTAGCATTTTGCTGCTGCCCTGCCATATGTTCTTGCCAACCAGGCTGATGCTGGCCGATTTCTCCGGCAGCAAGGTGTGCTTCAGTGCGACACCGTGAAAAACCTCCGCAGCGAGCTCACGGCCGATGTAGTGGCGTGCGAAATTTGTATAGTCGCGCCACACGGCATTGTCGTTGGCGGTCCAGTTGCTGAGCGTGTCGCGATCCTGGTATCGGATCTCCCTCACATAGACGTCGGTTTCGTCGCTGGCACGGGTCACGGTCACCCTGGCCGTGGTCGTGATGATCGCGTGGCTGTCATCGACCTCGATACCGATCTCTTTCAGGCTGACAAAGACGATGGCGTCACTGTCTTCGGGCACCGGTGTTGTCGGTGCAAACAGCCTGGTATCGAGACCGGGCAAGGTGCGAATATCCGAATACACATCCAGCGCGATTTTTTCATTGCTCAATGGCTTGCTTGGTGCTTTCAATAAGTCGTCGGTCAGCGCGTCGCGAAACTCCTGCAGCTGTTTTTCCGTGGAGCCCTTGATGCCACCGAAGATCATGCCAGGCAGCTGCAGGATCGGAATCGGGAAGTTGACCGAGATGGGCCCGACGTCCTTGTAGACCGTGCCTGCACCGGCGCCCGAAACCATGCCGGCATAGAGCCCGGCAGCGCCTTTTTCGTAACTGCCCGAGATCGCGCGTTCACTCGGGCTCTCACCTGGCACAATAACCACCTTGCGGATCGATGCGCGCTCCGCTTCAGGCATATGCGTGGCACCGGGCGGCACGCCCTGCGCCCAGAGCGAAATACCGGGCATGCACATCGTGACGGTCAGTATTGCCATACAGCTTGTTTGCTTGTTCATGGTTTTCGAATGTACCGGCCCTGGGTCCCGGTGCCGCGCTGGCACTTATCCATTAGAATGCCGCATGGCCGGAGGGTTCACAAAAGATGGTGCAGTTCAGGACCAGATCGACGCAACCGTCGAGGACGCGGTCCGCCGTGCGCGTGAACGCCTGCCACAGGGAGCAAGCCTCCACAAATGTGCGGAATGCGGCAAATCCATTCCCGAGGCGCGACGCGTTGCAGTGCCGGGCGTGCGCTTGTGCATCGCGTGCCAGTCCGAACGGGACGCGGAACAAAAAGCGGTGAGCGGCTACAACCGGCGCGGCAGCAAGGATAGCCAGCTCAGATGAGGTTGTATCGCCCGCATGGCGGCCTCCCACAAGCAGCCTTTAACACGCTATGCCTGAACTAAAACAGCATTTTGATAAGGCTATGCAACTGCTGCACTCCGGTGACAGCGATGCTGCAGTCAGTATCTGCGCCGACGCGTTACTTTCTGCACCCGACAATGTCGATTTGCTGACGCTGCACGGTGTTGCATTGCTGGACTGCCGCAAGCCGCACGAGGCAGAGCCACCATTACGGCGCGCCGTTGAACTGGCGCCGCGTTTTCCGCGTGCGCGAGAGAACTTAGGCCAGGCGCTACTGGCGCTCGGTCGGCCCGACGAAGCCGTCGAACAGTTGCAGGAGGCCGCGACGCTGGAACCCCGCAACGATTCGGTACGCATAAAGCTTGCGCATGCGCTGGCCCGAATGGGTGATGGCGAAAGAGCCGACACGGTGTTTGAAGAAGCATTCAGAATCGCGCCGGATCGCGGCAAACTGGCCGAGGCCGCCGAGCACCTGCGGCATGGCCGAATCAAGGAATGCAAGCAGATCGCCGAGGAACTGCTTCTGGCCAATGCCGAAGACGTCAATGCACTGCGCCTGTCGGCCAAGGCGGCTGGTGAGGAAGGGCGCTGGCCCAGGGCAGAACGCCTGCTGCAGCGCGTGCTCGAACTGGCCCCGGACTTTCACGATGCGAGGCTCGATCTCGCAAGCGCATTAAAGCATCTGGACCGGCTCGACGAGGCGCTGGCCTGCGCTGAAGATACGGTTACCCGAATGCCGCAAAACCCTTTCGCGCACTACCTGCATGCCAGCCTGCTGGCCGCCAGCAGGCGTTCAGAAGAAGCGTTGAGCGCCTACCGGCGTGCCATAGAACTGCGTGCGTTTCATCCCGCAGCCTATGTGGGCATGGGTCATTTACTGAAGACGCTGGGTCATACCGACGACGGTATTGCAGCCTACCGTAAGGCCATCGAACAACGGCCGAATTTTGGTGAGGTTTACTGGAGCCTTGCGAACCTGAAGACGTTTCGCTTCACGGCAGACGAAGTCGCAGATATGGAGCGCCGGCTGAGCGACGAGCCCCTCGATGAAGACGCCCGCGTGCATTTCATGTTTACGCTCGGCAAGGCCTGTGAAGACCAGGGGTCCTTCGACCGCGCCTTCGACTACTACCGGGAGGCCTGTGCGCTACAGCGCATGCGCATCAGCTATGACCCGGTAGAGTCGGAAGTCATAAACGAGCGCATCTGCAAGGTGTTTACGGCCGAATTCCTGAACTCGGTCGAACACCCGGGCAACGACGGCCCCACACCGATTTTTATCGTCGGGCTGCCGCGCTCCGGCTCAACGCTGATCGAGCAGATCCTGGCCAGCCACAGCATGGTTGAGGGCACCGCCGAGTTACCGGACGTGGGCCGGGTCAGCGCCAGCCTCGCGAAAATGTACCCGGGTGAGAGCTACCCGGAAGCGGCGCTTAATCTTGACGCCGCCGGCTGGCGTGAACTCGGCGAGATGTACCTGGCTCGCACCGCACGCCACCGCCATGGCCTGCCCTTTTTTACCGACAAGATGCCGAATAACTTTTCGGCCGTTGGGTTAATTCACATGATGCTGCCCGGAGCAAAAATTATCGATGCACGGCGCCATCCGCTGGACAGCTGTTTCGGCACCTTCAAGCAGCATTTCGCGATGGGCCAGACCTTCAGCTACGACCTTGATGAACTCGGCGAGTTTTACCTCGGCTATCGACGCCTGATGCGCCACTGGCACGATGCATTACCGGGTCGCGTGCTCGAACTGCGCTACGAAGAGATGGTGGCTGACCAGGAAACGCAAACCCGTCGCCTGCTTGACTATTGCGGGCTGCCGTTTGAAGAAAACTGCCTGCGCTTTTACGAAACCGAGCGCGCGGTGCGAACGGCCAGCTCCGAGCAGGTTCGCCAGCCGATCTATGCGACCTCGGTGTATCACTGGCAAAACTTCCGTGACCAGCTCGCACCCCTGATCGAGATCCTGGGCGACGAGCTGGCCGACTGGGATCAGTCGAAATAACGCCGCAAAGTCACGCCGTAGGAACGCGGCATGGAAGTCCGGACATTCTCCCGCCCCCAGAACACGTCAGCGTTCATGTCACGGAAGTTGACCACGCGCTCGTCGGATATATTGTCGATGAACGCAGTGAACTCCCAGCTGTCGCCTTTCAACCCGGTGCGCAGGTCCCAGAGCTGGTAGCTCGGCTGCTCGACGCGACCGCCGTTGCCGTCACCGCTGTCATCACCATCGTTGTCAATGAGACGATTGAACGACTCGCCGGTATGACTGTACTGCACCCTGATATAAGCGTCCGAACCACCGAGCAGGTTCATGGGCCAGCCGTACTCGGCATAGGCCGCAATGTTCAGGTCGGCGGTCAGCGGCAAGCGGGTGCCGCCCGGAATGTCCAGTGCACGATTGTCGGGGTCGTTAGGGGCGCTGTCATCGAATAATACGACGATGTCCTTGTCGATTTCGGCCTTGAACAGGTAAGTGCTGACCAGACCCAGCTCCCAGTTGTCGGCGGGCACGAAAGTAAGCTCGACATCCACGCCATCAACGATGGCATCACCCACGTTGGCAATAACGGTTTGGAAAGGTTCCGGAGGGTCCAGCGTGTTACCTGGGTCGGTCAGCTCCAACTGCATATCTTCCCAGACCTGGTGGTAGCCGATAACGTTCATTTGCAAACGGCCATCGAGCCAGCGCGACTTTAGTCCCAGTTCATAGTTCCTGAGCAGGTCCGAATTGTATTGCAGGGGTAAGACCGGATTGCCGCGGGCGCGATTGATGCCGCCGGTTCGGAAACCTTCGGAATACAAGCCGTAGAGCATTGCGTCATCGGCGAAGAAATACTGCAGTCCAATTTTCGGCAGCACGCCGTCATCGCTGCCGCTGGGCGTGGCGACATCCGCAGGCCCCGTAGACGGCACACGAAGCGTGTAGGTGCGGTCGATTTCCGTGTCATACCAGCGTGCGCCGAGTAACAATTTCCACTGTTCCGACAGAGCGACGGTCGCCTCACCAAAAACGGAAACATCGGTGCGTTCATTGTCTTCGCTGGAATTCCAGCGGATATCGGTTGGTTCGATGCCGCCGTAAATTGTGTTGTAGGCCGCAAAAGACTCGGTGTTTTCGTAGCCGTCGATATGCGTACCGTACACCCAGAGTTGCTCGGCTTTCTGGTAGAAGAATCCGAGCGTCCAGTCCCAACGCGAAGTGCTGCCGGTGAGGCGCGTTTCGAAGGTGGTGCGCTTGTCGGTCTGGTCATTACGAAAGAAACCGGTCGGATCGCCGTCATCGATATCGTAACCGCTGCCGTTCAGCTCGCAGGCGGTGGAGAAATCGTAAATATTGTAATACGCATACTCGATCGCGCTGCCGCAATTGCCGCGGCCATCATAGCCGAGGACAGCATGGTAGTAAGCCACGCCGCTGGTCCCATCGAACACATAGGCCGTGTCGCGTTCAAAGTAGGCCAGTGATGAGGTCAGTTGCGCAAAGCCCAGGTCGCCCTCGAGCGTCAACTGGATATTCTGCCACTCATCTTCCCAGCTCTCTTCGTGGAACTTGGTCGTTTGCAGATCGCCGACAGTCGGATCGTAATCGTTGAAACCGTTGATCGTTGAGTCGCTGTAGTTGTAAATGACCGTCGTGCTCCAGGAGTCATTCATCAGCCACTTGAGTGAGGCGCGCGCGCCGACCCAGTCGGCCGAATTAAAGTCCTCCTTCAGGAGATCCGCATTGTCTTTGGTGCCCGCGTACGGTGTACTGCCGAGGACGTTGTCGATGAATCCCGCGTCTTCGGCGGCAAAGCCCACCAGGCGCAGCGCCACCTTGTCCTGGACCAGTGGGATATTGACCATTGCGTCCACGTCCCAGCCAGTGCCGCCCTGGTCGATGCCGTGGCCGCCGACGCCAACGTTGGCGGCGAACGCGCTCGGGTCCGGCTTGGCAACGATATAGCGCACGGTACCGGACTGTGAGCTCGCACCGTACAACGTGCCCTGCGGGCCGGACAGTGTTTCGACCCGCTCAAGATCAATCGGGCGGATTTCCGGCGACTGCGCGCCGGTCGTCAGCGGCTGCTCGTCGAGGTAAATCGCGGCAGACGAGTCCGCAATAAAGGGCCGCACCGAATCGGCGAGACCACGAAACACGATCTTGTTGAGGCCCGCGGTCGAGCCTACGACCGTCAAGGAAGGTACGAATTTGGCGAGGTCATCGAGTCCCCTGATGCCGGATTTATTCATGTCGGCCTGGCTGAATGCCTGGATGGACTGCGGAATATCCTGAATGTTTTCATCGCGTTTGCGCGCGGTGACGATGATTTCTTCCAGCGCGTTGCTGCTCGGCGTGTCCGACTGCGCGTGGCCAACAGCGGGTGCCCCGGCGGCCAGGGCTGCCGATACGGCGCTGCAAAGTTCACGACGGCGCCAACGATTCGGAACAACGATACTGGCAGTGGCTCGCATACAACATCCTTTAAGATTTAGCAGGGTAACAGGCAAAGGGTAAGCCGGGGACAATCTTCGTGTCCAGCACATTCAGGAATAAGGAAATGAAGTCGCCCGCATGGCGGCTTCCCACGAAGCGACTTGTGTTTCATGGCCACGATTGTGTGTTGCGCGCGAAGGCGGCGAATGTCAGCAAGATTTTGCAAGGTCAGGGTATCGGCGGCACGTACTTTTGCGTCCATCTCCGATCCAATCACTGGTGCATTTTCAATCTTCAGGCGATGCCCGCCCAGCGTGATGATGTCACTGCTGCGCAATACCGTCTTTTGAATCTCGACCGAGTTTACGGTTGTGCCGTTGGTGCTGTTGAGATCGTGCAGCACGATTGCGTTCCTGTACACCTGCAGCATCGCATGCATCTTGCTGACATAGGAATCTTCAATGATGATGTCCGCTAGATCACCGCGTCCGATCACATACTTGCGCTCGGTCAGCTCGTACTCGGCGATCTTCTCGCCGTCGCTGCTGACGATAATACGGGGAACCGGCTTCGAACCCTGTGTGTCCGCCGTTTGCTGCAGGCGCTCAAACGCACACATATTCAATGCGCCAGGCCAGCCCAGCGAAGCCTGGTGTAACTGTTCGCAGACATCCAGCGGGAAGACTTTTTCGATACCTACGCCACCGGCCGCCAGCAAGCGGGTACGCAGATACAGCATCGCTTCGCGTGCCGACATCGGGTTCAATGAGTAGGTCGCCGGATTGCGTCGCGTGATACTGCGCGTACTGTCGTTGCGAAACGATGCCGATAACGCTTCGCGGCCAGTCAGGACAAGACGCAACGCATATCCTTCCTGAGCCTCAAGTGCTGCCAGCCAGTTCAGCAAGCGCAGTGTGCTCGGCGTCGCACGATCCACGTTGTCAACGACAATCACAGGCGCCTGACCACTGCGCTTTCCTTGCACGGCAAATTTGTTCAGCGCCTGCAGCATTTGTTCATCGTGCAAAGGCACGGGCGCAACGCCGAACTGTTCCAGTACGCTTTGCAGGAATTGACGCGGCGAAAGATGCACGCCATCGATCATGGCAACCGCTGCTTCGCGCCGCGACCAGGCTAATTGCTCGCGCACGATAGTGCTTTTGCCGGAACCCACGGGGCCCTGCAACAGCGCGATTCCATTCGGCTGGCTCAGTGCCGAGGACAGGAACCGCAACGCATCCTGGTGCGATTCGTAGGCGACAATCAACGACGCATCGGCCCGTTCGCCGAATGCCCTGTCTGCCATTGGGGTCAGGTGTTTTCGCATTGCTTGGGCAGCTTGTTGTTATTTAGCGGCATTATTGCCCTTGTCGGCAGGGGACTGTGGCCGAGATTGCATAATGTAGCAAATCCTGCCGCGGCCATAGCGCGAGCAGCGGGCCTGCTGGCAAACAAACGTTAAAAGTACTAACATTTGTTTGCCATGGCGACCCGCGAACAACAGATTTTCGAACTGCTCCGGCAGGATCCGATGCTGCCGCAGCAGACCATCGCCGAGCGCCTCGGCATCAGCCGTTCGGCCGTAGCCGGCCATATCATGAACCTGACCGGCAAGGGCCTGATCAAGGGTCGCGGCTACGTACTCAGCGATACGCCGTTTGTCACTGTCATTGGCGGCGCCAATATCGACATCCACGGCCGCTCGACCCGGAACCTGCTCGAGCGTGACT
>CAZHLE010000017.1:19632-20423 GCA_964533065.1 uncultured Woeseiaceae bacterium | reverse complement strand
GGCCGGCCGCGCGGGTCGACCCCGTCGCAGGTCAGCTTGGCGACATAGTCCGGGTCGGCCAGGAGCGGCCGCCCGAGGCTGATGATGTCGCAGACCCCTTCTTCAATCGCCCTGACAGCCGTATCCGGATTGTCCATCCGGCCGGCGCAGAGGACCGGAACCGGAACCTGCTCGAGCGTGACTCGAACCCGGGTGCGGTGCTGAGCTCCGCCGGCGGCGTGGCACGAAACATTGCCGAAAACCTCGCCCGCCTTGGCGTCGATTGCCGCCTGATTTCGGCGATTGGCAGGGATCATCACGGCCAGATCCTGATGCGCTATTGCGTCGCAGCCGGTATCAACGTGCAGCACGTGCACGAGATCGCTACGGCGCCGACCTCGAGCTACCTCGCGGTACTGGACGAAAGCGGCGATCTTCGCGTCGCCATCAACGACATGAGCATCATCGAGCAGCTGATGCCCGCGCGACTGGAACCACACCGAGCAATGCTCGCGCAATCTTCCCTGCTGATCGTCGATTGCAACCTGCCCGCCGAGACGCTCGCCTGGCTGGCCAATACTTTCCCCGGCAAGCCAATATTTGCGGACACCGTTTCGCATGCCAAGGCAGCCCGGTTGAAAGCGCAACTGCACGCCATTCACACGCTGAAAGCCAGTGCCATGGAAGTCGAGGCGCTGGTCGGACAAAAGCTGAGCACCCAGGTCGAGCTGCGCACTGCCGCCCGGCGTCTGCACGACGAAGGCGTGCAGCGCGTGTTCATCACACGCGGCGAAGCCGGCGTGTTCTACAGC
>CAZHLE010000017.1:0-19622 GCA_964533065.1 uncultured Woeseiaceae bacterium | reverse complement strand
GCACCGGCGATACGGATGGTGTCGCGAAATTGCCCGGTGGCAGGCGAAAGGTCGTGAGTACCGCGGGTGCTGGTGATGCATTCCTCGCCGGCATCAGCTATGCCTGGCTTAAGGACTGGGACCTCCAGCAAGCGCTGCAGTTTGCGTTGACGGTGGCAGACATCACCCTGTCCTCCCCGACCACCAGCAATCCGGCGCTGTCACTGGCCACCGTGAATCGTGTCATGGAGCGTCAGCATGCCAGCTAGCCTCAATCCATACCTCGACATCGCGCCGGAAGTTGCCGCCGCATTGCAGTCCGGCCAAGCCGTCGTCGCGCTCGAGTCGACGATCATCTGCCATGGCATGCCGTATCCGAGGAATGTGGAGACTGCAACATCCGTCGAAGCAACCGTGCGCGCTGCAGGTGCGATACCGGCGACGATCGCGATACTGGATGGACGATTGAAAGTCGGTTTGTCGGCCACTGAAGTTCAGCACCTCGGCCAGCAGGGCCATTCGGTGACCAAGTGCAGTCGTCGTGACCTGCCATTCGTCGTCGCGCGCCGGCAGAATGGAGCAGCGACGGTCGCAGCCACAATGCTGATCGCGGCGATGGCAGGAATTCGCGTGTTGGCCACCGGTGGCATCGGCGGCGTGCATCGTGACGTCGAAGAAACGCTGGACATTTCGGCGGATCTCGATGAGCTGGCGCGAAGCGACATTGCGGTCGTCTGCGCCGGCGTGAAATCCATACTCGACATCGGGCGCACGCTCGAGTATCTCGAAACGCGAGGCGTGCCGGTCATCGGTTATCAGACGAGCACGCTGCCGGCCTTCTTCTGCCGCGACAGCGGTTTCGCGCTCGAGTACCGGGCCGACTCGCCAGCCGAGGTCGCTGCGATCCACGAGGCGCAACGTGAACTCGGCCTGGCGGGCGGCATGCTGATTGGCGTACCCGTACCGGCGGAGAATGCCTTGCCGCACGACGAGATTGACGGTGTGATCAGGCAGGCGCTGGCTGAAATGCAGCAACAAGGTATTAGCGGCAAGGCGACCACGCCTTTTTTGCTGGCCAGCATCGTGCGAAGAACCAACGCCCGCAGCCTCGACGCGAACATTGCCCTGGTAATCAACAATGCACGTGTGGCTGCTGAAATAGCCGTCGAAATCGGCCACAGAATCTGTGGAATCCGTCATATTCCATAATCTGCGGCTCCGCCATACTGGCGGCGATATGGATGAAATGACCTGGCAATCCGGCCTGTACCTGCTCGCCGCGGCCTGTATCGGTGCTGCCCTGGCCTGGCTTATTGCGAGTGCCCACGGTCGGCGACGCCTCGCCGGCCAGGCCGATGAATGGCAGAACAAGGTCGATCTTGTTACCCGCGCCAGGGATCGCCTGAAACTTGAGGCCGAAAAACTGCGGGCCACCATCGAGTCACAACAGGGTGCCGTACACCGTCATGAACAGGAAGTGGCCCGGGCGCGGACCGAACTTGAGTCAACGCGTGAACGCGCCAAGCAATTGAACAAAGACGTATTTACGCTCAAGACCGAGCGTGAAGAAACCAAAGCGAAAATGATCGCATTTCAAAATGCCTTGCTGAACGTCAAGCAACAGGCCACCACAATCCAGGCTGAATTTTTGAAATCGCGCAAGTTTTATAAAGGTGAGTTGACCAAGGCATTCGAGAAGCGCAAGGCACTGGAAATCAAGCTCGACGATGCGCACGCGGAGCAGGATTCGTTTACCAACCTGCTGCAGTCGTCCGTCTCGGAAAAAGAATCCGTAAACAAGATGCTGAAAGCCGCGCAGCGCCGCCTCGATAACCTGGACGTCCTTGAGCGCAAGGCAATCAATCTCGAGGCAGAAAACGCACAACTGCGGTATGACGCGGCGACGGCCCAGGCGGAAATCGAGTCCTTGCAACGCGATGTCGAAGAGCTCGAGGATCTTAAGGTTCAGAACCGTGAACTGGCGCAGTGCGTAACTTCGCTGGAAAACAGCCGCCGGCAGTACGAATCCGACGCGCAACGCTACAAAGAACGTGCCGGCGAGTCCGAGATGAAGTCCGAAACCCTGCGCATCAAGCTCGATGAGGTCGAAAAAAATTTCCTCGACATCGAGCAACAACAAAAGCGTGCGCTCAAGGATATGCGCAAAACGACAAATGGGGCACGCAAGTCAAATGGCAATTCGGCACCGCAGCCTGAAGCAGAGGAACGCGACGACCTCAAGGAGATCGTCGGCATCGGTAAAGTATTCGAACACACGCTGCACGAACTGGGGATATTCACCTTTCGCCAGATCGCGGCATTCGATGTCAATGATATCGCCCGTGTGAATCGCGAACTCAGAGAATTTCGTGGTCGCATGGAACAGGACGACTGGATCGGCCAGGCGAAAGAACTTCACTTCAGGAAATACGGCAACGCCTGACTAGTTTTTCCCTACCAGGATCATTTGCCGCTGTGCGCGTAGCCGGCGAAGATCGATCAGATTCTTCATTTTCAGCGTATCCGGAGATTTCATCAATTCCTGCATCTCGCCACTGACCGGCGGCGCGTTCTCAACTTTCAGGCGATGATTACCCAGCGAAATAACGTCGTTGCTCTGCAGGATGGTTTTGCTGACGGACTCCGAGTTCACCGTTGTTCCATTCGCACTATTAAGATCCAGAAGCACCAGCGCGTCCGAGTACAACAGAAAGACCGCGTGAATCTTGCTGACGAAGTCGTCGTTGACGATGACATCCGCAAAATCGGAGCGACCCAGCAACACCTTTTTTTCCTTGAATACGTACTCGTCGATCGTTTTGCCATTGCGGCTGATGATCAACCGTGGCGACTGGCGACTGAGCGTATCATCACGTTCGAGCACAGGCGGTTCGTCACTAACCTTTTTGCCAGTTTTTTTCGGGCTGATCGTGTCAACCACGCTGAGCGGAAAACCGGACGAACGATGAATGGCTTCCAGCGCAGATCGGTTCAGTTTCCCTGGCCAGCCGCCGGACTGTTCGCGCAAGCGATCGCAAACGTCGAAAGGGAAAATAGTATCGGCACGCTCGCTGCCGGCCGCCTGCATGCGCGCATGCAGGTAAATCATCGTTTCCTTGGCCGACAGCGGGCCCAGCGAGTAACTGCCGGGGTTGCGCTCTGCGAGTTTGTCCTGGCCGTCCGAATTGACGAGGTTCGGAAGCGTGTCGTTGCCGGAAAGGATCAATCGAAGCGCGAAGCGCGCGTTCACCTCGATACCGGCCAGCTGGTTCACGATCGCGAGCGAGCCTGGATAGAGTCGATCGGCATTGTCGATGATCAACACTGGCAGCTGCCGCGACCGCGCGCGTTCGCTAACGATACGCTCGACCTCTGTAAACATCTGTTGGTCCGATCCCGCACGGACATCGCCGCCGAGCTGGGCCAGCATCTTGGCCAGCAACTGGTGTGGCTTCAAATGGCTGCCATCGACAAATACGACCTCGGTCTCGTTCGCGAGGTGCAGTGCGAATTCACGCAGGATGGTCGTCTTTCCGGCCCCCTCCGGGCCGCCCAGCAGACTGATGCTGCCCGTATCGCGCAGCGAAAACTCGACCGCCTTCAGGGCGTCGATATGTGAACGATATTTAACGGTCGTCAGGGAAAACGAGCCGTCGCCAAAAGCCCTGTTTCCCAACAATGTGTGGTTTTCCTGCATACCGGATTCATGCCAAAAGCTGCCCGCACCTAGTATTTACCGCCCGTGCAGGCTTCAGGCGGCAAGCTTGCATAATCCCACCACGAAATTGCAGGACTGTGATGCAGGTCGCGAAACAGCGATAATGCGAACGACCGCAGGATTTTGCTGTCATAAAACCGATAAATCGCTGCACGCTGTTTCTGGGGCCGGCTCTTGAATCTCACACGCATTTCCTTGTCCAATCCGGTCGCGGTGATCGCCGCCATTCTTATGGTCATGCTGATGGGCAGCGTGGCGATGGTCAGCCTGCCCGTGCAGATGATCCCCGACGTGCAACAGTCATTTATCCAGATCACTACCGGCTGGCGCGCAGCAGCACCCGAAGAGGTCGAATCCGAAATCATCGAGCCGCAGGAAGACGCGCTGCGTGGTATCCCCGGGCTGGAAAAAATGGAGTCCTCGGCATCGCGGGGCAACGGCAACATTAACCTCATGTTTGCGGTCGGTACCGACCTGCAGCGCTCGCTGATCGAGGTCGTGAATCGCCTCAACCAGGTGCCGCGCTATCCCACGGATGTCACTGAACCGAGGATTTACGCTGGACAGAGCAGTTTCGGCGCGCAGATCGCCTGGTTTTCGCTGACCCGCGTACCCGGCAATGAGCGACCCATGGCCAGCTACGCCGACTTCGTGCGCGAGGTCATACAGGCGCGCATCGAACGGGTGCCCGGCGTGTCGAAGTCCAATGCCTACGGCGGCCGTGAAAATGAGGTACGAATTACCTTCGACCCTTACCGCGCCGCGGCCCTCGGTATCGACATTCCAACGCTCGCCGGCCTGACCGGCGGCAATAACGACACCTCGGGCGGCTTTAACGACGTCGGACGCCGCCAGTACACGCTGCGCTATGCGGGCAAGTACGATCTTTCCGAATTTGGTGACATGGTGCTCGACTGGCGCGGCGGTAATCCCGTTCGGCTCAACGACATCGCCACGGTCGAGGTCGTGATGCAGGATGCAAATGGCTTCATGACCCAGCGCGGCAAAGACTCGATCTCGTTCGATACCCAGGTTGAACAGGGCGTCAATGTGCTCGAGGTGATGCGCGAACTCAAAGTTGCGATCGCGGAACTCGAGGAAGGCCCGCTCGCACGTGAGGGGCTGGAGATTAACCAGGCCTACGACGAGTCGATCTATATTGAAGACTCGATTGCCATGCTTCGTACCAACCTGTTGCTCGGCATTTTTCTCGCCGTTGCCATTCTCTGGTGGTTCATGCGTCGCTTCCGCGCCACCTTCATCGTGGCGCTCGCGATCCCGGTGTCACTGTTTACGGCATTTGTGGTCATGCAGATTACTGGGCGCACGCTCAACATGATCTCGCTCGCCGGGCTGGCCTTCGCCACCGGCATGGTGCTGGATGCGGCCATCGTCGTCCTCGAAAACATCGTGCGCTTGCGCGAGGAAGACGTCCCCGGCGAAGAGGCGGCGACTCGCGGCAGCACCGAGGTCTGGGGCGCCCTGATGGCCTCGACCGCCACCACGGTGGTGATTTTCCTGCCCATCCTGTTCCTGCAGGACGTTTCCGGTCAATTGTTCGCTGACCTGGCACTGGTCATTTCGGTTGCTGTTATCACATCGCTGATCATCGCCGTCACCATCATCCCGACGGCGGCTGCGAAGTGGCTGAAAGACGTCAAGCTCACTGACGAACATGCCGACTGGTGGCAAGGCATCACCGACCGTGTCATGCGACTCACCGACCAGCCCAAAATCCGCCACGCGCTGATCGGCGGGTTATTCGCCGGCGCAACGCTGCTCACCTGGCTGCTGTTGCCACCGGCCAACTACCTGCCCGAGGGCAAACAGGGCTGGATCTTTACCTTTATCATGCAGCCGCCCGGGCAAAGCGTGACCACCGCACGTTCGGAATTCGGCGATCCGGTGATCGCCAGGATGCAGCCACATTTTGTCGAAGGCGCCGAGCTCGAAGTGAGCAGCTTCTTTATGGGCGTGTTCGGCTCGTTCGCGTTCGCGGGCGCGCGCATGGTGGATGTCGACGAAACCGAGGCAATGATCGACAAACTGAACGGAGAAATCTTCGCGGGTTTTCCCGATACCATGGCATTTGCAAACCAGTGGGGCATCTTCGATCGCCTCGGCGGCGGCAGCAATATCGAACTGAATATTCAAAGCCGTGACATGGACGCGATGCTCGAGGCGGCGCGCACCGGCATGCGCCTGGTCGGTGAGCACCTGCCCGGCGCCCAGGCAAGGCCGATTCCTGGCGTGGATTTCGCCGAACCGGAGCTGCGCTTTATTCCCGATGAACATCGCATCACCGAAGCCGGCTGGACGCGTCGGCAGATGTCTACGGTCATGAGTGCGCTCGGCGACGGCGTTTTCGTCGGTGAGTATTTCGACGGTGACACGCGTATGAATATCATCCTGCGCGCGCCGGAGTGGAGCAGTCCCGAGCAGCTCGCCGCGACGCCCGTGGCGACGCCGGCTGGCGGCATACAGTCGATCGATCAGCTCGTGCGCATGGAGCGTACCGCCGGCCCCAACCAGGTCCGGCGCGTTGACCGTCGCCGCGCAGTGACCTTGTCCATCACTCCGCCCGATGACAAGACTCTCGAAGAAACCATCGATATTCTCAAAGCCAATGTCGAACCGGCCTTGCTGCAGATGCTGCCCGAGGATGGCGAAATCAGTTACTACGGCAGCGCCGACGACCTCGACATCGCGCTTGGCAACATGGCGCAGAGCTTCTTCCTCGCGGTCATCGTTTTGTATTTGTTGATGAGTGGCCTGTTCCGCTCGTTTGTCGACAGCCTGATGGTTGTCGCGGCATTGCCGCTGGCGACTGTCGGTGGCGTGGCGCTGTTGCGCATCATGAGTTTGCCGATGGATCTCCTGACCATGATCGGTTTCATCACGCTGCTGGGACTGGTGGTCAATAACGCGATCCTGCTGGTGCACCAGACACGCGTCGCGGAGCGCGATGGGCTGGATCGCCGCAGCGCGGTAGAACAGGCTGTTCGGCGCCGACTGCGGCCGATCCTGATGAGCACGCTCACCAGTATTTTCGGCATGTTGCCACTGCTGCTGATTCCGGGCCCTGGCTCCGAGGTCTACCAGGGGCTGGCGGCGGTCATCGTCGGCGGCATGAGCGTCAGCACGGTTTTCACGCTGATTTTCCTGCCAAGCTTGCTTCGGCTGGGAGAAACGGCAGAATCGGCCTCCCCCGCCGTTGTTTCGGATGTCGTGCCTGCAGGTATCAGCCGATGAATAGTGTACGTAAGCTGTTGGCCGGCCTTATCGGCACCGTAACGAGCGCAGCCGCGTTGGCGCAAGGCTTCGGTCCATCGGTCGTGGTGGTCGCCGATGTCGAATTGCGCGAACTCGCGCCTTCAGTCGAGGTGCCAGGGACAGTGGTGAGTCGCTACGATTCGAGGCTCGCATCGGAACTCTCGGCCAAGCTGGTCTGGATTGCCGAAGTCGGCACCGTGGTCAAGAAGGACGAAACCGTCGCCCGGCTCGAAGACCTCACGTTCAAACTGTATGAGATGGAGGCGCAGGCGAGGGTCGAGCGTGAGCAGGCACGCGTGAAGTTCCTGCGCTCCGAGAAAGATCGCTTGGACCAGCTGGCCGAGAAAAACCTCTCAGCCAAAAGCCAGCTTGACCAGACGATTTCCGATCTTGCGATCGCGGAAAGCGAAGAGACCATGGCCCGCGTACAACTCGGCCTGACGCAGATTTCCATGCACGTGACCCAGATACGCGCGCCGTTCGACGGCATCGTTACGGAGCGGTTGCGCAGTATTGGCGAGCGACTCAACGTCGCGGACGAAGTCATTCGTGTCGTGGATCCAAATTCGCTGGAAGTGATTGCCCGCGCACCGCTCAACACCGTCAATTTCATCAAGGATAAGGCGGTGCTCGAGATGCATAACGATTACCGCAGTGACGTCGCATCGGTTCGCACCATCGTTCCATTTGGTAATCCGCAGTCACACATGTTTGAAGTGCGACTGGACGCAAATCCGGAGATCTGGACCGTCGGCGAGAGTGTGCGACTTTCCATGCCGACCGCAGACGTCAAACAGGTGCTGACAGTGCCGCGCGATGCGCTGGTGCTGCGCCGCGAAGGCGTATCGGTATTTCGCGTCAATGACGACATGACTGCAGAGCAGGTAAAGGTCATCACCGGACTCAGTGATGGCATTTACATTGAGGTCATCGGCGAGGTTCAGGCCGGCGACCAGGTTGTAACGCGTGGTGCCGAGCGCCTGAGCAGCGGCATGCAGGTGAACATCAACAACGCCGCTGTCGCGGTCAGCGGCGCCGCAACGGTCACCAAAAATTGAGTTGGGTCAGGGTCGGGCCGCGAACACCGGGTCAAACACGGCTGCTATGTGCCGGGCACCGAAAGTCGACAGATGATTGTCGTCCAGGTAAAGGACCGCACCGTCTTCGAGCGCAACCCGGCAATAATTATCATCGCAAAGTATGTCGGTCGGTCGTACAACCACCAGCGATGACTCATCCTCGAGTTGTTCGATGATTTCGAGTATCTCTTCGTTCCGATCGAGAAATTCGTCAACGCTCGGTGCAATCATCTCGTTGACGTCGCGGCCGGTAATCCGTGCAATGTGATTTTTTGCCGGCACGCTATAACCGACCTCGGGAACAGGCCCGACGATGACGACGTGCTTTCCCAGGTCATGCAAAGCACTGACCGTGCCGCGGAGTCCCGCGTCGAATAATTCTCGGCTGGTTCTCGAGTCGCCGGCGGGCGCCGTGACATCAACCAGCTCGACCAGGCTACCATCTTCGTCTTTGTACCTGGTTCCTTTGACCGATAACGTCCACCTGGCCGCAATGATGACGGTCCGTATATCCGGGTGCCGCGATACGTAGTCAACTATTGCAACGTTGAATTCGTTGCATTCCGTGCGTTCCGGCCTATCCATATTGCGCAGTGGCGGACAAGCGTTACGAGTTGCAAATACGCCCGCGGCCCCGTTCCGCATGGCACTCAAATTTATGCCTGCTGCAAGCGAACGTGCGTGCGAGTCACCCCAGAACAGGAAGCCGGGTTCGCTGCTGTCCGCCCCGATACGGCAAAGAGAGTCAAGTTCTGCAGGGTCCTCGAGACGTTCTTTGCAGGCCTCCCAATGCTTCCATTCAGGATCGTCACCGCCGAAGGCAAACGCGAGCCCAGCCACAATCAGCAGCGCCGTCGCCGTCATTGATGCGATAAACAGCGGCTTGCGGGTCGCCAATAACCGCTTTTTGCGAAATGGTGTTTCGACAAATCGCCAGGAAAGCACTGAAGCCAGAAAAATGACCACAAGCAACAGCAGTTCCTCCAGGCGACTCAGGTCAACCGCCTTGTAATACTTGGCGAACACGATCAGCGGCCAATGCCAGAGGTAAAGTGAATACGAGATCAGGCCGACGAAAACGACAGGCCTGGCTGACAACAGGCGACCGACCAGAGTTGCGCCGGATGCGCCGGTGTAGATCAGCAGTGCCGACCCGATCGTGGGTATCGCGGCAACCGATCCCGGAAACACGGTATCGTCATCGAATACGACTACGCTATAAATAATCAGCGCCAGTCCCAGCAGAGCCAGCGCATTGCGGCCGATTGTGTTTAGCAGAGGCGGGATGGCAGCAATCGCCAGCACGCTGCCGATCAGCAGCTCCCAACCCCGGGTCGGCAGGAAATAAAAAACGGCCGATGGATCTACTGCCATTCCCAGCACACAAGCAATAAAGGACAGCAGCAGCAGCGGCAGCAGGAAAAGCAGGTATTTTCTGCTGCAGTATTTCGCAATCAGCAACAGCATCAGCGGAAAAATCAGGTAATACTGCTCTTCGACAGACAAGGACCAGGTATGCAGCAAGGGCTTGAGTTCGGCTGGCGCGTCGAAGTAACCCGCCTGAAAGTAAAAATACATGTTCGCCAGGAATAGATTATTTGCGATAGAACTGCGCGCAAGGTTTTCGAAATCACCTGTTTCGAGCAGCAACGATCCAACGACAAGACAAAAGATGACGACCGCCATGATGGCCGGCAATATGCGTCGGACGCGCCGCTCGTAAAAACCCGCAATCGAAAAATTCTGCGCGGCGATTTCACGAACTATGATGGTTGTTATCAAAAACCCGGAGATGACGAAAAATACGTCGACGCCAACATATCCGCCACTGAACCAGCCAAAACCGGAGTGATAAAAAATCACCGACAATACGGCGATAGCCCTCAGCCCGTCTATGTCAGGCCTGTATTTCGGAGTCATCTGCCCTGATCCTCACGCAATCGCACGACGCGACCTGACCCACGAGTATATTGGCGTCGAGACCAGCACCAGCACCAGCCCATACAGCGCCGACATGGGGTTTGTGATCGTCACGAACAGGCCGATGGCGAGCCACCCGAGCGCACAGAAAATGCCGGACGCCGGGTAGGCCCAGGCGCGAAACGGACGTTCGGCTGCGGGTTCCTGCCGGCGCAGGCGAAACACACCGACAATCAAGGCGACATACATCGCCATGAACAGGAGCGTGACGAGGTTCAGCAGGAAGCCGAAAGTACCTGCGATAATCAGGCTGGCAACGACAAGCCAGGAAAAGATGATGGCCGTTGCCGGCGCGCCCCGGTCACTGACCGCTGTCGCATGCCGACTGCCAAGCCCGTCTATTGATAGCGCGTACAAAATACGCGACGCAATCATATATTGCAGATTCTGGTGCGCGAGCAGGATGAAGATCGCCGCAAAAAACAGAATGTTGCCGGCACCGGTGCCAAAAACGAGGTCCAATGCGCCGGCCAGCGCGAGTTTGTGCCCGGCGAGCGCGGCTAAAGGGACGCTCAGGACCAACGCGAGGTTCAATGCGACGTACAACACCACGACGATGACGGCGCCCTGCAAACTGCCCAGCGCCACCGCACGGCCACCCGATGTCACCTCACCGCTGAAGTAACTCGCTGCATACCAGCCATCGTAGGTGAAGACGATCGCCGCAACGCTCAGGCCCATCGCCGCAAATGTGGCTGAGCCGCTGATGCCGGCCGGGACTGGTACGTCAACCACGCCGGAATTTAAGAATGCGCCAACGAACAGTGCAACCGCCAGTACGATGACGATCAGGCCAATGCCGATCGACGCAAAGTGCTGTACGCGGGCGCTGCTGCGCGTGCCGGCGAGCTGCAAAACGGCGAACCCGCTGGTAATGCCAACCGCAAGCCACGTAGCCAGCGGCGCCAGCGACGGCACCACGAGTGCAATGTACTCGGTCACGACCACCGACTTCAGCGCCAGCGCCGCGCAGGTTGATACCCAGTCCGTCCAGCCGATCAGGAAGCCGGGATACGGGCCGTAGGCGTGCGCCACCATGGCGTAGATACCACCGGACTTCGGTGTCATGGCGATCAGCTCAGCGACCACCGACAGGCTGAGCAACACGAATAACCCGACGCTGACCCACATGGCCATGTAGGCAACCGGGTTGGATATGCTTACGGCGATTTCTCCCGGTGTTCTGAGGATGCCGAGGCCAATGATGAGGCCGACGCAGGCCGCGATCGAAAAGCTTTGGCCAAGCAGTCGTTGCAGCTTGCCGCGCGTTGCGACGTCATTTGTCACCGAGTTGCTCCCGCAGCCCTGCGACCTCGGCCTCAAGCCGATCGAGACGTGCCAGAAGCTCGGCAACGCCTTCGCGTTGCGTGACCGGCGCCGGAGTCGCCCAAGCCGCGATCTCGACCGGGCCGGAGAACAGGTGCATGTACTGCGCATCTTTACGTCCCGGCGTGCGCGGCAATTGCACCAGCAAGGGATCACCCTCGCGGTCGATCAGGCCCTGCGCGGCCGCCACAACCGCCGCGTTGTCCGCAAACAGGTGCAGGCGGCCGCTGCGCGATCGCAACTCGCCGGGTGTCTGCGGTCCGCGTAACAACAGCAGGCAGATGATCGCCAGTTCAGCCGGGTCAAGCTGGATATTGCTGTAACGCGTACTACACAGACGTTGCGAGTACTTTTCGGTGCGACTCTTGAAGTTCTCATCCGAGCGCACGAGGTGTTTGTCTTCCAGCCGTCGCAGAGTCTGTTGGACTTCGCCCTGCTTCAGGCTGGTGACCGGATCGCGGCTGGATTTCTGGTTGCACGCGTTGGTCAGTGCATTAAGTGTCATCGGATATTGGTCCGGTGTCAGCACGGACTTTTCGATCAAACAACCAATTACGCGGACTTCGTTCGCATTGAGCTCGGGCAGCATATCGGGGGTTCCGGACAATTGAAGTCTCGATCATACGTCGAGAGGTCTGGCGCTGCCGAGTCTGTTGCGGACCAATCCCCGGAGAAAACATTGCGATTCCGTAACAGCCCGACCTTTTAAGTATTTATCTGTGACCGCGGTCGCGGATTCCGGCAGAGAACACCTCTATTCTTTTGCATTACAAATACTTACCGCCAGACCAAAAGGCAAGAACACCGCAATGGGCGAAAGCCCCCAGGTCATCCGCAAGCCGCTGGTACTGGTGGCCGGCGACGACATCAGTCAGCGTCAGCTGATTCGTGACGTGCTGGAGCAGTTCGGTTTTCGCGTGCTAACCGCCGACGATGGCAAAACGGCCTACGAGCTGTTCCGCAAAAACCAGCCCGATGCGATCATTCTAGACCTCCAACTGGGTGACTTTGATGGATTTGCAACCTGCGAGGCCATCCGCAACCAGGACACCGGGCGGGAAACGCCAGTCTTCATAGTGACTGAGCGAGACGACGAAGACGCCATCGAACGTGCATACAAGCTTGGCGCCACCGACATTGTATTCAGGCCGGTGTCGTTACCCGTTCTTCCACATCGTATTCGTTATGCCCTGCGAACTGCACGATCCTTAAGTGATCTCACGGGACTGGTACGTGTGATTCCCGATCTTATCTTCGTGGTCAACGAACAGGGCGAGGTGCAGGATGGCCTCAGTGGCCCGGACGCGACCCATACGCTGCAATTGAAGGCATTAGCCACCGCATCCCAGATTCACTTCTATCCTTGCGAAAACGACGATGGCGCCCTGGAATGCATCAAACGCGCACTGCAAACCGGCAAGCCGCAGGTTTATGAGCACGTGCTGGAAACTCTCGGCATACATCTCGAGACGCGGTTTGTCACGCGCGACAAGAACACGGTGTTGGCGATCGTCCGCGACATCACCGAGCGCAAGAGTGCCGAAGCAAAAATCTACAACCTCGCGTACTACGATGAGCTCACTGAATTACCGAACCGGGAGCTGTTTGGTCAAAGCCTTGAACGAACGATTGCGCTGGCGAGGGAGGAACAGCAAAAGTTTGCCGTGTTGTTCGTGGATCTCGATCGCTTCAAGCGAATCAACGACACTCTCGGTCACACGATCGGCGACGAACTACTGAAAGACGTCGCAGCGCGGCTGTCCAAGTGCACGCGCTCTACCGATTCGTTTGCACATGTTGATTCTTCCGCCAGCGGCAGCATCAAGCTCGCGCGCCTCGGTGGCGATGAATTCGTCATCAAGCTCTACGGTGTGGACTCCGAAGAGTCCGTTGCCCTGGTCGCAAATCGAATCATTGATGCGTTGACTCCGCCGTTTACCTGCGCAGGCCACCAGTTTGTCGTTACGCCGAGCATCGGTATAGCGCTTTATCCGCAGGACGGCCAAACCGGCGAGGAATTGCTGATGAACGCCGATTCCGCGATGTACCGTGCCAAGTCGGTGGGCCGAAACAATTACAAGTTCTACTCAGAAACGATGCGTACCAAGTCGCTGCATCGTCTCGACCTCGAAAACCTGATCCGGACGGCCATCGAGGAACAGCAATTCGAACTGCATTACCAGCCGAAAGTTGATGCAGACACTTTCAGGCTCGTCGGGGCCGAGGCGCTGTTGCGCTGGAATCATCCCGAGCGTGGTGCGATCGCGCCCGATGATTTCATTCCCGTCGCCGAAGAAACCGGTCTGATCATTCCGCTGGGCCAATGGGTGTTGATCGAGGCCTGCAAGCAGGTCAAAGTCTGGTCGACTTCGCCGGTTGGTGCGGTGCCGGTATCGGTGAATATCTCAAGCCGCCAGTTCCGCGAGAACGGCCTGATACGCGACGTGCTTGATGCGGTATCCGCTGCCGGCATCCAGGCCTCGCAACTGGAGCTGGAAATCACTGAGAGCGTCATGCTGCAGGATGTCGAAAAGACGCTGCTCGAGCTGAAGGTCTTGAAAGAGGCCGGTGTTTCCTTGTCGATCGACGATTTCGGTACCGGTTATTCCTCCCTGAGTTACCTGAAGCGCTTTCCCATCGACACGATCAAGATCGATCGATCGTTTGTTCAGGACCTGCACCAGGACACGGACGATGCGGCAATCTGTGCTGCCATTCTCGCCATGTCCCGGCAACTGGGCCTCAACGTGGTTGCGGAAGGCGTCGAGACACGCGAACAACTGGACTTCCTGCGCAAGCACAAGTGCAACCATATCCAGGGTTACATTTGCAGTAAGCCGCTGACGGCGGAGGCTTTTTTTGCCCTGCTCGTCAGGATTTCCGGTCAGGCAGCAAATTCGGATCATCGGGCTGAGAAAGCCGGCTAGGTCCAGCGGGTCGCCGGCATGGCCGCCGCCTTCAGGCGGTTTTTAAAGACCTCTATGGTAATCTCTGGGGCCTGGTGGAAAACGCACCAGGCCACCCAATGAGACTCTGACGCGGAGCGTCCAGCATGAAAATCATCGTCATTATCACCCTGGTCCTGTCCGTGCTTGCCGCCGGTGCCATCGGCCTGATGTGGCTATTCGACTTCATGGACGCGAACCGCGCCGGCCCTGTCCTGCTGAAGACCGTCGGCGGCTTCCTGATTCTCGGTGCCTGCGCCGCCGCAATCGGCGCACTGATGCCCGCCAGGAAAGATCCTGGCAACTAATCGCCTACGAACGGGTGGAATCACTGACCATGCAAGTGGGGCCTCCCTAAGCGCCGAAGCGCCGAACATGACCCGGTAACAGCGGTGCACTAATCATCGGCGGTCACCTCCTGCCAGAGCCGGAAAAAGTTTCCGCCCATGACCTTGCCAACATCCTTGTCACTGTAGCCACGTTCGAGGAACTCCACGGCAATCGCATGGAAGTTCGCCTGCTCGCCGAAGCCCTCGACGTATTGCGAGATGCCGCGCAGGTCGGAACCAATGCCGACGTGATCAATGCCGCCGACTTTGATGACGTGCTCCATGGTGTCGACCATTTCGGCGACGTCCTTGAGGTGCCGGCCGTGCGGCCAGATGCCGATGATGCCACCCGCTGCGGCGATGGCGCGAATCTGCTCGTCGCTGACCGCACGGTCATGCGTCGTGAGCGCGCGCACGCCGCCATGGCTGAATATCACCGGGCCTGTCGACGTTGCGAGCACATCGCTGATGGTCTCCTCGTTCGCATGCGCGAGGTCGATGACCATGCCGAGGCGATTCGCCTCCATAACCACCTGCCGGCCAAAATCCGTCAGGCCACCGGGCGAATACGGCCAGGTTTGCGTATGTCCGAGCTCGTTGTTGCGAAAGTGAATGAGCTGGATCAGCCGCAGTCCGCTCGCATGCATGCGGAAAAGATTTTCAATATCGCCTTCGAGCGCATCCGCACCCTCGAGCGCCGGCATGATCGCAACCTGCCCGTCCTGCCGCGCCAGCAGCACCACGCCCGGTGTATCGGCATGCACGGCGTAACCAAGCTCGACTGTCCTGTTGAGCCGCTGCAGGCGGTCTGCGGCCAGCGCGTAAACCTCGCCTGGCGCCGGCTTGTACTGGCCTTTCACGACCTCGGTGCCATCGCGATTCGTGTATTCGCCATCGTAGGCCATGTCCGAACTGATGTTCGCGACCACGAGATCCATGGTGCTGCGCCGATAGATCTCGATCTCCGCGGCGAGAATGGATTCGACGTTGGCGCGATGGAAACGACTCGGGTGCGCATGCATGTCGGCGAATACTGCCTGCTCATGAATCGCCACAACGCGTGCGTCCGGCATGAGCGCTTCGATTTTCGCTGGTGTCGCTGGCGTCGCAACCGGCGTGCTCTGACAGCCGCCAAGACCAAGCAGCAGGCCTAAGCCCGCACTGAGAATCTGTCTATTTCGCATCGATGGCCTTCGCCTCGAGGTGCTGCTGAATCCAGTCGAGGATGATTTCTTCCAGCATGGGCAGGGTAATGTTGCCGTTTTCCAGGACGCGTGCGTGAAACTCGCGCACATCGAAGTCGTCACCGAATGCCTGTTCCGCCAGCCTGCGCGATTTCACAATTTCGAGCATGCCGAGCATGTAGGCGTTCGCCTGCCCCGGCCAGGCGATGTATCGATTGATCTCGGACTCCACGTCGCTCGGTGGCCAGGCCGTATTGGCCAGCATATAGTCCACTGCCTTTTGGCGGGACCACCCCCGGGTATGCAGTCCCGTGTCGATGACCAGGCGTGCGGCGCGCGCGCCCTGGTCGGACAGCATGCCGATGCGATCCAGTGGCGTCGTGTACTGATCGAGCTCATCCATCAGGCGCTCCGAATACAACGCCCAGCCTTCGCCGAAGCCCGAGCTCCAGAGATAACGTGCTATCGGGTGCACGCGATCACCGAGTTCCAGTGCGATCGCACTCTGCAAATGATGACCAGGCAGGGTTTCGTGATACAGAAATGACTGCTGGCCGGTACGCGAGCGCTGCTCCGGATTGCTGGTGGGCAGGTACATGATGCCGGGGCGCGTACCGTCCTCCGAGGAAGACCAGTATTCGCCGGTCGCGCTTTCGCGGTAATCCGGGTACGGTTTGACGACCACGTCGGCCTTCGGCAGGAGGCTGAAAAGATCAGGCATCAACGCGCGAATGCCGGCGAGTGTCGTGTTTGCCCTGTCGAGGATTTCTGCCTCGCTCCGGAACGTAAATTCCGGGTCCGCATTGAGGCGTTGCAGGAATGATTCCAACGCGCCACCGCCGAAATGCTCATCGACGACGGCCTGCATGTCGGCCCGAATCAGTGCAACCTGCTCCAGTCCTGTCGTGTGAATGGCGTCGGGACTCGGGGAGATCGTCGTGAACGCTCGCACGAGTGCGACGTAACACTGTTCGCCGCCAGGATTCGCCGTCAGCGCCAGGTCTTCGCGTGCCATCGGCAGGTAATCCTGCTCGATATAGTCTGCAAAGCGCCTGATCGCCGGCGCGATCTGCTGATCATAAACCTGGCGCACGGCAGCCTTGAATTCCGCATCGTCGTCCCGCGTCGCAACATTGAGAAACGGGTTGTCGTCGTTGAGGAGAGCCCGTATTTCACCGGGCACGGCCATGACGGTCGGTCGCGGCGCGCTGTAGCCGAAATCGCGCCCGGTGCGCAGATTGCTGATCTCGACGTCGATGTATGATGCGACCTTGCTCAGCCGCTGCAGGGCCTCTTCACGCGCCAGCGGGTTGCCCAGTGGCTGCAGGTCGAAAACGAAGGGCAGATCGGTATGCCAGGCCGTTGCCGAACTTGCCGCCCAGAGTTCACTGCGGCAGATGCGGGTCGCCACCGAACCGGCCAATTCTTCGTAAAGTATTCCGTACGTCACCCAGTCGCGGCTGCCAATCTCGCCCGGTCGGCCAATCTCGGTCAGTTGTGACAGCCAGGCATCCTGTTTCGCCTGCCATGCCACCCGCGCCTCGGCTGAATTATCGAACAGTTTGTCATGCCGAGCGCCGGGCAACGAATAGTACGTGGCGGTGGCTGGATCGCGCTGCAACATCTGCTCGAGATAGTCGTTGGCAACGGCCTCGATCGGGCTGATCGAACTTTGCTCGTTCGATGGATGGCTGCATGCAGCAAGCAGCAAGCACAGGGTGAGTTTGAGAACGGTATGGTGGATGTATTTATGCATCGCTGCAAATTACAGCAAGCCGCGGTACCGCGAAAGCCCCTTGCATTGCTCCGGTGGTTGAACTTTTTTTCGTCCAGAATCGGTGCTGCGATTTTGACGCTGGTAGCAAGCACGAACACCTTCGCCGGTTTCTTCGATAATCCAAGAAACCTGCAGGTTCTGGCTGAAAACACCAGCAGCGACGAATTGGGGCAAATGATCCGGCGGGTGGAGGAAATCAATGCCAGTCTGGCCAAGGCCTTCCCCGATTCTGCGAATCTCGTGACGGTGAGCTGTGCCACCTGCCATCGCGGACAGTCGAAGCCGGAAATGATCGAGGACGTGCTCGCTTCGAGAAGGCGTTGCAATTGGAGCCGGGTAGCGAGTGGATCAGGGGGCAATTAGACAAGCTCAACTAGCGTCCCGCATAATGCGCCTCAAATAAGAACTATGAATATTTACGCGCTAGCTATTCTCATCAGCGTCCTCGTCTATGTCCTGATCGGCAATTATGCCGGTCGCAAGGTCAGGCACCTGGATGATTATTTCGTCGCCGGGCGGCAAGCGCCGACGTTCCTGATTCTCGGCACGCTGGTCGCGAGCGTCGTCGGCACGAATTCCTTTCTTGGCGACGTCGGCATGGGCTACGACGGCTACGGCGCAGCGCTCATCCTGAGCGGGCCGATTACGGTTGCCGGCTACGTATTCGGCGCATTGCTGTTCGGCCGCTACATTCGCCGTGCAAGGGCAGCGACGGTGCCGGAGTACTTCGGGCGTCGATTCAACAGCCGGCGGTTGCGCGTTTTCGCCGCACTCACGGTGGTGTTCGGTGTCGGCGGCTACCTGATGACCGTTACCCAGGGCGCGGCCATGGTCATCACCTGGATCACGGATTTCTCCTACCTGCCGGCATTGATCATCGTATGGCTCGGCTACACGACGTTTACCATTTACTCCGGCTCGCGTGGCGTCGTGATTACGGACACGATGATGTTCGTTCTGTTCAGCACGGTCGGCGTGCTGGCAATCGCATTTATCACGCAGTCGGCCGGCGGCTGGTTCAACACCGTTGCGGCGCTCGCGAACTTCGATGCGCGTCCGGGCATCATTGCGGCGAGTGGCTACCAGGGCCCCGGCGCCTTGTGGGCGTCGCCGTTCGACATGTGGATCTGGGCGTGTATTTTTGGATTTGCCTGGGCCATGGTCGTGGCGATCAGTCCGTGGCAGTCCAGCCGTTACCTGATGGCCCGCGACGAACACGTGGTGATCCGCTCCGCCTGCATCGCGACCTGCGTTTTATCTGTGCTATGGACCCTGATCTATATATCGGGACCCGTCATCGCCCTGCTGAATCCCGACATCGAGCCGTCCAATAACGCCATGATCTGGGCGGCACTCAACGCCATGCCGACGATCGTCGGCGCCATCCTGCTCGCGGGAATCGTTGCCGCCGGCCTTTCGTCGGCGTCGACCTTCCTGTCGCTGGTCGCATTCTCGATCAGCAACGACGTCATCGCTGAATCCTCCGCCAGCGATGCCACGCGCCTCAAGATCAGTCGCCTGACGATGCTCGCCGTCGGCCTCGTGACCCTGGTGCTCGCGGTGTTCGTGCCGCCCGATGTGTTCTGGATTACGCAATTCGTCGGCCCGATGTTCGCCGCCGTCTGGGGACCGGTCGCGATCATGAGCGTCTGGAGCCGTCGCATCACCGAGGCCGCGGCGTTCTGGGGCATGGTCGCAGGCTTCGTCAGCTACATTGCTGCAAGCGCTTTGCGTACGCTTGGACTCATTGAACTGCCCGTCTTTCTGCACCCGATTCTGCTTGGCTTTGTCATCAGCCTGTCGGTCGTAATGATCATTTCACACCGGACGCACGTGACTGAAGCGGAAGATTCCTCTCGCAATGCCTTGCATGTCGCTCCACCGGAACTGTTGGACGCAGCCGCCAGCAGGCACACGCTCATCTGGCCGACCGTCATGATGATCTGGGGACTGGTCGTAACCTTGCTGTTGTTTGTCATTTACGTGCGTCCCTACCAGCTGGCTGTCGGGTTGGTCTCCGCTTCGGGCCCTT
>CAZHLE010000016.1:33899-34282 GCA_964533065.1 uncultured Woeseiaceae bacterium | reverse complement strand
CCTATCCCGCCAAGGCTGGATACGGTAAACGTCGCACCTTGCAACTGGTCGCTCTTGAGCTTGCCGTCCCTAGCCGCCTGTGAGAGTTGCGCCAGCTCCTGAGCCAATTCGTAGACATCTTTCTTGTCGGCATCGCGAATCACCGGCACCATGAGGCCCTGCTCGGTATCCGCGGCGAAACCCAGGTGACAGTACTTCTTGAACACCAGGTTTTTTCCATCGTCGGCCAGCGACGAGTTCACCTTCGGAAACTCACGCAGCGCGGCAACACAGGCTTTCAGCACGAAAGCGAGCGGCGTCAGCGATATACCCCGCTCGCGGGCGGCACCCTTCAGTTGCTGGCGCTTCTCCTCCAGCTCGGTGACGTCGGCAAGATCATGCTG
>CAZHLE010000016.1:15225-33889 GCA_964533065.1 uncultured Woeseiaceae bacterium | reverse complement strand
GGCCTCGAGTTCGGTCACATCCACTTCATCGTGCTGCGTGACGTGCGGAATGTTAACCCAGCTCGCCTGCAGCCTCGGCCCTGATATTTTCTGAATTCTGGTCAAGGGAACGAGCTCGATCTCGCCAAACTTCGCAAAATCGACCTGCGGCGTCTTTGGCAATGTCGGAGCCGCCGCACCGCCCTGACCGGTCAATATCGCCTTGACGAAGGCTTTGACGTCATCGTGCAGTATTCGGTTCTTGTATCCGGATCCCTTGACTTGAACAAGGTCAACGCCAAGCTCGCGTGCGAGCTTGCGCACCGACGGGCTCGCATGTGCGCTGGAAAACGCGGCCTCATTGATCGGCGGTAACAGAGCAGCAGCCGGGGCTGGTGTTGCCGGTTTGGCTGCGGCTGCCGGTACCTGAGTCGGCGGCGTGACTTTTTCCACATCAGCGCTGGCCGCTTTCCTGGCAACACTACCTCGTGCCTTGATGATCGCCAGAGACGAACCCTGCGAGACCTTGTCGCCAACTTTAACCAGCACCGATTCAATTTGACCACCGACAATCGCCGGTACATCCATCGCTGCCTTGTCCGTTTCCAGTGTGACCAGCGGATCTTCGACATTGAGTTCGTCGCCCTTGGCAATGTGTACTTCGATGACTTCGACATTCTCGAAGTCACCGAGGTCAGGCACTACCAGGGTCTGTACACCACCCGATTTCTGCACCTCACCTTCTGCACGTGCCGGGCTGGCGAGCATCGTAGTATCACCTGTTGGTTCATGCAGCAGCATGGGCGCGATGACGACCGTATCGCTGACTTCGATCGACAATTTGCCGATGACGTCACCACTCGATACCTTGTCACCGACTGCAACACTGATCTCCGCGATGACGCCATTCTCGGGCGATGGCACATCCATGGCCGCCTTATCCGTTTCGAGTGTGATCAAGCCGGTTTCGCGCTCGACGGTGTCGCCGACAGCAACCAGAATTTCGATCACTTCGACGTCCGCAAAGTCACCCAGATCAGGAACAACGATATCTATGTTTTGTTACATGTCTGTTTCCCGGCCGATCGCCTACAGCGTCACCGGATCGGGGCGGTCCGGGTCAATGCCGTATTTTTTTATCGCCTGGCTGACAGTCTTCTGGTCCAGCGCACCGTCATCCGCCAGCGCCTTCAGTGCGGACACAGCGATGTAGCGCTCGTCGACCTCGAAGTGTTGGCGCAGGGCATCACGCCCGTCGCTGCGACCGTAGCCGTCCGTGCCCAGTGAGACAAAGCGACCCGGCACCCAGCGCTGAATCTGATCCGGAACAATTTTCATGTAATCGGTCGCAGCGACATAAGGTCCTTTGCGACCCCCCAGGCAATGCTCGACGTAGCATTTGCGCGGTTTGGCCTCCGGGTGCAACTGGTTCCAGCGCTCCACTTCCAGCGCTTCTCGACGCAATTCATTAAAGCTCGTCACTGACCAGATATCCGCGGGAATTCCAAAATCCTTTTCCAGTAAGACCGCAGCTGCGATGACTTCGCGAAGAATTGTGCCGGAACCCATCAACTGCACACGAATTTTGCCCTGCCCACCGACGTGCAGCAGGTACATGCCCTTTTTGATCCCGTCTTCCACCCCGGCTGGCATCGGTGGGTGCACGTAGTTTTCGTTCATGCAAGTGATGTAGTAGAAGACGTTCTCCTGCTCGCCGATCATGCGCCGCAATCCGTCCTGGATAATGACCGCAAGTTCATACGCATACGTTGGATCGTAGCTGACACAATTTGGCACCGTCGATGCATGCAGGAGACTGTGCCCGTCCTGGTGCTGCAAGCCCTCGCCGGCAAGCGTGGTACGCCCGGCGGTGCCGCCAATCAGGAAACCGCGCGACTGCAAATCACCACCGGCCCAGATGAAGTCGCCGATACGCTGGAAGCCGAACATCGAGTAGTAGATATAGAACGGCACCATTTGCGTGTTGTGATTGGAGTACGAGGTTGCGGCGGCCAGCCAGGAACAGAATGCGCCGCCTTCGTTGATACCTTCCTCGAGAATCTGGCCCTTTTTGTCTTCACGGTAGTACATGAGCTCGCCCGCGTCCTGCGGCGTGTACAACTGCCCCTTGGACGCATAAATACCAACCTGGCGAAACATGCCTTCCATCCCGAAGGTACGCGCCTCGTCGGGCACGATTGGCACAATGTGCTGGCTGATTTGCTTGTCGCGCAACAACGTCGTCAGGATGCGCACAAATGCCATCGTCGTCGATGCTTCACGCTCACCGGTACCTTCGAGCTGGGTCTTGAATGCCTCGAGTGCCGGAACCGGCAGCGGCGCCGCAAGCCTGCGGCGTTGCGGCAAGGAACCGCCGAGCGCGCGTCGCCGTTCCATCAGGTATTCGAGCTCAATGCTGTCCGCGGCAGGCTTGTAGTACGGCACATTCTCAATGTCCTTGTCGGATACCGGAATATTGAACCGGTCGCGCATAACCATGAGCGCGCTCAAATCCAGTTTCTTCTGCTGGTGCGCCGTGTTCTGACCCTCACCTGCCGACCCCATGCCGTAGCCCTTGACGGTTTTCGCAAGAATGATGGTTGGTCTGCCCGTATGCTTCATCGCTGCATCGTATGCGGCATGCACCTTGAGCGGATCGTGACCACCACGATTCAGATACCAGATTTCCTGGTCGGACATGTTGGCGACCAGTGCCAGCGCCTCGGGATGTTTGCCAAAGAATTCCTTGCGCACATAGGCGCCGTCCTTCGATTTGATGGTCTGGTACTCGCCGTCGACCGTTTCTTCCATAATGCGTCGCAGGTGCCCGTTCTGGTCCTTCGCCAGCAACGGATCCCAGCGGCTGCCCCAGACGACTTTGATTACGTTCCAGCCGGCGCCGCTGAACGCCGCCTCCAGTTCCTGGATAATCTTGCCGTTGCCGCGCACCGGTCCATCGAGGCGCTGCAGATTGCAGTTCACGACGAACACAAGGTTGTCGAGACCCTCACGTACCGGCATCGTAATGGCGCCCATCGATTCCGGCTCGTCCATTTCGCCGTCACCGAGGAAACACCAGACTTTGCGGTCGGACGCCGGAATCATCTCGCGGTTTTCCATGTAGCGCATGAAACGCGCCTGGTAAATCGACATCATTGGGCCAAGGCCCATGGAAACGGTTGGAAACTGCCAGAAGTCGGGCATTAGCCAGGGGTGTGGATACGAAGACAATCCGCCGCCACCGACTTCACGCCGAAAACGATTCAGATCATTGTCCGTGAGGCGACCTTCAAGATACGCACGCGCATAAATTCCGGGCGACGAGTGTCCCTGGAAAAACACCATATCACCGAGCATGTCTTTGGTTGGCGCGCGCCAGAAATGGTTGAAGCCCACTTCGTAAAGTGTCGCCGAGGATGCGTAACTGGAGATGTGGCCACCATACTCGGTACTGACGCGATTGGCCTGCACGACCATCGCCATCGCATTCCAGCGCACATAGGCCTCGATGCGTCGTTCAATGCTTCGATCACCCGGATAGTCAGGTTGGCGATTCGTGGCGATCGTATTCAGGTATGCCGTGTTCGGGCTGTATGGCAAATAGGCGCCGGAACGGCGCGCATGGTCAATCATCTGGTTGAGCAAAAAGTGTGCACGATCGGTACCGTGCTGGCGAAGCACCGAATCGATCGACTCGACCCACTCATTGGTCTCCAGCGGATCAATATCGTCGAAAGGATTGAACTTGTTCATAAATCATCCACAATACGCCCACCGCAAGTTGGCGGGCCGGTGACTCGGCTCGGGGGCCGTAGTATTCGGTGTTTGTACGGTGTCGGTCAAGCAATCATCAAGGAATTCATGGGTATGCACAAACTACTGCCAAACGATGCCGAAATTCGCATTGCGCAGAAGCAGGGCCGACTCACTGCCAAGGCACTGAATGTGGTTGACCAGTTGTTGCTGTTTCTGCCGAAACGACCCAAAGACGAGATCTGGCGCACGATTCCGGAGGGTAAACGAATGCGCGCCGCAATGGGAAAACGATCGGACGACGATGCGCCAGCGCTGCATACCCGACTCAGCAACCAGCGACAAACCCAGGTTCTTGCTGCAACCATTGCAGCGGATACCAGCACCTTCGAACTGCTTACTGTTTCGCGCAAACTGATTGCGGCCACAAGCGGCGAAAAAGCCGGTACGCTGGGGATCTGCGTCGTTGGATTTTCGGCCGAGCAGCAACGGGCAATTTGCAAGGCGGCTACGGCAGCCGCGCTCGCCGCCGGTTTCAACCTGCCCAGTTACAAGAGCAAGGCCAGCCGGCCGCGCCTGCGGCGCATTCAGATATTGGGCCTCGATGAGCAGGTGGATCTCAGCCGAATCGTCGCCGAAGCACATGCCAATAATCTTGCGCGCTGGCTGACGGTAATGCCGCCGAATAAACTCAATGCCGATAACTACGCCGCTATTGTTAATGATCTCGCGACCGATAACGGCTGGCAGTTCAAGAGATACAGCACACGCGACCTTGCTAAGGCCGGCGCCGGAGCATTCCTGGCGGTTGCTCAAGGAAATGACAATGACAGCGCGTCTATCGTGCGCCTGCGTTACCGGCCAGCGGCGAAATCGGCCGCGCCTGACTTGAGCCTGGTCGGCAAAGGCATAATTTTTGATACCGGCGGAACCAATCTGAAGCCGTTTACATCAATGCTCGATATGCACGGTGATATGCAGGGCAGCGCTATTGCGCTTGCTACGCTGCTCGCAATAACCGAACTCAAGCTACCATTCGCTGTCGACTGCTGGCTCGCGATCACCGAGAATCGCACTGGACCGAAAGCCTATAAATCGCAGGACGTTGTAACGGCTGCGAACGGCAAGACCATTCAAACGATTCATACTGATGCGGAGGGACGCATGGTGCTCGCGGATACCTTGACTTTCGCGAGCCGCGAAAAACCGCGACTTATGATGGACTACGCGACGCTGACCGGATCGGCCGTGAATGCCATCAGTACGCGCTACAGCGCAGTGTTCACCAATCGCGCCGAGTGGCATCCGCGCCTGAAACGCACTGGCGAACGCTCGGGTGAACGCGTCTGGCCATTTCCGATTGGTAAGGAGTTTCTCGAAGACCTCAAGAGCGATGTTGCGGACATCATGCAGTGCTCGCCGGCTCCGCATGCTGACCACATACTCGCGGGCAGTTTTCTCGGCGAGTTTGTTGAGCACGATACGCCCTGGGTGCATGTCGATCTGTCTGCCAGCAGTCACAAGGGTGGTCTGGGGCATATTCCAAGCGAAGTCACCGGATTCGGCATTCGATTTACGATGAGCCTGTTGCTTGACGAACACATACTGCAGGAACACTGAGGTGGCTGATAACCCATCCATGGCCGATCGCTTTCGCGGCTTCCTGCCGGTGGTCGTCGATGTGGAAACCGGCGGCTTCAACTGCAAAACCGATGCCCTGCTCGAGATCGCGGCGGTCCTGCTGGATTTCGCGGACGGCGGGATGCTGACACGGAGCCGGACGATTCGTTATCACGTCAAGCCATTTGCCGGCGCCAACATGGAGCCCGCTTCGCTGGCCATCAATGGCATCAAGCCGGACCATCCGCTGCGACCGGCAATCGATGAACACGACGCGCTACAGCGACTTTTCCGGGAAATACGCCAGGCGATACGCGAGAGTGGCTGCACGCGTGCCATTCTGGTAGGCCACAATGCGGCGTTCGATCTGGGTTTTCTCAATGAGGCCATCGAGCGAACCGCGATCAAACGCAATCCGTTTCATCCGTTCAGCTGTTTTGACACCGCGACACTCTGCGGCGTCGCCTTCGGCCAGACCGTGCTTGCGCGCGCCGTCGAGGCAGCCGGTTTTGCCTGGGATGAAAGCTCGGCGCACTCTGCTGCTTATGACGCCGAAATAACTGCTGACCTGTTTTGCGAGATAGTCAACCGGTTTCAATCGATCTACGCCGCCAGGAAGTAGCTATTTGCTGGAGGCCGCCCATGCGGGCGACAACTAACCCAGATCTTTAAGCAGTTCCTGCAGCTCGCCCGAGTTGTACATCTCGACGACGATATCCGAACCACCGATGAGCTCGCCCTTGATGTAGAGCTGTGGAAACGTTGGCCAGTTCGAGTAGGTTTTGAGTCCCTCCCGGATTTCCGGGTCCTCAAAAATATTTACAAAAGAGAACGGCGTTCCGATTGCTTTCAATACGGCAACCGCCTGCCCGGAAAAGCCACACTGCGGAAAATCTGGCGTACCCTTCATGTACAACAGGACATTGTGAGCCTGCAGTTGGTCTTCAATTTGCTTTGTAACGTCCACGCCGGGACTCCTCTATTTTTCGTAATTAACCGTAATCTGGTTGTCGACGCCCTTTACGCCGTGGGTTGCCATCGCCAGTTTTTCCGCAGACTCCCGCGCGGCATACGTCGACACTTTCCCGGACAGGGTCACCATGCCGGCTGACGCACGCACCATGATCGCGGATTTTGCCAACATCGGATCGGCCGCATATTGCGCACGCACCCGGTCGCTGAGCACCGTATCCGAGGCCTGTGTCGCAGTCGTCGCACGATCCCTTTCTACCGCAGAACCGCCGGTCGAGCCTCCGCCCAACATCATACCTGAACAGGCTGACAACATGATGGCGGGGATTAGAATAACAAGACTTCGCATGAAGTTCCTCCTCGGGGTGCGTCATTTTACCCTATAATGACCCCGCGTTTTGACGCGAAAACAAATACAATCCCGGAGAGCAAAAACATGAATCCCTTAGAAAGCGTACGCGGCACAATTCTGGCCGGAGTGGTCCTTGCGGTTGTTATCGGACTGGCAACGACGGGCATCGCGTTCAATGCCGGCAGTTTCATCCTTTGGATACACGTTCTTGCAGGCATCACGTGGATTGGCCTGTTGTATTACTTCAATTTCGTTCAGGTGCCGGCGCTTGGCGAGGCCGCAAAGGATGAAGGCGGTCCCGGTGGCGCAGGCATTACAAAGTATGTCGCACCACGAGCCTTATGGTGGTTTCGATGGGGCGCACTCGTAACCTGGCTGTCAGGCGCGAGTTACCTCGGCCACATCAAGATGTTTCACAGCGCGTTTACCCTCGGCATGTTGGGCGACAGCATCAACACGCAAGCACTGATTATCGGCGTCGGCTCCTGGCTTGGCACCATCATGCTTTTCAATGTCTGGGTCCTGATCTGGCCTAACCAGAAAAAAATTCTTGGCATCGTCAAGGCGAGTCCCGAAGAGATCGCCAAGGCGCGTAGAGTGGCATTCCTTGCCTCACGCACCAATACCGTGTTGTCTTTTCCGATGCTGATGAGCATGGTCGGCTTCGGTCACGGCGGATTCTTCATCTAACAGAGTTCACGCTGTTAACAAGAAGCCCGGCTTTGTGCCGGGCTTTTTCAGGCCACAGCGCGCGTAACGCGCTTCGGTTCGGACACCCCGTAACCCTGCGCGTAGTCGATTCCCATACCGCGCAACATTGTGATGATTTCTTCGTTTTCGGCAAATTCGGCGATGGTCTTTTTACCCGTCAGATGACCGATTTCATTGATTGACCGCACCATTTCGCGATCGATGGGGTCATGCAGAATTTCCTTTACGAAGCTGCCATCGATCTTGAGGAAATCCACCGGGAAATGCTTGAGGTAGCCAAATGAGGATAGCCCGGTACCGAAGTCATCCAATGCGAACTTGCAGCCCAGCTCCTTCAGAGCATTAATAAACCGGTTCGCCTGCGAATAGCTGGCGATCGCTGCTGTTTCCGTAATCTCGAAACAGATCTTGGTCGCGTCCAGACCACTCATCTGGAACTGGTCAATCACGAATGGCAGGAATTTCTCGTCGCCGAGGCTCTGGCCGGACAGGTTGATCGAGCACAATGCCAGTCGCTCACGCTCATCCGCCTCCGATACCAGCCAGCGGAATGCGCTGCGGATCACCCAGCGATCGATCCCCGGCGTAATGCCATAACGCTCCGCCGCCTCGATAAACAATCCTGGCGAAATGATGCCGCCATTCTCATCGCGCATACGCAACAGGATTTCATAGTGTGCGCCTTGTTCCGCGACCTGTAGCGGCAGAATCGTCTGTCGAAACAACTCAAAGCGATTTTCCTCAAGCGCATTGTTAATGCGCGCCGCCCATTGCATTTCTCGGCGCCGGCGCATCAGGTCGATATCGTTCTCCTGAAAACTGTGGATGCGATTCCTGCCTGCTTCTTTCGCCGCTGCACAGGCACTGTCGGCAGCGCTTAACAATGCGGCAACATCTTCGTTGTCGGCGGTAATAGGCACGACACCGATACTCACACCGAGCCGGAAACTGCGTTCATCCCACATGAATTTGTAATCGCCGATAGCAACGCGCAGCGATTCGGCCGTCTGCATTGCCTCTTCGAGAGAGCAGCTTTCGAGCAACACACCGAATTCATCGCCACCGAGGCGCGCCAGCGTATCGCGCCATCGGATTTTGGATTTCAGCAACGCCCCGAGCTGGCCCAGCAATGCATCACCGGCACTATGACCGCAGGAATCGTTCACAATCTTGAACTGATCGAGATCCAGATAGCAAAGCGCATAGGACGTTTCGCGGGCCCTGGCGCTACGCAAAGCACGCTCGAGGCGATTTTCAAACTCTCGCCGATTAACGAGGCCGGTCAGAATATCGTGGCTCGCATGATAGCTGAGACGACGATTCAGCTCACGCGACTCGCTGACGTCATGAAACACCAGTACTCCGCCGGTCACATTGTTTTTACCATCCCGAATCGGCGACGCGGTGCTTTCAATATACAGCTCATTGCCATCACGTCGGATCAACAGAGTCGGACGTACCGATTTGATAGCCCGGTTGCGGCGAATCGCGAGCGACAGTGGATTTTCCAGGGGCTCACAGGTTTCCTCGTGGAAGCCGCGAAAGATTTCGTCAATCGGGCGGCCACTACCATCGTCAACTTTCCAACCGGTCAGACCCTCCGCGACCGGGTTGATGTATTCCACATTGCAACTGGCGTCGGTCGTGATAACGCCATCACCAATTGACTGCAAAGTGATCTGCGCGCTTTCCTTCTCACGAAACAATGCTTCCTCATATAGCTTGCGCTCGGTGATGTCGACCTCAACACCGAGCAGTCGAATCAGGCGCCCGTTAGCATCTAGCACGGCCTTGGCGCGACTGCTCATCCAGCGCCAGTCGCCGTTCTGGTGTTTCATTCGATGTACGGACTCAAATACCGGTGACTTGTTCTCGAGATGCTCGCGCATTCTCGACTGCACACGCGCCATGTCGCTTGGGTGAACAAGGTTGTACCAGTCCAGAAACACGTCCTCCTGCTCTTCATCGTAGCCCAGCATGGATTTCCAGCGTCGCGACAGGTTGATGCGTTTCGAAGCCCCATCGAAATCCCAAATGCCATCGTTTGCTGTTGCCGCGATCAGTTCATTTCGCTGCTGTAACTCACGCAGCACATTGTGGTCGCTGATGCGCTCCAATCCGGACGCGAGTGACGCACCAATGAGTTTCAGCAGCAGGTGCAGACCCGCATCCCAGCTTTCGACCGGGTGTTCATTCGCCAGCGCCAGAAAGCCGGCAATCTCGCTGTGCACCGAGAATCCAATCAGCAGAATTGAACCATTGTGCAGCTCGGAAAACCGCTGCAATTCTGCCGTTGCCTGCCTGGAGCCGCTCAGGGTATCGGCGACTTCGACAATTTTCAGGTGCCCGAGCCGTTCACGCAGCCAGGGCCAATTGTCCAGTGGCTCACCGGCCAGGTTATCCGCCCTGCAGCGGGCAAAACTGGTACTGGCCGAAAGCACGGTTTCAAAGGTCGTTCCGTCTTCCGAAACCAGGGCGACAAACGCAGCATCACAACCGGCCGCCTCTGGCAGCTCTGAAATAACGTCTTGCAGTTGTGTCTTGTATGAGGACGGATCAAGTGTCTGAACACCGATCGCTATCTTGGTCTGCAGTGCATCCGCAGAGCCGCGTGTACGCTCGCCCGCCCGCGGCCTGCGATGCCGGACTCCGGAACTATCATTGCTGTCTGGGGGTAAACTCAAAAGACATATTCCCAAACGCAAACCCTTGCGTTACACGGGGAAGTATTTTGACACGTTAGCACCCGAATACAAGCTAACTTGCTGTATTTTTTATAAGTTCTGTAAATTCCTGGCGTCTCGGTCAACCGATATCGTGACGCGGCGTTAAAGCCGATACACGCGCATAAGGAGAGACGCATGAACCTCGCACTATTTCGCCACGCAGCATTTTTGCTGACGGCACTTTTTCTAACCGCCTGTGGTGGTGGCGCCAGCACCAACGCAAACCAGGATGTTACGCCGACGGCGGCCTGTGACCCTTCCGATCCGTCCACATTTGATGCATGCGGTACGGTACTCATCGGCTTTACCGATGCGGACGGCGATTTTCTCAACTATACGGTTACGGTCTCGCGCCTGACGCTGGAAACCGCCAATGGTCGTGTTGTGGAAGTTCTGCCGCAAGCAACCCGCATCAACTTCACGGACTACGTCGACCTGACCGAACTGGTCACCGCGGCCATCGTACCGCCGGCGACCTACGTGGCCGGCACCATTAGCCTCGATTATGCCGATGCTGATATTTACGTCGCCGTCGGCGATGCGAGCAAGAAAGCGATCGTTACCGACCTTGATGGCGCGCCCCTGCAACAGGCAGACCTGAAGATCGTATTGTCGAACCGCGACCAGCTTACCGTGGTGCCGCGGCGCACCGCCCTGCTGCAGCTCGATTTTGACCTGGAAGCATCGCACACGGTGGACATCGTTCCCACACCGGCCATCGCGGCCAGTGATTTGCTCATCGTCGCCGAAGTACAACCGGTCGATGAAAAGGATATTCGTGTCCGCGGCCCGCTGCTCGAGGTGGATCAGGGCGGCATGAACTACACGATTGCCATTCGCCCATTCCATGACCGCATCGGCGACTTTGGCCGATTCAAAGTCAACGTAAACGCCGATACCGAATTTGAAGTCAACGGCGCATTGTGGACCGGCTCGGATGGCCTGCGGGCCCTGGATGCCGCGGGTCGCGGCACGGCGACAGTCGCCGCAGGCACGCTGACCGTCGCGAATCGCAGCTTCATGGCGGATATCGTACTGGCCGGATCCAGCGTTCCCGGTAGCGACCTGGATGCCGTGATTGGAAACATCATCAAGCGTGATGGCAATTTCCTGACCGTTCGCGGCGCGACTATTATCCCGCGTGTTGCGGCGACTGATCGCCGCGTGCACTTCCATGATGACGTCGTGGTAGAGGTCGGCCCGGATACCAAAGTCTTCAAGGACAGCCATCGCATGTCTGACCTGAGCATCGATGCGCTCTCAATCGGTCAGCGGGTAACGATTCGCGGTAACCAGCCAACCCCAACGACTGCTGCGCTGGCGCCGCAAATTCTGTTTGATGCCACCGAGGGTGCTATACGCATGCATGTCACGCATCTTTCCGGAATCGTGAATACCGTCATGCCGGGGCAGACCGACATAACGCTGCACGCCATCGATCGACGCCGCGCGGAAGTATTTGACTTCAACGGCACCGGCCCGTCTGCGGACATGGATGCCGACCCAGCCAACTATGAGATCGCCACCGGCAACCTCACGCTGGCAAACTTTGCCACCGGCAAGCCGATTGTTGCCTACGGTTTCCCGAGCATGTTCGGCATGGCACCGCCCGACTTCACGGGACGCAGCGTCATTGACTACAGCGATGTTCGTAGCGTACTTGGAATCGCCTGGGGCCACACCGGCACCATTGCGCCGTTCGCCAGCATCGGGTCCGACGGCATCGTACTCGCGCTCGATAACAGCGACATAGGCGTCCGTCATCATGTGAAGCAAGGACCAGTGCTCGTCGACCTGCTGTCGTTGAGCACGAATACGACGATTGAGCCTCGCGAAACAGGCCGCATGCTGTTTTCGATCAAATCCGGTGACAGTTTGCGACTGTATTCGAATTTCGACGACTTCGTCGCAGTCCTGACCACCAGCCTGAACGGCTCGACCAGAGCACGGTCTATGTATGCGCAGGGCAAGTTCGATGTCGAAACGAATGTGTTCGCTGCCTACAAGATTGGTGTCTTCCTGCTCGAACCTGGTTCGTAACGGCTGCCTGTTTCGGGAAAGTTACGGTGGGAGGGAGCCATGCCCGCGATAGTCGCCCGCATGGCGGCCTCCCACTGACTCAATGGCGGCCTCCCATTGAATCAGTTAGCCGGCAGCGTACAGGTCGGCCAGCCAGGTGCGAACTTTCTCGCGTAATTCGTCTTCGTCCTGCTGCCACTTATGCATCGCTTCCCGGACGCGCGGATTTTCAATTACCTCGGCGTACTGCGCCTGTTTGAAGGTTTCTTCCCACCCCAGGTTCTTGCTCACCGGCTGCGTGAAGATGCGCTCCAGGGCGACGTCAGTGGCCCGCTCGGTTTCACCGCGTAACGCCAATGCCCAAAACTCGGCATACGGATTTTCGTCAGGATCGATGCCGAACTTCGCTGCAACCTGGTATACGTAATCGATACGTCGATTGATCTCGGCCTGGGGCAGGACTTTGTACCAGGCATCAAACGCCGTCGATTGCACATTGCGGTACTTGAGCGGCACCACCTCCGCTTCCAACTCCAGCACACCGGGTGCCTGCTGTTCGAGCCAGGCCAACTCTTCTTCGACCGTTCCTCGGGCGGCCGCCACCCGCAGCAGGTGCTGCGCCGCACCGCCGTAAGAAAAGCGGCGGTCATCAATATCGTCCTCGATCGCGCGGCGCGCGCTGGCAACACTCGCTTCCTCGTCGCCAAGTGCCATCGCTCTGAGCATTTCCAGGCGATAGGCGATTTCGCTGGTCGGCGCTATGGCAAGTACGCGCTTTCGAAAATCATCGGCCTCGTCAACGAGCTCGAGCTGATACAGGAAACTGGCGACGATACCGGGAAGCTCGTGATCCACAGGATCGACTTCGATCGCCTTGATGAATTGCTGCAAATACATCAAGCCTTCACCTGTCTGGATGTGAATCGCAGCAAGATTGGCGATGGCGTTCGGCTGAAACGGTTCGATCTGCAGCGACTTCTCAAGCGCCGCACGAGCTTTGTCCCACTGCTCCAGACCAGAGTAAATCCTGCCGAGCTCGTAATGGATGAGCGCATTGTACGGATCGAGCTCAAGCGCCGCGGTCATCAGCGGCAGTGCCAGCTGCAACTGTTGCGTACCCTGGTACAGCCGCATCAAGAAAATACGCAGCTGCAATTGGTCCGGATTTGCCTCGACCAGCGCACTGAGCTCGTCGATTGCCTGAAACAAGCCCTGCGGTTCGCTCGCCTCCTGCGTGTTTCGCGTGGCCTCGGCAAAAACCTTGATCCCCTGAGCCATGACGTTGTCCTGGTCCACGGCGAGCACTTGCTCGACTGTCGCGAGGATTAATGGATAACCAACCTGGCCCTCCATCAACCCGGTATCAATCTGAAGCAAATAATTGTTCGCCAATTCAGTTTTCGCGTCGCGGAACTCCGAATCAACCGTCAGTGCACCCTTCAATAACCCTTCCGCTGCTTTCAACCCACCGTATGAATAAGTGCCGCGTTCGACAATGGCCTGCAGATACAGGTCGTAGGCATCCGGATCGCTGGTCGCAACGCCAGTAACTCCTATGCCGGCAGGTGTGCCGAGCAACGACGCCGATAGCTCACCGCCAACCTTGCCCGCAATTTCATCCTGGATGCCGAATATGTCGTCGAGGGTTCGGTCGTAAGTCTCCGACCACACATGAAAGCCGTCGTCCGCGCGGATTAACTGCGCGGTAATACGCACACGATCACCGACACGCTGCACGCTGCCTTCGAGTACGTGTGCCACACCAAGCGCGCTGGCGATCTCGCCAATCGTTTTGCCCTGATCCTTGAACGCAAAACTTGACGTTCGAGCAGCGACTTTCAGGTCTGGCACCTGCGCCAGCATGTGCAGAAGCGTTTCGGTCAGCCCATCCGAGAAAAATTCATTATCGCTGTCGTTGGACATGTTGACGAACGGCAGTACCGCGATGGATGCGTTGCTGATGCCGGTGCTGGTTACATCCGACTCATCCCCTTGCCGCGCACTAAAAGTGGCGAGGAACACAACACCGGCGATGACAGCGACGATCGTGATGTAGTCCAGTTTTTTGACGGTTCGCCGACTGGCGGACGCGTCACGCACGACTTCGTGCTCGCGCTTGATGCCCTCTGGGGTGATCTCATAGATCCAGGACAAAACGACGGCAGGAACAAAACCGAACGCAAACACCAGCGTGACGGCACGTGAACTCCAGTCCGGTGCGCCGAGTTCCGGCAATATTGCGGTCAGCACTTCAGTAATCAGCCAGCCGACGACGACATAAGCCGCCGCTACTCGGAAAACATTACGCCGTCTGAGTTCATCAATCAGGGACATGTACAAATATCAAAAGTTTCCGAGGCGGCTAAGATTACACCAGAACAGATTGCAGTATTCACCTAAAGTTCAAGGGCTTAGATGCGCTTGGGCCCCTCCAGGTTGCCCGTGGCAGGAGCATTTCGTGATCAGGCTGTTCCGGATTAACCGGGCGAATGCGCACTGCTGGCCGCTACCAGCTGATTATTACGAGCTAAGTCGTTGACTAACGAGGCTTTCTGGTTATACTTCGGCCAGCTTGAACGATCGGCTGATATTTATGTACTCGTCTCGATGTTCCTTTATTAGTAGCTCGACCTGTTTTTCATAAGTAATAGCGTCACTTCTAGCGAATTTGGTCCCAGGTTGGGACTGTTAATACTCATGTTTAAATAGGTAAAAATTATTATGGCTACAACAACCGGAACGGTTAAATGGTTTAACGACTCGAAAGGCTTTGGCTTCATCGAGCAAGAGAATGGCCCGGACGTATTCGCGCACTTCAGCGCAATCCAGGGTGACGGCTTCAAAAGCCTGTCGGAAGGCCAGAAAGTACAGTTCACCATCGTCAACGGCCAGAAAGGCCCGCAGGCGGAGAACATCGTACCGATCTAAGCTCTCGTAACAGATTGCTGGGAAAAGCGAGGCTCTCGGGCCTCGCTTTTTTTTGTCAGCAAAGGTATGCCTGAGGCATGCGAGAACCGCTGACCTAGTCTTCGGCGGGCGCGAGTGTCTCGGTGTCATCGCTCATCGCGGGCTCCGCAACCGGCCCTGGCTCGGGTGCCGCTTCAGTAAACCCGGCATTGCACTCCCAGCCCCATTCGCGCAGTTTCGCCACGAATTCTTCCGCCCGGGCCACGCAATAGCCAGCCTCGGTAGTGGCGGTCCACAGGACCTGCCTGGTCCCGGGCGATTCAGTGTCCTTGTAGTAGTGGACTTCACAGGGCACCGGCACGCCGGGCTCGCTTAAGATCTCGATCCGGCGCTGCATTTGCTCGAGTGAACACTGGTAGGAAGTGACTGCCTGACCAAGAGCCAGGCCGGGAACCAGCGCTGTAAGAGAGACCAAAATCAGCTTGCTGTTCATGTGCTTCTCCTGCACGGGAAAGGAACAGCTTTGCAGTCTACATTAACGCTCGCTGTAGTACTTCCGCCGCCGCCGCGCACTGAGGGAAATCGGCGTGCTCCGATATTTCGGCACCTTGGTCGGGCGTCCGACAAAATAGCCCTGCGCCATATCGACACCCAGTTCGCCGAGTCTTTCGAGGGCTCGCGCATTCTGCACGTATTCGGCGATCGTCCGCATGCCGGCCTCCTTGCCGATCTCGGCAATCAGCCGGATCATCTTCTGATCCACGGGATTGTTCAGCAGATCGACTACGAAAGAGCCGTCGATCTTGATGTAGTCGAATTTCAGCTTCTGCAGATAACTGAACGAACTGTAGCCGGTGCCGAAATCATCCAGTGCAAACTGGCAGCCGAGTTGCCTCAATACCGCTATTTGTTGCTCAACGTGTACCGGCCGGCGCACCGCCAGGCTCTCGGTAATTTCCAGGATGATGTCGGTCGGCAGGACATTGTTCTCTTTGAAAGTTTTTTCAACGAAGTCGGTCAGGTCGTCGTTTTCAAACGCGTTGGCCGAAAGATTTATCGATAGTTTCAAAACACGATCTGGCACGGAATGCTCAGCGTAGGCGATTGCAGCGTGTCGAATCATCCAGAAGTCTATTTCCGTCATCAATCCAAACCGCGCTGCCGACGGCAAAAATGCATCCGGCGCGATCAGCCTGCCATCGTCGGCGCGCAGCCGAATCAGCACTTCGTGATGCGTCGTTTCACCGGTATCGATATTGTTAATAGGCTGAAACCGGAGCTCGAAGCCGTCCTCATCGATCGCTTTCCGCAAGCGAGTCATCCAGCCAACATCAGCCGACTTGCTTAGTTCTGCATCTCGCGACTGCTCGTAGAAATGCATGCGATTACGACCCGCCGACTTTGCTTCGCGACACGCGATATCTGACTGGTTGATCAGGTCATCGTAATGCAGATTCGTGGCCGAAAGCATGGTGATGCCGATACTGCAGTGCACGTGGAATACCTGATCCTCTTCGATATGCCCCATGCGTCGCATATTGGACAGAATGCTCTGCGCCGTTGAACGTGCACTCGCCATATCCGCCCGGCGCACAAGGATCACAAACTCGTCGCCACCAAAGCGCGCAACAACATCATCCCGCCGTACGCTGCGGCGCAGTTCGTCGGCGACCTTGCGGATTAATCGGTCGCCGGCCGGATGCCCGCACGCATCGTTGACGTACTTGAACTGATCGAGATCGATAAACAACAGCGCGCTGTGGTGGTCATGCCGCATTACGCTGAGAATTTCCTTCTTTAGTTCCTCAACGAAACGGCGGCGGTTAAACAAGCCGGTAAGGCTGTCGTGGTTGGCCAGCTCGAGTAACTTTGAATCGCGCTCGCTTAACGCACTCGCCGTCGATACCAGGGCCTCGACGATCTCCGATATCTCATGATGCTCGGCGGGCTCGAACTTCACATCGAGGTTGCCTTCGGCAAGTTGCTTGATAGGTTCCTGCAGGCTTGAGATTGATGCCAGTGCCTTGTGCAGTGCATAGCGCCCGTAGATACCGAACACAGCGAGTAGCAGGACGAGGACCCCAATTGCGCCGCGAATGTTGTCCAGCAGTCGTTCGTGAAACAGTACGAAATCCAGGTGAATTGAAACGAATCCGACCAGGGCCGTTTTGGCCTGTCCTTCCTTGTCCTTCGGATCAAACGCAAACAATCCATCGCCAGGAATCGACTCCACCCATACCGGCGCCAGAATTTCGAATCGTTGCGGATCCAGGAAGCCACTTTCCATGAGGTATGGCTTGTCCCTCCCAACGACGGCCACCGCATCGCGCAATCTGCCGGCGGGCAGGTCTTTCAGCACACTGGCGACATCGCCGCTATCGACCGAAAAGAGCGCACCGCCATCCTTGTCGAAAAACGACACGCGTCGAATTTCCGGATAACGATCGACGAAACTTTCCAGCCGGTACAGCGCCTCGCTGTCATCCGACAGGAATAGTGGCGAGCCCAGCTCATTGAGCTCGTCCGTCCATTGCAATGCCCAGCGACTGTAGTTGTCCTGCAGTACCCATTGCCCGCCCCAGTACAGACCCGCCACGGCGAGCGCGCCGATAAACGCGGCACTGATGACCTGTATCATCAGGATTTCGTTGACCAGCATTCGCTTGGTCGTCACGCGCCGCTTGCGCTTGAAGAATTCTGCAATTCGCCACTTGATCAGGGCCAGGCTGGTCATGGCGTTTCGCTTGTATTCGCGACCGACTCGCGCATTGGCTGTTGGTCACTCATTACAACCCGCAGCTCGGACAAAGGAGTCATACCGGGTACCTGGTCGATTTCGCCGGCCTGAATTCGACGCACTATTGCGGCAACCGTCGCAGCTATATCAGCGGCCACTGTCGACATGCTGATCGCCATGCCCATCTCGAGCATCGCCTCGTTGGGGCCGGCCACAGGAATCCGCAGCCGCCTGGCGTCATCCAACATCTGGTCCAGGACGCGCGGACTCAGGATTCGGTTGTCCGGGAATAACCAGAAACCGTCAATGTCTCGAATCATGCGCCGAAACAGGTACAGGGTTTCCTGGTCCGAGTTTGCGGTACGAACCACGAGCTCGACCTCATGGCGAAGAGCCGCCAGCTCCGCTTCCGCGCGTAAGTCCTCGTGACCCGCACCGATAATCAAGCCGATGCGACGAAGCTCAGGGTTGATTTTCTTCCAGGCATCGAGCTGTGCGGCGAGTGGCGCATAGGCCGCCACGCCACGACTCTGGTCCACCAACAATTCGTGGTCGTGATAGTTGAACACCTGGCTGAAAACCACGGGCACCCTGGACATCGCAACAGACGATTGCGCCGCACGCAGGCCGATCGCAATAACAGCCGTGGCGTCACTGTCATTAATCGAACCCAGCACCGTTACTGGCGGCAGGCTTTCGTTGCTGAGGTCATAAAGCTTGTGATCCGCAAAATAGCCAGCCAGTTCGACCGCCACATCGAGATAGGCGGGCTGGTTGTTGGTCAATACGATCGCGACCGGCAGCGGGCGCGGCGCGACCGGAACAACTACCTCGGGCGCAGGATCCTGGGCCGGAATCTCGACCGGGTCGGGGGGCGTGACGACGGAG
>CAZHLE010000016.1:0-15215 GCA_964533065.1 uncultured Woeseiaceae bacterium | reverse complement strand
GGGGGCGGCTCATCCAGCGGCGCATTGCTCGTACAGCCGGCGACGACCAGGACCAAAATGGCCAGGAAGCCGGACTTTGACCGCGCCACCAGGAGGTCGATCCATCGCACGCCTGTAACTCCTTGAAAGAACAGCAGAAAACGTATTGCCAGAGATCCGCTAAACGCCAATTTTTGCGGATAACGGGGTCTTTGTCTGTGTCACAGGTCAAGCTTATCGGTGGGCGCCAACAGGCCTCTTAGACGCCAATATCCTCATTCCAGAGCGTCGGGTTCGCGGCAATGAATTCCTGCATCATCTGCACGCAGCCGGGATCATTAAGTATTTTGAGTTCGACGCCTCGTGTCCGCAGGTACTCCTCCGGTCCCTTAAAGGTTCGATTCTCACCAATGACAACCCTGGGTATGCCGTAGAGCAGGATGGCGCCGCTGCACATGTCGCAGGGAGACAGGGTGGTATACAGCACCGCGCGCCGATAATCCTTCGCCGGGTACCTGCCCGCGTTTTGCAGACAGTCCATTTCCGCATGCAGAATGGCGCTGCCTTTTTGTACACGCTGGTTGTGTCCGCGCGCGACAATCTGCCCGTCGATCACAAGCACCGAGCCGATCGGAATTCCACCGCTGCTGAGTCCCTGTCGGGCTGCGGCAATCGCAGCAGCAAGATTTTCGTCCATATCGCGCATTCTCCTCTATATTGCCCCGATGCGTGATTTCGATGTCATTGTCCTCGGCGGCGGCGCCGCTGGTCTCATGTGCGCGTTTGCAGCAGGGCAACGTGGTCGTCGCGTCATCGTACTGGAAAGCTCAAACAAGATCGGCAAGAAAATACTCATGTCCGGCGGCGGCCGCTGCAATTTCACGAATCTCTATTGCGACCCAAGCCGATTCATCTCGGCCAATCCGCATTTCTGCATATCAGCGCTGCAGCGCTATACACAATGGGACTTCATCGCGCTGGTCGAAAAGCACAGTATCGCTTATCACGAAAAAACGGCGGGCCAGCTGTTCTGCGATCATTCTTCCCGCGACATTCTTCGCATGCTCGAGGCCGAATGTAATGCGGCAGGTGTGCAGATACTCACGCACTGCGAAGTACAATCGGTGCAGCAACCGGAGAACTTCGTAGTTACCAGCAACAAGGGCGAGTTTTCCGCCGCCGCGCTCGTCATTGCAACCGGCGGCCTGTCAATTCCGAAGATGGGTGCGTCCGACTTCGGCTACCGGATCGCGCGGCAATTCGGCCTGAACGTGCTGCAGACGCGCGCCGGTCTCGTACCGTTCACTTTCACCGGGGCTACGCATGCAATGACGGAGCGACTGTCCGGCGTCAGCCTGTCGGCATCCATTCGAGTTGGCCAGCAGACATTCGTCGACGATTTGCTTTTTACACATCGCGGCCTGAGCGGCCCGGCGGCATTGCAGGCGTCCAGTTACTGGACGGCCGGCAATGACATCGTGATCAATTTATTGCCGCTTATCGACGCGGCAGCAATGCTGTTGAATGCCAAGACCAACGGCCACAGGGCTTTGTTGCGTTCGGTCTTGTCCGAATGCCTGCCCAAAGCCCTGGTCACGGAGCTACAGCAACTGCTCTGGCCGGCGGCCGCGGAAAAACCCATCGGCGACTGGCAGGACGCTGCCCTGCGCCAGCTCGCAGATTCCCTGCACAACTGGACTCTTCGGCCCTCCGGCACCGAGGGTTATCGCACGGCCGAGGTTACGCTTGGCGGCATTGATACCGATGAGCTGTCGTCCAGAACCATGCAATGCATTCGGCGTCCGGGACTTTATTGCATCGGCGAGGTGGTTGACGTTACGGGTCACCTGGGAGGATTTAATTTTCAGTGGGCCTGGTCATCGGCGCAGGCCGCGGCAAACGCTATTTGAGCGCCGTGCCGATCTCCGCCATCACCTCGGGCGTAAACCGGTCGACGAAATCAACAGCACGCAGGTTTTCCCGCACTTGCGCGATGCTGCTTGCGCCTGTTAACACGGTACTGACCCATGGATTCTGCAGGCACCAGGCCAACGCGAACTGCGCGAGGCTCGCGCCCATTTGTTCTGCGATTGGCTGCAGCGCGGCAACCCGGCCAAGATCGCGCTGATCGGTCAGTTGTGACTTCAGCCAGTCAAAATCATGCCGGGCACCACGACTGCCGGCCGGAATCCCGTGCTGGTATTTACCGGTTAACAAGCCGGATGCCAGCGGACTGAAAACAGTTGAACCATAGCCGCGATCGGCATACACGGGCCGGTAGTCCGGGCCGAAGCGATGTTGCTTCAGGAGGTTATAAATCGGCTGCTCGACCATCGGCTTGTGCAGGTGATGCCGTTCCGCCACGTCGATCGCCGCAAGAATATCTGCCGCCGACCATTCGGAGGTACCCCAATAAATCGCTTGCCCGCGCTCGATAATGTTATGCATCGCCCAGACGGTTTCCTCGATCGGCGTCGACGGGTCGGGACGATGGCAAAACAGCAAATCCACATATTCCAGTCCAAGACGTTGCAATGAGCCGCTGATGCTCTCGAGCAGGTACTTGCGATTCAGCGTGTCCTGTTGATTCGGTCCGGCATGCAGCCCAAAGTACAGCTTGGTCGATACGAGATAGCTGCCGCGCCGCCAGCCAAGTTTTTTCAGCGCCGCGCCCATGATTTCTTCGGCCCGGCCTCCCGCATATTGCTCGGCATTGTCGAAAAAATTCACGCCGGCATCATAGGCGGCCGCCATCAACCCGGTGGTTGCGTCGATTGCGGATTTGTCATTAAACGTCAGCCAAGAGCCCATCGACAGCTCACTGACCTGGAGGCCCGATTTTCCGAGGTGACGATACTTCATGCGCGCTTACTCCTTGATTCAGATGCTTATTCTACGTCGCAATCAGCAGAATACTCACAAAAGTAACAAATCGTCTGACTGCGATGGCAAAATGCGGCGCTGCATTGCAGGGGAGAAGCAGATGAAGACGATTGTTTCAGTTTTAGCCGCATTGATGCTCGTGTCGGCCTGCGGCCAGGAACAGGCAAGCGAACCCGCAACGCCGCTGAAGTCCGGCGTTGACCTTACGGGCATGGATTTGAGCGTGCGCCCACAGGATGACTATTACGCCTACGCGAACGGCACCTGGCTGAAGCAAACCGAGATCCCGGCGGACCAGTTTGGCTGGGGCAGCTACATCACATTGCGCGATGACAGCCTTGCCGACATCAAGGCGATCGTCGACGAGGTGGCCGCTGACGTCAACGACAGCGAAACGGCGGCGAAGATTGGCAATTATTACAACGCATATATGGATGAAGCGCGCGCCGAAGCGCTCGGCATGTCACCGCTCGAGGATCTGTTTGCCGAAATCGATGCGCTCGAAGACCACAATGCGGTTGCCGCCTGGCTCGGCGACAACAACCAGATCAATATCGACGGGCCATTCAACCTGTTTATCAACCAGGACGACAAGGACTCGACGAAGTATGTGATCTTCATCGTGCAGTCAGGGCTCGGCCTGCCAGACAAGGAATACTACAGCGACGATTCGGAGCGTGGCCTGGAGCTGCGTGACGGTTATGTCGCGGTCATCGAGAAGTTGTTGAAGACATCGGGCTATCCGGACTCTGCGGGTGCGGCCCGGCGTATCATGGCGCTGGAAACCGAGTTGGCTGCAAATCATTGGGACAAGGAAGACAGCCGTGACGCCGACAAAGTCTATAACAAGGTCATGGATGAGGATCTCGGCACGCTGCTCTCAAACTTCAATGTTGATGCCTATTTCGCGGGCATCGGCTCGGGACGACAGGAATATGTCATCGTCAGCCAGCCCTCCTACCTCGAGGCCCTGAACGACATATTCGTTCATATCGATCTGCAAACCTGGAAAGAATATGCGCGCATCCAGACGATCTTCGCGTTCGCCAGTTTCCTGCAGGCCGACGTGGTGGACGCACAGTTTGACTTTTTCAGCCAGACCTTGCTCGGTGCTGAAGAACAGAAGCCCCGTTGGCAGCGCGCCATAACATCGATGAACGGCGCCATGGGCGAACTGCTCGGCCAGCTATATGTCGAAAAGCATTTCCCGCCCGAAGCCAAGGAACGCATGCGTGAGATGCTGCACTACCTGAGCGAGGCCTACGCCGATTCCATCCGCAAGCTCGAATGGATGAGCGACGAGACCAAGGAAAAGGCACTCGTTAAATTGTCTAAGTTTACGCCGAAGGTTGGATACCCGGACATCTGGCGCGACTATTCAAGCCTTAAGGTTACCGCCGACAGCCTGATGACGAATATCCGCAATGCGCGCGAATTCAATCACTACCGCAACGTCGACAAGCTGGGCAAGCCCATCGATCGCAACGAATGGTTCATGGCACCGCAGACCGTCAACGCCTATTACAACCCGGGCCTCAACGAAATCGTGTTTCCGGCCGCCTACCTGCAACCGCCTAATTTCCAGCTCGATGCCGAGGACGCATACAACTACGGGGCGATCGGCATCACGATTGGCCATGAAATCGGCCATGGTTTTGATGACCAGGGCAGCAAGTACGACGGTGATGGCAATCTGAAGAGCTGGTGGACCGATGAGGACCGGACCAGTTTCGAAGCGCGAACCAAAGGGCTGGTTGAACAATTCAACCAGTTTGAGGCCCTGCCGGGCCTGTTCGTCAACGGAGAGTTCACGCTCGGCGAGAACATCGGCGACCTCGGCGGCACGGCGATCGCGCTGAAGGCGTATCGCATGTCATTGCAGGACAAGGAATCGCCTGTAATTGACGGCTTTACGGGCGAAGAGCGTTTCTTTCTCGGCATGGCGCAGTCCAGCCGCATCAAGTGGCGCGAGCAACTGATCGAATTGTTGATCAAGTCTGACCCGCATTCACCGGACGAATTTCGCGTCAACGGCGTGCTACCCAATGTCGACGACTTCTACACAACGTATGGCGTGAAAGAAGGCGACCAGCTGTACCTGGCTCCGGATAAGCGGGTGCGAATCTGGCAATAAAATATCTGAGAAGTGGGCCTGCAATCGCAGGCCCACTCTTTACCTAGCGACCCTACAGTTCTTCTTCCCACTCCGGGAATTCCCCGTCCTCATCCGGATCGAGAATTTCAACGCGACCAACTGGATTATCGAATTCGATTTCCTCGATCTCGTCGGGTTCCGCGTAATCATCGTCGTCCCGACCTCCACCGCAGTAGCAATGGCTGGCGGTGCCGCCCCCAACGCGATTCGGATCGTCGCCGACGATCATGTCCGGACCCTCCTGCAGTACGGTCAACCTGATGATCACCCCATTCGGGAGCCGGACCAGCATGTCCATCAAATTCGGCAGCAAAGAAGGCATATCAAAGAGCACACCCTCGAACCAGACGAGAACGTAATTCAGATTTTCGTCGTAAACCCGAATCGGCAACCCCAGCTGCCAATCGGTTAGCCATCGATTTTCGCCGAAAAACCCATTGTAGATAAGCGCTGCGTAATCCTCCGGGTACTCCATTGGATCGCGACAAGCACTGCAGACAATTCCAGGGAAAAACCCATTGTCATACACAGTGTCTGCGCGGTCGGGAAAATCACGTTCGCCAAATTCGATTGCGGATGCCGTTGCCGCCTGAAATACAAACGCCAGCAATACCACTTGAAGACAGCTACGCATCGCCTTGTCCTCCTATGGTGGAGGAACCGGTCACATCGAGCTCGATCTGGCGCATCTCGGCCACGATCTGGCGGGCCCGCGCCTGTAACATCGCGAGTTCCTTGTTCGGATCCGATGAGTAGCGGCGGATCTGGTTTTCCCAGGGCACTGCGTACTGTGTGTCAGTACTGAGCAAGTCCGCAACGGCCGACAAAACGTATTTTGTGTGTATGGTCTTGCGTACCGGTACGCCATCGATCGCGCTCGGTTCGGGGTAGGACTGGGAATAACGCAAAATCGGCGCGACGTCGCCACCGGACAGCGCCGACGATCGCAGTATCAGGCTGAGCGCCTTCGCCTGATCCAGTTTCCGAAAGCGCATGCCGAGTACCTCGGCGGCCTTTGCATCGGCGAAGGCCAGTGACTCGAGTGCGTCGCTGGGGTAGGACTCGTACGGGTGCTTTTCGACCGGATGGGTCGGCTCGCATGAGAGGACCTCTACTGCCGTACCATCACCGGCAGCCAGGTACTGCGTGACCAGCGTACAGTCTGGGGCGCCCGGGCTGGCGGCCAGTGTCGTGGGCAGCAGAGGTCCGCTGGCCGCGAGCGGTACGGGTTGCATCGCAGCCGGCGCCAGGATTTGCTCGCCGGCAGAGGGCCCCGCCGCGCTGTGCGGGGTACCAGGCCTAAAGGCCAGGTAGGTCAACGCCAGTACCGCTACAGGTATCAGCAGGAACAAGCTTCGTGTTTTCATCAGACATCTCCATGGTCATTGATCTTCCGTGAGCAATGATTCTTATATGGGAATTCTGGACTATAAACGGTTGAATCTGGGCGGTGAGCAGGGATTTGGATGTTTAATTCGATGTCGCCGCCGCATCCTCATTGGCCTCGCCAAACCCCTGCATGATGTCGGCCTTGCCGAATCGCGTGCCGGTTGACGAGGTATAAACGAAGTCATCCGCCCAGAATCGCGCATGCGTCGCTGCGCTGGCCGAATTGGCGAGGAAATCGTGCAACAGGATCGCAGGCGGGATTGCGTGCTAGTATTTTTTGCTCAAACCTTGCCCGGGCAGACGTTCTTGAATAGCCATGCGTTGCGTTTTGCGCTGCCCTCCCTGCTCGGCGTATTGCTGTTTCTGACACCGATCCCCTGGGATGGACACCTCACGATAGGTATCGGCGTCGTCACCAGCTGGATTCGTGCCCTGATGGGCGATTACGGGTTGCAGCTCGTGGTCGGTCTCACGGTTGTTACCAGCGTCATGACCCTGCTGGGCACGGTTTTTCGCGTACGTTGGATCGAGGAGCGGCGATCGTTGCAAGAGCTGTTCGCCGTGCCATTCATCTGGCTGTTTTTGCGTCTCGCCGGTACAGCTTTCGGCCTGATTTACCTGCTCCAGTTTGGACCCGAACTACTGCGTTCCGAGGCCGTGGGCGGAGCCGTGTTCGTCGGCATTGCCGTCAATGTCACGGCGGTCTATATCAGCGCCTGCCTGTTGCTGCCGCTGCTGACCGACTTTGGCCTGATGGAGTTCGTCGGCACATTGGCACGGCCATTATTCCAACGCGTGTTCCGCTTGCCCGGGCGAGCCGCCATCGATGCGGTGGCCTCGGTCGTCGGCGCCTCGGCCATCGGTCTCTTGATCACCATCGGCCAATACGATCGCGGCAATTACACGGCGCGGCAGGCCTGCTCGATCGCGCTGAATTTCTCCATCGTGTCGATACCGTTCAGTCTCGTCGTCGCCACCGTTGCCGGAATCGAGCGCTATTTCATACCCTGGTACGGCGTGGTCATTTTCACCTGCCTGTTGGCCGCCTGGATAACGCCGCGGTTGCCGCCCTTGTCACGCAAAGCGGATTCCTGCAAGTCCTCCGCGCCGGCGCCGCCTGAACAGGACGTTCAATCTGGATCATTGCTCAAGGAAGCGTGGCGCGTTGCGTTGCAAAGAGCCCAACAAAGTCCCGATATTCGCGGCTTCCTCGCAGCCGGCGTGTCAAATCTTGCATTCTTTTTGTTCTCGGTCATCACCGCGGCGACGGCTCTAGCGACCATCGCTGCGCTGGTGGTATTTCACACACCGGTATTCAGCTGGCTGGGCTATCCATTTGTTTTCCTGTTCGAACTCGCACAACTGCCCGACGCCAGCGCGGCCGCAGGCGCATTATTTTCCGGGTTCCTTGATCAATACATGCCGGCGATCGCGGCGCAGGGTATCGACAGTGCGAAAACCAGTTTCGTGCTCGCGGGCCTGTCCGTCTGCCAGCTCATTTATATGTCGGAGGTCGGCGTCATCATCCTGCGCTCCAGCCTGCCGATTACGTTCCTGGACCTGCTCGCCATTTTCCTCCTGCGTACCGCCATAGCGCTGCCCGTTTTGATCGTGGCCGCGCACCTCGTCGTGCCCTGAGGTTTCGATCATCAAGTAGCTAATAAAGACCAACTTCTCTATCCTTCCCGCTTGGGAAAACCAGCGGCGACATGAAAGCCAACAGACCATGAGCCTTTTTCAGGAACTCAAACGACGTAATGTGTTCCGGGTGGCGATTGCCTACCTGATCAGCGCGTGGTTGCTGATTCAACTCACCAATATTCTCGTACCGCTATTGACCCTGCCCGACTGGGTGGAGCGGCTCGTATTCCTGATCCTTCTCGTACTGTTTGTTCCCATCCTGATTGCCGCCTGGGCGCTCGAATTGACACCGGAGGGCATCAGGCTCGAAAAGCAGGTCGATCGATCCACATCGATCACGCCGAGCACGGGTAAAAAAATCAATGCCATCACGATCGGTGTCCTCGCACTCGCCGTGGTCGTGTTACTGATCGACAAGCTGATGCTGGATGATGAAGCCCCCGCTGTCACCATCGCATCGATCGACAAATCCATCGCCGTGTTGCCGTTCGCCGATCTCAGCCAGGGCCAGGACCAGGAGTGGTTTGCCGACGGCCTGGCCGAGGAAATCCTGAATGCACTGGCGCGCGCGCCCGACCTGCTGGTCGCCTCGCGCACCTCGGCGTTTGCCTACAAGGGCTCCGACAAAGACCTGCGCCTCATCGCCACCGAACTCGGTGTCGCACATATCCTCGAGGGTTCGGTGCGCCGCACCACCGATCGGCTGCGTGTCACCGCGCAGCTGATACGTGCCTCGGACGGTTTTCACCTCTGGTCGGAAAACTACGACCGCGATGCCGAGGACATCATCGAGGTGCAGGAAGACCTTGCATTGAAAATCGCCAACGCGATGCAAACCACGATGGACCCTGCGGCTCTGAAGAAAATGCTGAGTGCCGGCACACGGTCGGTGGATGCCTATCAGCACTATCTCAAAGGTCTCGCGTCCATCGAGGATTCGTTTCGCGTTGGCTTTGCCGAAAAGACTTTGCAGGCGCTCGCGTTTTTCGAAGAAGCGCAGCGCCTCGACCCGGGGTTTTCCGCCGCGCATCTGCAGTTGGCGCGTATCTGGGATGGGCAATCGAATCCGACCAACCTGACCTATGGCGTGGTCGACAATTCGCTCGACGAAATCGAGGCAAATTACCTCTCGGCCATCGACCAGGCCATCGCCAGTGCCAATAACCCGGTTGATCGCGTGGCCCTCGAAGCCGAAAAGGCCCAGCGCGAATTGCGCCTCAGGCGGGCCGAGCAGCTGTTTCAAAGTTATTTGCGCGACCGGCCGAACTCCTCCTGGGAAACCTGGAGCTCGCTGGTCTATACCGCCTGGCAACTGAATGACATGGCGGTCGTGTCCGCAGCCCTTGAGCGGGTCCGGATCGACGGCATGACGATCCGCGACGCCGCCGATAACTACATGAACTTTGCGTATCGCTACATCGAACCGTCCGTGGCTGCGGATTACGGCCGCGAAGCCCTGCAGCGCTGGCCTGAAAACAATTCACTCATGTACCAGACGCACCGTACCCTGATGTGGGCGCGACGCCCCGACGAGGCGGCTACCCTCGCACGACAATACCGCGACTTGTTCGGCTTTAACGCGATGGTCGAGGCACGCCAGGCCTGCATGGAAGGCCGCGCCGAGGATCTACTCGCTATCCTGGACGGCGTGCTTGCCGAAGAACCGGTGCAGCTATTCGATGCCTGGGCAATCTATCTCTTGCTGGACGACAAGGCCGCGGCCGAGGCCATACTCCGGCCGTTGGATGAGGGGGCACCGGTCAATGTGCTCGGCAACTGGCTCAACTACCAGCAGTTCGATCCGCGGCCCTTCCCCAAGCTCATGGCCTTGCTGCAACGCGAAGGAATACAGCGCCCCCCGCCCGTGCCCATGCCCTTCACCTGCCCGGTCGCGCGCGACTAATCACCCGTTTTGGCCGAGGACAACGAACCCGAAGTCAGTTTCCCGAGGCGCGTGCTCGGCGTGTTCGCCTTCAGCCGGCGCGCCATCGAACTCGTCTGGACCACGAGCCGCGGCCTGACCGTCGCGCTTGCGATCCTGACCGTGGTTGCGGGTATCTTGCCCGCCGTCATTGCCTATGTCGGCCAGCTGATCGTCGACGGTGTCGTCGCCGCTATGGCCTCGGACACACCAGAGACCGCCCGCGTGCTCTGGCTCATCGTGCTTGAAGCCGGTGTGGTGACTCTCGTCGCTCTTAGCCAGCGCGGCCTGTCGGTGAGCCAGTCACTGCTGCGTGCCCTGCTCGGCCAGCGCGTCAACGTGATGATCCTCGAGAAGGCGCTGACACTACAACTGTCGCACTTCGAAGACTCGGAGTTCTACGACAAACTGACCCAGGCGCGGCGCGAAGCCTCGAGCCGCCCTTTGAGTCTCGTCAACCGCACCTTCGGCCTGGTGCAAAACGCAATCTCGCTAACAAGCTATGCCGTGCTGCTGTTCGCGTTCTCGCCCTGGGCCGTGGTTATCCTGCTCGGCGCCGGCCTGCCGTCCTTCTTTGCGGAGGCGAAATTTTCCGGCGATGCGTTTCGACTGTTTCGCTGGCGTTCGCCCGACACGCGCATGCAGCTCTATCTCGAAACCGTGATCGCTCGCGAGGACGGCGTCAAGGAAGTGAAACTGTTCCAGCTCGGCCCGCGCCTGCTGCAACGTTACCGCGATATTTTCGACAAGCTTTATGTCGAGGATCGTCGACTCACACTACGCCGCGACGGCTGGGGCTTTGTGCTCGGCCTGTTATCGACCATCGCCTTTTACGGCGCCTACGCATGGATTGTTATCGCGACGATCAACGGCCAGATCACGCTTGGAGCCATGACCATGTACCTGGTGCTGTTCCGCCAGGGGCAAACCGCCGTCGGCGCCAGCCTCGCGGCGATCAGCGGCATGTACGAAGACAACCTCTACCTGTCGAACCTGTATGAGTACCTCGGCCAGCCGGTCACTCCGCACAGCGGCACGGCACAAAAAGGACCAGACCCCGCGCAAGGCCTGGAATTTCGCGGCGTCTCGTTCAGTTACCCGGGCGCCAAGGACAAAGCATTGGACAATGTCAGCCTGCAAATTCGCCCCGGGCAAAGCCTTGCGCTGGTCGGCGAGAACGGCTCCGGCAAGACCACGCTGATCAAGTTGCTGACCAAACTCTACGACCCGACCGAGGGCCAGATCCTGCTCGATGGACTCGACCTGCAGCAATGGGATGTCGAGGCCTTGCGACAGCGCATCGGCGTCATCTTCCAGGATTTCGGCCGCTACCAGTTTTCGGTTGGCGAAAACATCGGCGCCGGCGACGTACGCCACATCGATGACACCGTGCGTTGGGAAGCGGCCATCTACGATCACTTTCGTTCGCAAAGCCACAACAAGATGACCATCCTGATCTCGCACCGCTTCTCAACGGTTCGCGCGGCCGACCAGATTATCGTCATGCACAAGGGCGCGATCCTCGAACAGGGTAATCACGAAAGCCTGCTGCAACTAAAGAAACAATATGCACACCTGTTTGCATTGCAGGCTCGCGCCTATCAATAAGGCGGACTAGCGCAACGGCAGCGCGAAACAGCTGACGAATTCACGCACCAGCTCATCGTCCGCGTATTTTCCCGCCTGCACATCGCGCTGAAAGCCGACGATACTTGTTGGTACTTCGAAATCCGCCGACGTGCGGCGACCCATGCCATGCTCGAAGCCCTCCGGCGAAATACGGACCCATGCCGTCAGTGCCGCGTCGGCAAACTGCACCACGATCCGTTGCCGGCACCGCGCCGGCTGAAAAAACGCACGCATCGCCAAGAGGTCCCAGTGATGCTGGTGCGTGTAATCAGCCTCGGACACGCCGAAGCGGTAGCCCCAGCGAATCATTTCCAGGATGACCGGCTCAACGGCCCTGCCGGTGCCGGTCAGCCGATACGCCGCACGCCGGCTTCCGGGTTCCTGCTTCTCGACCAGGTCCATCGCCTCGAGTTCTTTGAGCCTTTGCGTGAGGAGGTTGGTACCAATGCCCTTGAGATAATCCGCGAGCTGCCCGAACTGGCAGGGCTGGATCAGCAACTCACGGAGAATCAAGAGCGTCCAGCGCTCGCCCAACAGGTCGGCGCCGTGCGCGAGTGAACAATTTTGTCGATAGCTTCGTTTGGACATCGGTGCAGCTTAGACTATTGCTATATTTTTTTAAAGTTTTAATATATAACTATATCTTTTTAAAGTTATAGGTCTAAATTATGTTAAAACAATCGCTTGCCGCCAACCTGGTTTTCTCCGCCGCGAGCGGCGTCCTGATGTTACTGGCCCCTGACTGGCTGTCGGCCGGGATCCCGGCGCCCGCCTGGCTCTGGCTGGCGCTTGGGATCGGGCTACTCGCATTTGCGGTGCAGCTGGCCGCGATGCTGTTGAAACCTGCGCTCCTGCAAGCGTTGCTGCTGCAGGTGGTTTGGGCTGATATCGCCTGGGTGGTGCTCGCGACGGTCGCATTGCTGGTATTCCTCGCTGACATCACGCGCCTCGGCGTTGCGCTGATTCTGGGCGTCAATCTCGTGGTCGCCCTGCTCGCAGCGCTGCAGTACTTCGGCTACCGGGCAAGAGCAAGAAATCTCACTGCGGCAACTTGTAACTGACGCTACCCTGGTTGACGACGATCAACCGGCGTTGCTGCAGTTCCCTGACCAGCGCATTGAGTTCCTCCGCGTCGAGCTTCTTGGTGAACAGCGTATTGATGGTATTTTGCAGCGTCTTCACTTTTCTCGGCCGCGCCTGACCGCGCCCGCCGAGGTTCTTGACGATGGCCGCGATCTGTTCGTCAACGCTCGTGGTCGTCGACAACTGCAACACGGGAATTTCACCGAGATCCTTGTTGCGCTGGATGCGGATCCGCTGGCTTTTCAGGTGCCGAACCAGGGGATCGAAGCCCTTGTCCTTGCTGATAATGTAGAACGAGGCGTCGGGTTCCTTCGTGGCCAGCAGACCAATGTAATAGGCGATATGAAAATCGAGCGCGTTCTGGCCGTTGCCCGTGATCTTGATGTAACGCGCTTCCTTGCCGAGCAGCTGCATCGAATCGGCCAGATCGAACGGGATCTTCAACTGGTTCTCGCCGACAAAAACATAGACCTTGAAGGGGTGCTTGGTCAGTAACTCGAGATTTTTCGGGTGTACATTCTCGAAATCAATCAGCACGTAGTTGCTTGGCATGTCGCTCTCCCGACGTGGAACTGAAAAACCGTACGATCTCAAGCATCGCCTCGGTATCAAACTTACAGTAACGCAACAGCTGCTCCCGGAGCTCGGCCTGCCTGGCTGCTGTAGGAGGCGCCGCGGCGCCATCCGCCATACCGATTGCTTCGAGGAATCCCTCGGAGGCTGCAGTGCCTTCCTTGATTCCATCCAGCGCCGCATAGTTCAAGTGCGGCGCGACACAGGGCAGGACCGCCTTGATCGACCAGGACCCGAGCATGTCGGGATGGTAGTAATTGTCCTTGACGACCGGGTGCAGATCGAACAGCCGGGCCACGATTGCCTGCAGTGGGTCGGCCAGATCATCGAACATTTCTATAAGATTATTAATCACTTGCTGCTCATAGTTCGTGTACATCAGTACTGGCCCGGTCTCGCCCAGGACCGCGATCAGCCGCTCGGCGAGTGCGCGCATCGGCGGCTCGCCGGACAGGTCGAGGAACTCCTCGTGGCAGAACGCACCCTTGTCTTCGATATGCACTGACCATTGCACGGGAATTGCCTGGAACGGCCGCGTGCCTTTCCAGATCGGTACGGCAGGTCCAACGGTTTCGAAGTCGAGGTAATAGCGTGGGTACGGCAGCACCGCCAGGATCTGCTGCGCGCCATCGAGAATCTCGGGCTCGCCTTTGCAGGTCACGCGGTGGATTCGTTGCTGTTTTTCAGACGTCAGGTGATTCTCGTCGACGTCGAGAATATCGTTGTAGCCCAGCGCCACGAGCTTACCGAGCTTCGCCCTGCTGCCCCCGAGGCCCGTAATCGGGTAACGCGTGTCACTGGGCCAGCAGTGCCGGATGAACTGGCAGTCATACGGATTGTTGCACTGTGCACCCACCATGATTTCCGGGATTGGGCCGCTGACCGCCGCGCGCGCCTTCGCCAGCAATTCGACCACCCGCGGCTCCAGCCTGCGGACTTCATCGGTCAGGTCATGTTCGAGCAGCAGGCCTTCAAAATTGCCATCGCCCTGGTAAACAAACTGGTTATTGATGTGGGCGAGCGAAATGGACAGGACGTTAATGCCCGAATTGCGCAGCACCCAGTCCTGGATCGCGCAGTCGAGCACATGATAATCCTTGACCGAGGTCGAGGATTTCACCTCGATCACATGCCAGTCATTCGCGTCGGGCAGCATGACGTCGACTCGCACCAGCACGCCCTCATAACGGAACGAGGCTTCGAACAATGGAAAATCGGCGCCGCCATCAATGAGTGCCTGGGTCTCGGCCAGCATGGTCTTGAAATCGAACGCCACCTCGACCGAATCGGCGGTCCCGTACAGCGACTGTGCCACCGCGCCGACCTGGTGCCCGGCCTCGAACAAGGCTTCAGTCTGCCTCGATAGCTCGCCCAGTTCCGGGAAATGCTTTTCGAGATGCAGCTTCTTCGGGCACTGCCAGGCCGAGATAAGGCGGGACTTGGAGAGATAGGGCGTGCGCATGGGCATGCGTCGAATTCTAACCGTTGCCGCCGCTGCGATCCGTCTTTTCCTCTGCTAGGCTTGGCGCGAGTCCGAATCTTGCTTCGAGGAATAAAAAATGGACAAGTCAGTGACGATTCTGCCTTTGATTTTGCTGCTCTCCGGCTGCGGTCAGACCACCTCAAGCGGCGACGCCGCACAAATCACCTCGCGATCCGCCGAGTACAATGCGGCGATGAGTTCCCGAAACATCGACGCGATCGGCGCGATGTATACCGATGATGCGCGCGTGCTGGCGCCGAATGCCGAGATGACGGTCGGTGCAGACAGCATACGGGCCGAGTTCGGCGGCATGATCGACGCCGGTCTCAGCGTCAAGCTGACGAGTATCGAGGCGCTGGTATCGGGTAACCTCGGTATTAACGTCGGCCGTTACGTCCTCTCGGCAGACGGCAAGGAAGTCGACGACGCCAATCGCTGGCTCGCGGCCTGGCGTGGCGAAAACAGCCGTCACACGTTAT
>CAZHLE010000015.1:24418-36813 GCA_964533065.1 uncultured Woeseiaceae bacterium | reverse complement strand
CTCCGCATCGAGCCAGCCCTTCGGATTGCCCGTGTCAACGGCGCAGAAGCGGCAGGCGCGCGTGCACACCGAACCCATGACCATGATGGTCGCCGTACCCGCATTCCAGCACTCGCCGATATTCGGGCACATCGACTCCTCACAAACGGTGCTGAGGCGATGTTGCTTGACGATCGTGCGCGTATTGCCATAGCCCTTGCCTGCCGGCATTTTGGCGCGCAGCCAGGCGGGTTTCTGCCCATGCTGCAGCGGCTCGGCATCGCGGGACTGCTTGATACCGTTCTTGATCGCCGAGAAACCGGCTTCCGTCTGGTATTTCGTGCCGCTTTGCACACGGTTCTGCACGCTCTTCTGCACGATTGGAATACCGCGGAATTCGTTCTCGGACTTACTCATTCGGCACTGGCCTGGCTAAAGCGAAGGGGCAGGCATTGTACAAAAAAATCCCGGCCAAGGCCGGGAGAGTCAGGGGGAATCATTTGCGCCAGAAGGTGTGTCAGTGCAATCGCGACCAGCTGAGGAGCCTGACGGCGCTCCGCTGCAGGTCAAAATTCTGGGCCAGTACGGCCTCTATGTCCTTGATCTCGGTCGTCTGGTCCATGGGCTGACTGAGTTCAATTACGCCACTGAATTCGTTGTCGCCGCGGTATTGCGCGTCGGTCAATACGAACTGCGTGTAGTACTTGGCGGGCATGGGAGCAGGCTACGCCGACCCTGCCCGGGTGACTGTGAGGCAGAGCACAATTTCACGAATGTACGCTGATGGCTGCCCATAAGCCTTTGATTGCCTGTTTGAAAGTACTCTCCCTGGCTCGCGACCTGCGCGCCCAGCAGGTAGAATCCGCCCGGTTTCGGCGACACGCCGCACAGAAATACCGCGGCAGCATATGTAATATTGAACGCAGGCCACCTACCGCTTGGGTGGATTTGGATCACAGGGAATTCAGGAATTAGAGATATGGCTGCAAGACCGGAATTCAGACTGACTGTCCTGATGCTGCTGCTTGTGCTGGGCATGAACCCGCTGCAGGCCCAGGACGAACTCAGAAAGACCTTTTTCAAGGACGCGGATATCGCCAAGGCCGCTGCTGAGGCTGCCGACGCCAAGTTGCTGGCACCGCGAAGCTTTGAGGACGGAATGTCGTCCTACACCAGCGCCGAAGACGCGCTTGAGCGCGGGCGCAATATCGACACAGTGCGTTCGCACGCTGCCGACGCTGCGCAATCGTTTCGCACCGCGACCAAGGCCGCCGAGCTGGCACGCGTGAAACTCGCGCAGATCATGAAGAGCCGCCAGGATGCCGCCAACGCGCGCGCACCCGAGTTATCGCCCGAGATCTGGATCGAAGCACAACGCAAGTTCGCCGACGCGATTCGTCTGCTGGAGCGCGGCGATCTTAAAACCGCGAGCCGGCGCGAGATCGAGGCGACCGCGCTGTACCGTGATGCAGAACTGGTCGCCATCAAGTCGCAATACCTGAGTGATACGCGTCGCCTGCTGGCGGATGCCGATCGAGCCAGGGTTGGTCGCTACGCTGAAATTACGCTCGGTAAGGCAAAGCAGCTGCTGGCCGATGCCGAGCGCGAACTGAACGAAAACAGATATGACACAGATTTGCCGCGCAACCTTGCCCGGCAGGCGAACTATGAAGCCAAGCATGCGATCTACCTGTCCGAAATTGTACGCCGTGTGCGTGACAAGGAACTGACTCCGGAGCAACTGGTGCTGGATTGGGAGGCAGCCATGCGCAACGTTGCCGGTGCCGCGGACGTACAACCCGATATGGAAGACGGTCCGGATCGCCTGACCGCCGAACTGGTGGCCTACATTGAGGGCATGCGTGAAGCAAACCAGGGCCTGCAACAGGAAAACGCGGAAAACCATGCCCGACTGGCCGAAATGGAAGAGGAGATGTCCGCGCTGGATGCGCGACTTGGGGGCGCAACGGCGGAACGTGCCGCATTGATTCAACGCCTCGAAGCGCAAGCACGCGTTAAAGAGCAGTTCGAGCAGGTCGACAAGATGTTCACGCCGAGCGAGGCTCGCGTATTTCGCGAGGGCAATAACATTATTTTGCGTATGGTCGGCCTGACGTTTGCTTCAGGCGACGCACAACTCGGCCCGCAAACGTTCGACCTGCTCGCCAAGGTCGAGAAAGCGATCGATGTGTTTCCGCGCAGCGAGCTGATCATCGAAGGCCATACCGACTCGTTTGGCGGCGATGACTCCAATCAGAAACTGTCGCAGCAGCGGGCCGAATCGGTGCAGCAATACATGATTAATGCCATGCGCATTCCAAGCTACCGGCTTATTGCGACGGGTTACGGTGAGACTCGCCCCATCGCGAGTAACGACACGGAGACGGGCCGGCGACACAATCGTCGTATCGACATCGTCATTCGGCCGAACCTGGAGCAGGAATAACGGCCCGCCACCAGTCGACGACTACGCTCGCTGTTATCTCGTTGACGAGGTAGCCGAATTCGGAGTGCGGGTTCAGTTCGCCATTCAGGCGAAACCAGTTGCTGACCTTGCGGTCGTCGATGCACTCGAGCAGCCCGTATTCGAGCATGGGACCGAAGTCGTTCCGCAATGTCGGGTCGATCGCTGTGAGGTCACCGACAGCGGAAAGGTTGATCCAGCGCCGAATATTGCTCGGAAACCGAACCGGGCCGATCGCTTCATGGCCTTTTATTCTCTTCTGGATGTAGTGTTGCCCGAGCGGGCTGCCCATGGTCAGCAGCGTATCGATATCCACCGCGTGCCGATCGACACGCGACAGCTGCCACAGCGTTTCGAACGCGATCACTGAGCCCATGCTGTGTGCGATCAGCAGGATCGGTCGCCCCGACGCTTGCGCCGCGCGCAATGGCAGCTTCAACTGTTGCCGGATATTTTGTGCGATACCGCTATGGTTCTTGACATAGCGGCGCAGGTCACGCAGGTGCAAGGCCATACGCTCGGTCGCAATGTGCGGTATCAAAAATGGCAGCAGGTCGCCAAGCCGGAACAGCCAGCGCAACAGGCGGCGCCTAGCGGATGTCGCTTCGACGAGGTCCCGCGCACTTGGCCCGGGCTGCGCGACCACGGCGTCGACGGCCGCTGCATCGAGCGCGAAATCGCGGTGCTCACCGTAGAAGTCGTAGGTCCACGAGACAATATCGAAGCATTCTGCATGCGCCCCGATTTGAGCCGCAATCCCGGCGTCAATGCGCTGCACGCCTGCCAGCAGACATCGCAGCAGTGCCTGTCGATGGATGGTTGCCTCGGGTTTGGGCAACAAGCCGGGTACATAGATGATCAGCGGATACCCTTTCATCGCCGCAACGCTTCCAGGAGACCCTGCAGCTGACCGATGTGCGTCACGATACCATCGGGCTGTGGCAGATCCCCGGGCCAGGGCTGGCCACTGCGATTGACCCAGATCGAATGCAGACCCGCGGATCGCGCACCCTGGACATCGATTTCAGGATGGTCACCGACGTGCACGGTTTGCTGCAGGTTCGCGCCACCCGCGTGCACTGCCGCAGCAAATATTTTCTGCGCCGGTTTCGCGGCACCGGCGGTTCGAGCCGACACAAAATGATGAAACAGGGAATCAATACCGATTCTTTTCAAATCGGCATTGCCGTTGGTCACCGCAACCAGCACGTATTTTTCACGCAGTGCCGCCAGCGCCGGCCGCACCTCGGGAAACAAGGTTACGTCGTTGCGCACCGCGTCGAATACCGCCATGGCTTCATCGACCAGGCCATCGCCATAATCGGCGGCTGACCCCAGGCGGCCGAGCACCGTGCGCCGCAAGAACGTGTAGTCATGATTCTGGTGCGGAAATTCTGCGGCAACATCCAACCGCTGTTTTTGAATCGCTTCGCGCGAAAACTTTGCCGTGATGCGCGGATAATGCTCACCCAACCACTCGTACAACCGTCGCTCTGCGCGATGAATAACCGGATGAATTTCCCACAGGGTATCGTCGAGGTCGATGGTTATGGCGCGTATGTCTTTCACGTGTACTATTGTACCGATGAAATACTTGCATACGATGGTCCGCATCAAAGATGTTGCCGCGTCGCTGGATTTTTATTGCGACAAACTGGGCCTGGTTGAGCTTCGCCGTTACGAGAGCAAGACAGGTCGGTTCACGCTGATATTTCTGGCTGCGCCAGGCGATGAGGACGCACAAATCGAACTCACCTGGAACTGGGACCCGGAGGAGTACGGAGAGGGTCGCAACTTCGGCCACCTCGCCTACGCGGTCGATGACGTTTACGCGGTTTGCCAGCGACTCATGGATGGCGGTGTAACCATCAATCGCCCGCCGCGCGATGGCCACATGGCATTCGTGCGCTCGCCGGATAACATTTCGATCGAGCTGCTACAGAAAGGTGCTGACTTGCCAGTCCAGGAACCCTGGGCTTCTATGCCGAACGTCGGACACTGGTAGGCGGCAAAAGCGGCGGCAGCAAGTCCTCATTATCGTTCTGCTGCTCCGCCAGAATGGCAAAAGACCGCAAGGCCTGGGCAAGCGGGGCGCCATCCCAGGCGACGGCTTCGGGCCCATAACTCTGCCTCGACAACACGCGCAATTCATCCGCCAGCGGCGATGAAACACGTTCAGCAATTACGCCCAGACTGCGTGGTGCATTATCGGGCCATTGCAGTTGCCCCCAGTCAACCATGGCTGCGCGCACGCCAGCCGCATCCGCTGCCAGCGCCGCTGTGCGCGCCTTTTTCAACAGCGCTGCCTGGCGCTTGTGAATCGGTGCTACTGCCGGCTCTCGCGGTGGTCGGGATGATCGAGGACTTCGCGACGACCACCACCATGCGGAAACCGTCAGCAACCACAGTACCGCGAGTGATTCGCTGACTCGGCGCCAGAACTCGCTGTGCACGGTAACCGTGGTCACTGCCGCAGCTGTGGTTGTATCGGTTGCCGCCAGTATCGGCGCCACGATTTCCGGTTCCTCGCCGCCAACGATACTGATCGTACGTTCCGGCAATGTCGCGACCTGCCATTCCTTGCTTGCCGTGTTCCACCACGGAAGCTCCAGCGCCGGTAGCTGCACGTCGCCAGCCCGCGCGCCGATCAGGGCATATCGGTCCTGGCGTATGCCACGAATGCCGCCCGGTTCAATCCTGCGGCTCAGCTCCGGCCTGTCCGGATACACGCTGATGCCATCCGCGCTTGGCGGTTCGATAGCCGGAATCTGTGTTTCCAGCTGTCCCAGTGCACTGATCGAAATTCGTCGCGTCAGTGGTTCGCCGGCCTTGATTTCATTGCCTTGCTGCGACCAGTCTTCCACCAGCGTAAGGTCGCGCGCCGGTAACCAGTTGGCGTTCGGGAACCGCGCCGGGGGCGCGGGTGTCGGCAAGACGGTAACGGTCAGTGGCTCGGATTCGTAAATCTTTCGCCCGGTGATTCGCCCGTCGCGCAACACGCGCGCCTCAAATCGCGCCGGCGACAACTGGATCTCGCCACTTTCCTGCGGGTAGATTGCGATGACGCGCTCGATGACACCGTAGGGTGTGCCGCCGATTACTGCTTCGTAGCTGCGATCGTCGCCAGCGAGCTCGAGCAAAACTTCGGCGCCACTCACAACAGGGTCACGTAAGGCCGGCTGCCGCACCGCGACCGAGCGATAAATTTTCACGGTCAGCAGTACCTGCGCCTGCACATAGGTTTCGTCCACATCGACTTCGGTCGTGACAAAGACTTCAGCTTCGCCCGGCGGCGCATAACTGGGCTCACTGATATCAACGACGAGAGGATTGCTGAACTCGCCGCCAATGCCAATGGCTGGAATCGTCAGTTGCCCGGCGCGTTTCGGCATGAGCACATATGACCAGGTTTTGCTGCGCCGGATCTGGCCGTTAATAATCGTCGTGTTACTCATCTGGCTGCCTGCCCCGACAAAGAAATCCTTATCGAGCACCGATACATCGGGCTGTGCGTCGATATTCAGGTCGGTCGCAATCTCGAGTGTGAATGACTCATTAAGATCGACATCGGCACGATCAATGCTGGCGGTGACGGCCGCATTGGCGCCTGTCGCAACCAGCAGAAACAGATAAACAAAAAGTCGAACGGTTACCACGGCTGTACCTCGTCATCGGGCCAGGTATCGTTGCCATCCTGGTCCTTGCCGGTTTTCTGATATTGGTAGCGAAACTTGTTACGCAGCAGAGAACCCGGGTCGTTCGGAATACGCCGCAGCCATTGCTCCATCGCCTGTTGCTGTTCGGCCTGCTCGCGTAATTCCGCCAGCTCCTCGGCTGTCAGTTGCTCGGTCGGGTCACCCTGGTTTTGTTCGGCTTCTTCGGCAGCCCGCTGCAATTCTTCCTGCAGGGCCTCAAGATCTTCCTCGCTCATCTCCTGGTCGCGGTCCGACGCTTCGCCATCCTGCTGCTCAGCGTCATTTTCGGTATGCTCACTGTCCTGCTGTGACTCACCCTCGCCGTCGGATTGTTCGCCCTCGCCCTGCTGATCCGACTCTTGTTGCTCGCCTTCCTGCTGCTGTTGCTGGTCGAGCATGGCCTTGATGAGGTCGCGATTGTAAACAGCATCCACATCGTCCGGGTCGACTGCCAGCGCTTGTTCATAGGCATCCAGCGCGGATTCAAATTCGCCCTGGCGCGCCAGCGCATTACCGAGGTTGTACAGGCTGCGTGCATCCTCGCGCTCTGCGAACTGAGCTGCACTGGCCCGGTAATCTTCCGCCCGGTATTGCGCCACAGCGCGCCACTCGGGATTCTCAAAAAGTTCAGCGGCATCGGCGGCCGCGCCCTGTTCGAGTTTTCTTTGCGCCTGCTGGTTCTTTGTCAGCCAGAGGTCGTTCCAGTCCAGTGCGTACGCCGCCCGGTCCGGTGGCAGAAGCAGGAACAGCATGACGACGACCCAGCCACGTCGAAACGCCAGTGCAGCGAGTGGCAACAACAATAACAACAACCACGGGCCTTCCTCGCGCCAGCGGTCAGTCGCGAGCGCATCGCCTGAGGCTTGCCGCGACCCGAGTTCGCCGGACAACAACAGGTCGATATCTCGTTGGTCGGTGGAAAGCGTGGAAAACTGGCCACCGCCTTTCATCGCCAGATCGCGCAGCGACCGTTCCTCGAGCTTTGGCACAACAATCTGCCCGGATCCGTCAGTGACGAATCCGCCGTTGAATCGCGGTATGGGCGCACCTTCACGCGTGCCGACCGCGAGTACCGATAACGTGTAGCCCTCCGCCTGAAGCTCACGGGCAACCCGCTCCGCATCGGGCGATGAGCCGCCATCGGTAATTAGCAGAATTTCACCGAAGGTCGCCGCCGCGTTCTTCAGCAGTTCACTGCCCTTGTTAATCGCGGCAATCGGATAACTGCCCTGGCTCGGCATGATATCGGTGCTCAGGCTGTTGACCAGCGCCGCGATCGTGTCCGTGTCGGTGGTCAGCGGTGTTACCGTAAATGCGTTTGCGGAATAAACGACCAGTGCTGTCTGGCCGCTCTTGCGCCGCTCGAGAATATCGAGAATCTTGAGCCGTGCACGCAGCAGGCGGCTCGGAGAAATATCCTGCGCATCCATGGATCGTGACAGGTCGAGCGCAATGACGAGCGCCTGGTCGGAACGAAATACGGGTTGTTCGATGCGTTGCCAGGCCGGTCCTGCCAGCGCCAGCACGCCCAGTACAGCGCCGAGTCCAAGCAACCACCAGCGATACGCTCCCTGGCGATTCGGTGACACGGCCAGCACGTACGGCGCCAGCGCCGGTGACACAACATTCTGCCAGCTGCCGGCACCCAGTCGCCGTCGTGCCAGCAGCAGCACCGCCAGCACTACCAGCGGCAGCGCCAGCAGCCACTCGGGACGAAGGAAATGCAGCTCAGACAGCATCGGCCTGCACCCTGCCCGCGGTCCGCCGCGCCGAAACGCTTTGCAACAACACGCTGAGCAGCAACAGCACGCTCAGTGCGAACGCACCTGCGAGCGGAAAATGGAACAACGATTTTACGGGGCGAAAACCCGCCTCCGGCTCCTCGACGGGCTCGAGCTCGTCGAGGAGCCGGTAGATTTCCTGCAAACCCGCCGTATCCCGGGCACGGAAATATCGGCCGCCGGTCATGTCGGCGATGCTGGTCAGGGTTTCTTCATCGAGGTCGGCAGAAGGATTGATATTGCGTCGCCCGCCAATTAGCGATGCGACTTCCATCTGCTCCGCTCCGATACCGATAGTGTAAATACGCAAGCCTACCTGTTGTGCGAGCTCGGCAGCTTTCAGCGGCTGTACCTCACCCGCCGTGTTCGCGCCGTCGGTTAGTAACACGAGCACCTGCTCACCGGGGCCCTCTTTGAGGTCGTGGATGCGTTTAACAGCAAGCGTGATCGCGTCGCCAATGGCGGTCTTCTCGCCTGCCAGCCCGATGAATGCCTCGAGCAACAATACTTTGACCGTCTCACGGTCCAGTGTCAGCGGCACCTGCAGGTAGGCACGTTCGCCGAACAGGATCAGCCCGATACGATCGCCCTCGCGTCGACTGATAAAGTCACTCGCGACTGCCTTGGTCGCGGTCAGCCGGTCAACGCGTCGCGCGCCAAGCTCGAAATCCTTCTGGTCCATGCTGCCGGACAAATCGACCGCGAGCATAAGGTTACGCCCGGACACGGGCACCTCGAGTTCATCGCCTATGCGCTCGGGTCGTGCCGCTGCGACCACCAGCAGCATCCAGGCTATCGCTGCCACCCAGAGTTTGAAGCTCAGCAACTGCTCGGCCGGCGCGCGGTTCTCAAGCACAGCGAAACCGCCAAAGCTCGGCACCTTGAGCCCCGCATCCTGCAGACCTGAACTTTCCGGCAGCAGGCGATTGACCAGGATAGGCAGTGGCAATGCCAGTAGCATCCAGGGCCAGGCCAGCGACCACATCAGCGCTGCCCTCCGACCGGTGTCGCAATGCGATGCCGCAATGCCACCACGAGCCGTTCCACTTCCGCGGCAGGTAGCGCGGTTTGCGGATTGCGATAAGGCAGGTCGATCAGCGCCCGCCCTGCACCAGTAACAAAGACGGGTTGCGCGAGATCCCGGTCGAGCCAGGCGAGCCACGCCTCACCGGTGAGCCCCGCAATGTCCTCGCGCGGCGCATAGGCCAGCATGGTACGGCGCAACAATGCAGACGCTGCCGCGCCGAAACGGATGATATCGCGATGCTGCTCGTAGGCTGCCAGCAAGGCATCAAGCTGACGCATCGCGTAGCGCCGCGCAGCGCCACGCGAAAAGCGTTGCAGCCAGACCCGTAATAAGTACGCGAGCGTGAGCAACGCAATAGCAAAAACGAACCACCAGCCAGGCGCGGGTGGCCAGCCTGAAACAGCCTCGGGCAAATGCAGATCGCGCAATGGAATCTGTGCCGGATCCATCACTATCGGCTCCTTTTGCCTAATGCGGTCTGCAAGGTACTGACCGGATCGTCTTCCGTCGACAAGGGCAACAGGTGTATGCCATAGCGACGACAAAACAGCTCAAGGGCGTGCTTTCGCTGCTCAAAACTATTGGCATAGTCGCGTCGCGCAGCATTTGTATAGGTGTCGATTGCGAGCTCGGCCTCACCTGACACCAACCGATAGCGGCCCGGCGGCGGAAGTTCGCGCTCAATCGGGTCATTGATGAACAGCGCGAGCACCTCGTTATGGCGAGCGATATTCGAGAGATAGGATTGCGCGGCTCGCGAAAACCCCAGGAAATCGCTCAGGATCACGATCAGGCTGCCGGGCCGCGCGACCCGGCGCAACGCCGCCATGGCCTGTGTCAGTTGTGGTTCGCCATCGTCGCCGTTGTGACGCTCGCGTACCTGCCAGTCCGGATGGTCCACGAGTTGATGTACAAACCGGAGCGCCGCTTGCCGCCCAAGTTTCGGCTTGAGTTCACGGTGTGTCGTGTCGCCAAAGATCAGGCCACCGAGACGATCACCGCGATGATGCGCAGCCCAGGATAACAACGACGCAGCGCGGCTGGCATTGACCGACTTGAAGCAGCCGCGCGTTGCGAAATGCATGCTGGCGCGCAAATCGACGACTACGAGGACCGGCCGCTCACGCTCCTCTCGAAACAGCTTCGTATACGCCGTTGTGCTGCGTGCCGTGACCCGCCAGTCAATGCTGCGTGGATCATCACCAGGCTGGTACGGACGCGATTCGTCGAATTCCATGCCACGACCGCGAAAATGCGAGACATAAGCACCGGTCTGCAGGGAATTAACCCGCAGCACGTCCAGAGCGATCGCGCGCGCAGCACCGTTGAGGCGAATCAGTCCGGCCTGGCTGACGCTGACGGGCGAGGCATTTTCAGCGATGTGATCGAGGTGCGTCACGGCTGCTTCCGGCCGAATTACGGCACTCCCACGCCGTCGAGGATGCGCCGGATTACCGAATTCGTATTCACGCCATCGGCCTCCGCCTCGAAGCTCAGCACGATGCGATGGCGCAGCACGTCGAACGCAACCGCCTGGATATCTTCCGGGCCGACATAGTCCCGACCCTGTAACCAGGCGTGCGCCCGCGCGGCACGATCAATGCCCATGCTCGCGCGCGGGCTGGCACCGTACAGCACCTGGCCTTCGAGCGAGCTGTCGACGGCACCGGGATTACGCGTCGTAACGACGATATTGACGATGTATTCCTCGAGTTCCGGCGCGAGGTGCAATGCGAGAATGTCCTGGCGCGCCTGCATGATCGCAGCGCGCGACAGCTGCTCGGGCGGCCGAAACGCGTCGCGTGTATGCGCCCTGGCCTCGTCACGATTCAACACCATGATCCTGCGCTCGTCCTCAATCGACGGATAGCCGACCTCGACATGCAGCAGGAAGCGATCGAGTTGCGCTTCCGGCAGCGGATACGTGCCTTCCTGTTCGATCGGGTTCTGGGTCGCCATGACCATGAACAGGTCTTCAAGTTCATAGCTCTTGTCGCCCACGGTAATCTGCCGCTCTTCCATGGCTTCGAGCAATGCGGATTGCACTTTAGCCGGCGCCCGGTTGATTTCGTCGGCCAGGATCAGGTTATGAAACAGCGGTCCTTTGCGAAATTCGAAGGTGCCCTGTTGCGGCCGGTAGATATCGGTTCCGGTCAGGTCTGCAGGCAACAGGTCGGGCGTAAACTGCAAGCGGTGGAAGTCGCCCTCGATGCTTTCGGACAGCACTTTGATGGCACGCGTTTTGGCCAGGCCGGGCGCGCCCTCAACCAGCAGGTGCCCATCGCAAAGCAAGGCAATAAGCATGCGATTGATCAGGTGTGACTGACCAATAATCAGGCCACTTACGTGCCTTTCGAGTTGCTGGACTTGTGCTACAACACTCATTCAATGCTCCGCTGGAAAAATTGGCGTGCCATTCTAATTAGGATGCGTTGACAGGCCAACCTGTTGCGATGTTTTTTATTCATCAGCAGGCCACTTCGGTAATAATGCTCCAATCTACGACCACGATCAGGGCTGTACATTGCAAAAAGTTTTGGGGTTTTGCGCATTGGTGGCGGCTGTTTACGGTTGTTCCCCGGACAGCAGTCCCGCCCCTGCCATCGCCCAGCCAGCGATACCGGGCTATGACTGCGGTAGCGACGGATTTCTCGCGACCGAACTCTTCGGCGCTTTACAGGTCGATCTGCAATGGGCCGCTGCAGAGCTCGAATGTGAGGGTATGCCGCGTCCGGACGGCGACGGCGCACGGCTGCGTTTCGCCGGTGAGCTTGGCGGCAGGCCGCTTGCGTTTATCATCGCCCTGCCCGGCTTGCGCCGCGGCATCATGAGCAAAGAACTCGCGACCACGGTTACCCTGATCGAAGAAGGCGGTGGACGATTCTTCAGCACCGCCGAGCGTGACATTTGCTGGACTGACATCCTGCAGCTCGAAGCCGTCGATGGATCCGAGCGCAACTATCGCATCTCGGGTCAGCTCTACTGCATGGCGCCCCTTACGCAGGTCAATGGCGAATCCGATGTCCTGATTCGGGAGCTTCTGTTTCGCGGACAACTTGACTGGGGCGGCTCATGATCCGCCTTGCATTGCTGCTGATCTTGCTGCCCGGCTTTGTCGTTGCGGCGGACGCTGAACTCGACGCACGATTTTCCAAAGGCGTGCTAATGATTCAAGCAAGTAAGCACGCCTGTTATCGCTTCGACATATACGTCGCAACAAGCGATGCACAACGGGCGCGCGGCCTGATGTTCGTGCGCAATCTGCCGCGAACCACGGGCATGCTTTTCATCTATGAGGCCGACATGGTCCTGTCGATGTGGATGAAGAACACCTATATCCCGCTGGACATACTGTTCATCCGCAGCGACGGAACGGTTTCATCGATCGCATACGATACGGAGCCACAGTCGTTGAAGTCGGTCGTGGCGCTGGAACCGGTCCGGTATGT
>CAZHLE010000015.1:5845-24408 GCA_964533065.1 uncultured Woeseiaceae bacterium | reverse complement strand
AATGCGGGCGTGGCGTCGGCGCTGGCCATTGACCAGTACAGCCGTGTCGAATGGGAGATCACGGACGATGAGCAGTAATCAGCGTAACTGGGCGGTGTTTTTCGCTGCGGTCGCGGTGACCGGACTCATCGGTGCTGCGTACCTCGGCACAGCAGGCATCAGTTAGGAGGCGGCCATGCCGGCGACTCCTTAACGCGCCTGTGGGAGGCCTTTATCTCGGTCAAATAATATCCCGTGCGCCGACCACCGATCGATGTTTACCAGGCCGTCGGAAGGGATCGCCCGCATCGCGGCCTCCCACAATGCGGCTGCCCCCTCAACTCGAGAGAGTAATTCCCGGTGCCTGATCCCGACCTACAAAACGGCGGCGATACTTTTTGCCAGATACCCGACGTTCGACGGAGTGATGCCAGCGACGTTGATGCGACTCGAGCCGACCATGTAGACGCCGAACTGCTTTTTGAGGCGCTCGACCTCTGCCGGCGTGACACCGAGGAAGCAGAACATGCCCTTGGCTCGCACGAGGTGCGAAAAGTCATGGCCGGGTGCCGCGACTTTAAGCGCCTCCTGCAACAGCTTGCCCATCCCGCTAAGCCGCTCGCGCATTGCATCGAGTTCGACCATCCACGCGGCCCGCAATTCGGCTTCATTGAGAATGATACTGACCACTGCGGCGCCGTGATCCGGCGGCATCGAGTACAGCGTGCGCACCAGGCTGCTGACCTGGCTTGCAATAATGCCCTTGGATTTCGAGTCTTTGACCAGCACCGATATCGTGCCAACTCGATCGCGATAGAGACCAAAATTTTTCGAACACGAAGTCGACAACAGCAATTCCGGAACCAGCCCGGCCAGGTGTCGGACCGCGAAGGCGTCCGCATCGAGGCCAGTGCCGAATCCCTGGTAGGCCAGGTCGATGAACGGCAAAAGCTCGCGCTCGACGATTACCTCGCCGATGGCGCGCCACTGCTCGGGGCTGGGATCGATGCCCGATGGGTTATGGCAACAGCCGTGCAACAGCACGACATCGCCTTTGGGCACCGCGCGCAGCGTTTCGAGCATTGCATCGATACGCACCGTGCGCGTATCCACATCGTAGTAGGGATAGGTCTTGAGCGTCAGGCCCGCGCCACCGAGCAGCGGCACATGGTTGTTCCAGGTCGGGTCGCTCACCCAGACGACCGCGTCTTTGCGGGCACGCAGCAACAAACCTGCCGCAACACGCAGCGAGCCCGAACCGCCTGGCGTCTGGACGGTCAGGAGGCGTTCGCCAGCGACCGAGTCGGCGAAGGCTAAGGCCTGCATGGCAGCGTTGAACTGGGGTTCACCGGCCGTGCCGATGTAGGCCTTGGTTGTTTGCGTGCCGACCAGGCGGTGTTCTGCTGTTTTTACGACGCCGAGAATCGGGGTCTCACCGGCTGCGGTGCGATACACGCCCACACCGAGATCGATTTTCTCGCGGCGCGGGTCGTCCCGGAATTCGGCGATCAAACCAAGAATGGGATCAGCTGGCGCCGGCTCTAGCGTTTCAAACAAGATGGTCTCCGGACCTAAAAGGTGTTTACGGGTGTCTTCAGGTAGACGATGCCATTACTTTCGGCATCGGGCAGTTGTCCGGCCCGAATGTTGACTTGAATCGAGGGGACAATCAACGCCGGCAGGTTTAAGGTCGCATCGCGCGCGGCACGCATCGCGCAGAATGCCTTTCGGCTTACTCCGGCCCTGACGTGGATATTGCTTTGTCGCTGCTCGTCCACGCTACAGACATAGCGCAAATCGCGGCCACCCGGCTGGTAGTCGTGACACATGTACAGGCAGGTATCGCCGGGCAGGCTCAAGAGCCGTTGAATGGAGTCGTACAGCAGATCTGCGTCACCGCCCGGAAAGTCGCAGCGTGCCGTACCGTAATCCGGCATGAACAGGCTGTCACCGACAAACACGTTGGAGTCGATCCGATAGCTGACGCTGTCGCTGGTGTGCCCGGGCGTCGCGATCACCTCGCATTCGAGCGCGCCGATTGCGAAGACCTCGTTGCTCGCGAACAGGTGGTCAAACTGGCGGCCGTCGGTCGCGAAGTCCTCAGGGAGATTGTACAGTGGCGCGAAGTGAGCCTGCACGTTGCAGATTCCGTGGCCAATCGCGATGCGTGTGGTGCCACCACGCTTTTTCCTGATGTATTGCGCGCCACTCAGGTGATCCGCATGGGCATGCGTTTCAAGAATCCAGTCGAGTGTCAGTTGTTTTTCGTCAAGGTACGCGAGAATGGCATCCGAGGGCGCAGTATCGGTTCGTCCCGAGACCAACGAATAGCCAAGCACGCAGTCGATGACTGCGGCTTGGCCACCCGGCTGGTCATAAACGACATAAGACAACGTCCCCGTTGCCGGGTCGTAAAAATGTTGTATCTCTGGCTTGCTCAGGCCTTGGGAGCCCAGACCGCACACCAGCCCGCCGCGGCCACTACTTTGCCCGGGAAAATCTGGCACGGGCGCCATGCGTCGCCATCAGTACCCTGGATCAACGCGCAATTGTCACAGGTCTGATCCGCAGCCGGATTGGCACGCGAAGCAGCATCGACTGTGCTTGCATCGTGCGTGTACCTCATCGCGATTGCCATCGGGTCATCGGTGCTCAGTTGTGGCAGATCCTGTGCCCCTGCTTCACGGCCAGGCTGAACGAAGCAGCCGGCGGCGGCAACGGCGGATAACTGGATAAACTTGCGGCGTGCAATCATGCTCAAGGGATTCTCCTAATTACTTAATCGAAATCGTATGGAACGGATCGGGTGCGGATCACTCTTAAAAATTATAGTGGGCCCACCTGAACGAGAGCATAACGGGAAATGCGTACGCGAAAAACTCTTCGCTTTGCGAACGATTATCATTAACGTACGCTCGATTTTCGCTCTTTGCCTGTCGTTGACCGATGGCGTGGCGCACGCTGCGCATGACTACCGCATCACGCTCGATGAAAAACTCAGCACGATGTCGGTCGTGGCGCGATTTGACCGCCCTGTCAATTACGTTTCTGCGCGGTCCAGTCTTGCCGGTCGTTACTTGCGGGATGCCGAGGATTGCGATCGCGGTTCAGAGCTCAGTACTCGCGGACGCCGACTCGAGCTTCCCGCCAACGGTATTCGTTGTCTCAGCTACCGAGTCAATCTGGATAGTGCGATGCGCGAGCCCGGCAGGATCATCGTCTCTCCTGCCCTCTGGATGTGGCGGCCGCGACTTTCGCAAGGCGATGAAATCCTCGCAACGTTTTCATTGCCCGAGGCGAACAGCGTTTTTGTGCCCTGGCAGATGCGCGACGATTCCGCTACCAGCTATCGCCTTGTTGCTTCGCCCGAAAGCGGCATGGCGACCGCGGTGTTTGGTCTGTTCGAGCAACGAATCGTACAGGTCGGTGGTGCCGCATTGCGTGTCGTACTGCTTGGGCAACGAGACGATATTGAACTTGATCGCTTCCTGGGCTGGATTCGAGCTACTGCAGGCAACGTGGAATTGACTTATGGCGTGTTTCCCGTCCCGCGCGCAAGCGTATTGTTGATCCCGGACATACGCTGGGGGCAAGGTGCTGATCGACCCGTTTCATTTGGCAGGGTGGTACGCGATGGTGGCTCGACCATCGAGCTCATGATCAATCCTGATCTGCCGATCGCCGACTATTTCCGGGAGTGGACGCCGACGCACGAATTCTCGCACCTGCTATTGCCCTACCTCGACGATGCGCAGCGATGGATTTCCGAGGGCTTCGCGCAGTACTACCAGAATGTCCTGCTGGCACGCGCCGGGCAGTATTCGGCGCAGGCCGCTTGGCAAGAAATCAGCGAAGGCCTGGAGCGCGGCCGTAACTCGGCGCCCGGCATGTCGCCCAACGAAGCGGCCCAGCAGGCCTCGCGCGGCACGCGTATGAAGGTGTACTGGAGTGGTGCCGCGCTGGCATTGATGGCGGATGTCGAACTCAGGCGACGCTCGGATGGCCGCGATTCGCTGGACACCGTGCTCGGCGACCTCAAGCGATGTTGCCTGCCATCGGCACACACCTGGAGCGGCAGCGAATTATTCAGCAAGCTCGATGAGTTTCTTGACAAGCCATTATTCGTCGCCCTTTATCAGCGGCATGCGAATGCCCGAACATTTCCGGACGCGCGATCGCTGCTCACAAAGCTGGGCGTCATCGTCGAGGAGGAACAGGTCCGGCTCGACGATGAGGCCGAATTCGCAGCGATTCGCACTGCCATCACAGAGGCTGCCTCATCGCATTGAGATATAATCGGCACCCGGTTCCAGGGGCAGCAAATCATGTCTCCCAGCAGCACTGCGGTGGATATCAACAAGGTTCGAAACGGTGTCAGAGAGACACTCGCGGACGACGTTGCGGTTGAAGAACCGCTCGAGATCCGGCTTGGCTACAGCACCCCGGATGGCCGCGCCACGCGCAGTATTTCGATCACCATGCGCACACCCGGCAACGACCGCGATCTTGCGGCGGGGTTTTTGTATACCGAAGCGATTGTCCGCCAGCTGAAGGATATTGCCTCGATCGAGACCTGCGGCCCGCCGGCCCCGGACTCCGGTAACCATAATGTCATTCGCGTCGACCTGGCCAAGGGTGTCGAGGTGGACCTTGGCCGGCTGCAGCGACACTTCTACACAACCTCAAGTTGCGGCGTTTGTGGCAAAACCTCACTCGATGCGCTGCGTGTTGCAGGCGCGGCGTCACAGCATGGCAATACGACCCGTTTTCGACGCGCTGCCCTGATCCGTATGCCGGATGCGCTGCGGGCAGCGCAGGCGACCTTCGATGCGACCGGCGGCTTGCACGCCGCCGCCGCTTTCAGTCCTGAAGGCGACCTGATCATCACTATGGAGGACGTCGGACGCCATAACGCCGTCGACAAGGTCGTCGGTTCTCTGTTATTAAACAATGAGTTGCCAGCCATTGGGCTGGGCTTGATGGTATCCGGCCGGGCAAGCTTCGAACTCATGCAGAAAACACTGGTAGCCGGCATGCCTTTGCTGGCGGCGATCAGTGCACCCTCGAGCCTTGCGGTGCAGCTCGCAAAGGAATTCGACATGTCGCTGATCGGCTTTTTGCGTGGCGATACTTTTAATATTTATGCAGGCGCGGAGCGCATCATCGAATGACTCGGGAAGACTACAACAAGCAAAGTGCCAGCGAGCTGATCCAGGCGCATGACAGCCGCCCCGAAATGCTCGTGCAGATATTGCATACATTTATGGATCGCTTTGGCTGGATCAGCGAAGAGGCTATCCGGCAGCTTGCCAGTGAACTCAACCTGTCGCGTGCGGATGTGCATGGCGTCGTCAGCTATTACCACGACTTTCGCACCGCACCGGCCGCCCGGCACATTGTGAAAATCTGTTCCGCCGAGGCCTGCCAGTCCATGGGCAGCCGGATACTGGTCGAACACGCGGAAAAATCGCTGCAACTCAAACTGCACGAGAGCAATGACAACATCACACTGGAACCCGTGTATTGCCTCGGCAACTGCGCCTGCTCGCCCGCGATCATGGTGGACGGTAAGACTTTCGGCCGTGTCAGTGCCAGCCGCTTCGACGAGATCGTCGCCAGCCTCGATGGAGCAGGCGCATGAGTACACGAATTTATGTGCCGCGCGAAACCGCCGCCATCTCCGTGGGTGCTGACGATGTCGCAATCGCGATCGCGCGTCACGCGAAAGAACATGGCAAAAAAATTGAACTTGTACGCAACGGTTCCTGGGGCGCGAGCTGGCTCGAACCGCTGGTCGAGGTCGTTGTCGGCGAGCAACGCATTGCCTATGGCAATGTCAGCGCCGCCGATGTCACGTCATTGTTCGAAAGTAATTTCCTCGCGGGCGGCGAACACCCGCGGCGCGTCGGAGCAACGAATGAAATCCCCTGGCTCATCAAGCAGGACCGCTGGACCTTCTGGCGCTGCGGCCTGATCAACCCGCTTTCCATTGACGACTTTCGTGCACACAAGGGTTTCGGCGCCTTTCTGAAAGCCATCGAAATGGGCTCACAGGCCGTCATCGATGCGGTCAAGGGCTCAGGCCTGCGCGGCCGCGGCGGCGCCGGATTCCCCGCCGGCATCAAGTGGCAAACCGTGGCCGCCACGGAGAGCGCGCAAAAATACGTTGCCTGCAACGCGGATGAGGGTGACAGCGGCACGTTCTCGGATCGCATCATGCTTGAGAGCGATCCGCTCGGGCTCGTGGAAGGCATGCTGATTGCCGGTTTCGCGGTCGGCGCGAGCAAGGGTTACATCTACCTCCGCTCCGAGTACCCGCTAAGCCACTCGATCCTGACACGCGCGATTGCCGCTGCACGCGAAGCAGGCTGGCTCGGTGATGACATTCAGGGCTCGGGCTTCAGTTTCGACATCGACGTGCACCTGGGCGCGGGTTCCTATGTCTGCGGCGAGGAAACGGCGATGCTGGAGAGTCTCGAAGGCAAGGCTGGCGTGATTCGCTACAAGCCGCCCTTGCCCGCGATCGCCGGGCTGTTCGGCAAACCCACCGTGGTCAACAACGTCGTCACGCTGGCCTCGGTGCCGAACATCATCAATCTCGGTGCCGATCGCTACAAAGGCTACGGCGTCAACCGCTCCAGCGGCACGCTCGCGTTCCAGCTCGCCGGTAATATCAAGCGCGGTGGCCTGGTCGAAAAAGCCTTCGGCATCAGCCTGCGCGAACTGATCGAGGATTGGGGCGGCGGCACCTTCAGCGGCCGGCCGGTCAGGGCCGTGCAGGTTGGCGGCCCGCTCGGTGCTTACATTCCCGTCGCCCAGCTGGATACGCCTATGGACTATGAGGCCTTCGCCGCGATTGGCGCGATGATCGGGCACGGCGGCATTGTCGTGTTTGACGATACGGTGGATATGGCACAACAGGCGCGCTTTGCCATGCAGTTCTGTGCGCTGGAATCCTGCGGTAAGTGCACGCCCTGCCGGATCGGCGCCGTGCGTGGCGTTGAGGTCATTGATCGCATGATCGCCGACGAAAACCGTGACGAGAACTATGAGCTGCTGCTGGAATTATGTGACACGATGGAGGCCGCCTCTTTGTGCGCAATGGGTGGAATGACGCCCTATCCGGTGCGCAGTGTTCTAAAATACTTTGCCGAGGACTTTGTATCCCCGGAAGGAAGCCGAAAATGAACAAGGTCAGACAGGTTGATCTCGGAACGCCCGCAGCCACGGGCTCCGGCAACGTAAAAATCGAGATCGACGGCCTGCCGGCGACGGTCCGGGCCGGCACGACGATTTTGCGCGCGGCGCGCGAATCCGGCGTCGATATCCCGAAGTTGTGCGCAACCGACAGCCTGAAGCCGTTCGGCTCCTGCCGCATGTGCCTCGTGGAGATCGAAGGCCGCAAGGGATTCCCGGCCTCGTGCACGACACCGGTCGAAGCGGGTATGAAAATCCGCACCCAGACCGAGACGCTCGCGACGCTGCGCCGCAATGTCATGGAGTTGTACATTTCCGATCATCCACTGGATTGTCTTACCTGCTCGGCAAACGGCGATTGCGAATTGCAGGACGTTGCCGGCAGCGTCGGCCTGCGCGATGTGCGCTATGGCTTCGACGGCGAAAATCATCTCGATGCGGAAATCGATAACAGCAATCCCTATTTTTCGTTCGATGCGAGCAAATGCATCGTCTGTTCGCGCTGCGTGCGCGCCTGCGACGAGGTCCAGGGAACGTTCGCGCTGACGATCCAGGGCCGCGGCTTCGAGTCGAAGGTGTCGGCGGGCATCAGCGAGAATTTCCTCGATTCCGAATGTGTCTCCTGTGGCGCCTGTGTGCAGGCCTGCCCGACCGCCACGCTCATGGAAAAAACCATCATTGACAACGGCCAGCCGGACCACAGCGTCAAAACAACCTGCGCGTATTGCGGCGTCGGCTGTTCCTTCATTGCGGAGATGAAAGGCGACCAGGTGGTGCGCATGACGCCCGATAACGATGGCCAGGCAAATCATGGCCACAGCTGCGTCAAGGGCCGTTTCGCCTGGGGCTATTCAACGCATCGCGATCGCGTACTGGAACCTATGATTCGCGATCGAATCGATGAACCCTGGCAGAAAGTCAGCTGGGACGAGGCGATTCTGCATGCAGCAAGACGCTTCAAGGAAATCCAGGCCCAATATGGCCGCAAGTCCATCGGTGGCATCACCTCGTCGCGCTGTACGAATGAAGAAGTGTATGCGGTGCAGAAATTCGTGCGCGCCGGCATGGGGAATAACAATGTCGATACCTGCGCGCGGGTCTGCCACTCGCCGACCGGCTATGGTTTGAAGCAAACGCTCGGCACGTCCGCCGGCACGCAGCCATTCGATAGCGTCATGGATGCCGATGTCATCGTCGTTATCGGCGCCAATCCGACCGTGGCGCATCCGGTGTTCGCCTCGCAAATGAAACGGCGCCTGCGACAGGGCGCGAAACTCATCGTCGTAGACCCGCGGCAAATCGGACTCGTCAAATCAGCACGCATCAAGGCTGACTATCACCTGCCATTATTGCCCGGTACCAATGTGCCAATGATCAATGCCTTCGCGCATGTCATCCTGAGCGAAGGACTTGCGGCCGAGGACTACATCCGCGAGCGCTGCGATATCGATTCCTATGAGGCCTGGAAGGCCATGATTCTCCGGCGCGAGAATTCGCCCGAGATCGTCGCGGAAATTACGGGCGTCGCGGCCGACGATATTCGAGCGGCGGCGCGCCTCTATGGCGAGGCCAGAAACGGGGCGATCTATTACGGCCTCGGTGTCACGGAACACAGCCAGGGCTCGACCATGGTGATGGGCATGGCAAATCTTGCCATGGCGACGGGCAACATCGGGCGCTCCGGCGTCGGCGTCAATCCTTTGCGCGGCCAGAACAATGTGCAGGGCTCCTGCGATATGGGCTCGTTCCCGCACGAACTGCCCGGCTACCGGCCGGTGCAGGACGATGCCGTGCGCGGCAGCTTCGAGAAGCACTGGGGCGTTTCGATCGATCCGGAGCCAGGCTTTCGTATTCCCAACATGTTCGACGAGGCCTGCGCCGGAAACTACAAGGGCATGTATATCCAGGGCGAGGATCTCGCGCAGTCCGACCCGAACACGAAACACGTCGAAGCCGCGCTCGGTGCGATGGAATGCATCGTCGTGCAGGACCTGTTCCTGAACGAAACCGCAAAATTTGCCCACGTGTTCCTGCCGGGAACCTCGTTTCTCGAAAAGGACGGCACGTTTATCAATGCCGAGCGCCGCATTAATCGCGTCCGCCCGGTGATGAAACCGCGCCAGGGCAAGCATGAGTGGCTGATCACGCAGGAACTCAGCATCGCCATGGGCTACCCGATGAATTACAACAGCTCTGCCGAGATCATGGACGAGATCGCCGAGCTCACACCAACGTTCAGCAATGTCAGCTTCGCGTTCCTCGATCGCGTCGGCAGTGTGCAGTGGCCATGCAACGAGGCAGCGCCGATGGGCACGCCGATCATGCACATTGATAACTTCGTGCGCGGCAAGGGCCTTTTCGTCGAGACCGAATACGTGCCGACCAAAGAACGCACCAGCCGCAAATTCCCGCTGCTCTTGACCACGGGCCGTATCCTGACCCAGTACAACGTCGGCGCACAGACACGCCGCACCGAGAACATGGTCTGGTACGACGCAGACCTTCTGGAAATCCATCCTAGCGACGCGGAACTCCGCGGCATCCGGGAGGGCATGCTGGTGTCCCTGTCATCGCGCAAGGGCGAGATCGCGCTGATCGCGACGATTACCGAGCGCGTAAAGCCCGGCGTCGTCTACACGACTTTCCACAACCCGGAGACCGGCGCCAACGTCGTGACCACCGAATACAGTGACTGGGCAACGAATTGCCCCGAGTACAAGGTGACGGCCGTGCAGATCGCACCGGCCAAACATCGCACGGACTGGCAGCAGGCCTTTGACGAAAACGAAAAGCGTCAGCACGAACTCCTCGAAACCGCCAGGTGAGGCGCTGCCATCTGTGGGAGGCCTCCCACAGCGACCTCCTACGGAGGTATCTCGCTCCGCTCCCGCAGCAGCCAGTCGCCGACCGGCTTGCGTAGATAAATATCGAATAGCCAGAAGCCTATGCCGAGCAGGATGATGCCCAGCGGCGATCGGTAACTGAGTACCGGCACGAACCAGATGAGCGCCTGCACCATGTTGGCGAAGGATTCGATCGCGAAGCGGAAAATGAATTGCAGCAACTGCGAGCTTAGAAAATCCAGCACACCGCTGCTTTCGGCTATCTCTTCAACGAAGCTCTGTACTTCCAGATAGAGAAACGTGGTCGCATAGCCAACCGCGTACAGCCCGCCGCCATAGGTCAGCCAGATTTTCGCCAGCCAACGCCTGTGCCAGGGAAGATTACTCTTCTTCTGACTTGTCGAGTTTTGTGAATTTGGATCCTTCAAGCGTCAGATTGTACATCAGACCCTTGGAGCCGAAGATGAAGCCGACAACCGGATCCTTGAGATTGTCGGTGTCAATCGTTTTACCCACACCGATATCGATCAGCGCAACCGAGCCATCAACGCCGGCTTTCCAACCACTCGATTCGCGAAACTTTTTCAATGCGTCCTGGGTCATGAACGCGATGACGATGGATTTCGCCTGCGCGCCCGCCTGCAAGCCAAATGAACCGGCTGTGGTGCGATAGTAGTCGACTGTCCTGCCGCCAACCATCAGGGCACCCTCACCCGTTTCAGCACCGAAACCAAGACCGACTTTGATAACGCGTGGAAATACCAGGTAGCCGGCCGCCTGATTCAGAAACATGTCAGCGCCGTTGACCTCTTCCTTGAATACGACGATCGCATCGGACACTTCGCGATCGATCTTGCTTGCCGTCCATGCCATAGCCACACCGGACACAAACACGATGCCGATGAGACTCAACTTCAGTAGTGCTTTGCTGGCTTTCATAGTAATTCCTCAAGAAATCCGGTGCCATGGTACTCCATTGATATTCACGATCCTACCTGTCGCAAAATGAATACAGTCTGAACCGACGCGCCTCCTCCTCGTAGGCGTCCAGCATGACATTCAGCGTAGCACGGAGCTTCGCCGCCTTTTCACGATCGTAGTCAAGTGTGACCTCGTGCATGTAAGTGCGCTGCGCAAGCTCGAGTTGCAGCGCGTGTACGCCGTTACCCGGAGCGCCGTAGTGACGCGTCGTGTAACCCCCCTTGAAGCGGCCGTTGAGCACGGTGTCGTAGTCGCTCGCATCCGCCGCCGCCGTGACCGCCGCAGCGAGCGAGGCATCGCAACTCCTGCCGTCCCAGCTGCCGATATTCAGCGCCGGCAATTCACCATCGAACAGTCGCGGCACGCGGCTGGCAATCGAATGCGCATCCCAGAGCAGCGCATAGCCGTGGCGCTCGCGCAATTCAGTGAGACTGTGCTGCAACCGGTCGTGGTAAGGGCGCCAGTAAGTGTCGACCCGGGCTGCCTGGTCAATGTCGATCGGATCAAGGTATATATCGCGCCCCGCAAAAGTTTGCAGCGGACAGAGGCCCGTCACGAGTTGCCCGGGATACAGGGCGGCATCATCAGCCGGCCGATTCAGATCGACGACAAAGCGCGAATAGTGCGCAACCAGCATCGACGCACCGCGCTCGCTGGCGAAGTCGTACAGCTGCGCCACGTGCCAGTCGGTGTCCGGAATACTACGGCCCGCATTGCTCATGTATTGCACAACTTCGGCGGGTATCTGCCAGCCGTCGTGCGGCACGCTGATCAACAGCGGCGAATCGCCAGCACGAAAGGAATATATCTTGCTCATGCGCGCAGGCTGGGCAGTACCGAAGCGGCGTATTGGCAAAAGCTTCCCGCATCAATCAGCGCAGCGACGCGCGTGATATCGGATGATAACGATCGATCGGTGACGAATGCGGGCGATACCTTGCGCAATACGTTGATGACCGACTCAATATCGGGCGAGCTTTTCTGCGGCCGATGAAACTCGATGCCCTGTGCCGCGGCGAGCAGTTCTATTGCTACCGTGCAGTCGACATTGTCGAGCATGTCGTGCAGGCGCCGCGCCGCGAACGTTGCCATGCTCACATGATCTTCCTGGTTGGCCGAGGTCGGAATGCTGTCAACACTGGCCGGGTGCGCCAGCGTTTTATTCTCGGATGTCAACGCCGCGGCCGTCACCTGCGCCATCATGAAACCACTGTTCAGCCCACCCTCCCTGACCAGAAAAGCGGGCAGGCCGCTCAGATTGGCATCGATGAGCAGGGCGATGCGGCGCTCCGACAGCGAACCGATCTCGGCGATGGCCAATGCCAGGTAGTCCGCGGCCAGCGCGACCGGCTCGGCGTGAAAATTTCCGCCAGACAGCACGGCCCGGGACTCGGCGAACACCAGTGGATTGTCGGTGACCGCATTCGCTTCGGTCTCGAGCACCGAGCACACATGCCGTAGCACGTCGAGACAGGCACCGACGACTTGTGGCTGGCAACGAACGGAATAGGGATCCTGCACGCGATCGCAGGCAAGGTGCGATGCGCGAATCTCGCTGTCGCGCATCAGGTATCGCAATACGCCGGCGACGGCAATCTGCCCGCCATGCCCACGGACACTCTGGATGCGCTTGTCGAACGGCGTATCACTGCCCTTGATGGCATCCGATGACATAGCACCGGCGACGAGCGCGGCGGCGAGCAGGTTTTCAGTACGAAAGGCAGCCGCCAGTGCCAGCGCCGTCGACACCTGGGTGCCGTTCAATAACGCGAGTCCTTCCTTCGGCCCGAGCTGCAAGGGCTCGATTCCGGCTTCCTTCAGCGCGACCTGCGCGGGCACCAGGCTGCCGCTGATGCGTGCCTCACCGACACCAATCAGCACGCCCGCCATGTGCGCGAGCGGTGCGAGATCCCCGGACGCACCGACCGATCCTTTCTCAGGAATGCGCGGATAGATTTTGTGATTGACCAGCTGGCACAGCGCCTCGACGAGAGCCACGCGCACGCCCGAGAATCCCTCCGCCAGGGCAATAATCTTGGTCAGCATGATGAGACGCACGACGTCGTCGCTAAGGTCCTTGCCTACGCCAACCGCGTGCGAGCGAACCAGGTTTTCCTGCAGCGTCACAAGATCCGCACCGCTGATACGTACCTGTGCAAGCTGCCCGAAACCGGTATTCACACCGTAGACCTGGTCACCGTTGGCGACGACCTCGACGATGAACTCGTGCGATTCGGCAATACGCTGGCGCGCCTGGTGGCCAAGTTCAACCGTGACCGGCCCGCTCCAGGCTTTGCGCAGATCGGTGAGGTTAACCAGTTGATTATTGATCACGAGCTTCATGATGTTTCTCCCGTCGCCAGCATCGGCAGGTCAAGGCCGTGCTCGCGAGCGCAGTCGATCGCCTCCTGGTAGCCGGCATCGGCATGCCGCATCACGCCGCTTGCCGGGTCGTTCCAGAGCACGCGTTCAATACGGCGTGCGGCCGCCTCGGTACCATCGCATACGATAACCAGCCCCGCGTGCTGCGAGTAGCCCATGCCGACACCGCCGCCATGATGCAGCGAAACCCAGGTTGCGCCGCTCGCCGTACTGAGCAATGCATTCAGCAATGGCCAGTCGGAGACGGCGTCCGAGCCGTCGCACATCGCTTCCGTTTCGCGGTTCGGGCTCGCCACCGATCCGCTGTCGAGGTGATCCCGGCCTATCACTACGGGCGCCTTCAGTTCGCCGCTCTGCACCATGTCGTTGAATGCAAGTCCCAGCCGGTGCCGTTGGCCGAGCCCGACCCAGCAAATGCGCGCAGGCAGACCCTGGAACCGGATGCGCTCGCGCGCTGCGTCCAGCCAGTGGTGTAAATGCGGGTCGTCGGGAATCAGTTCTTTGACCTTTTGATCGGTCTTGTAAATGTCCGCCGGATCCCCGGACAGAGCTGCCCAGCGAAACGGGCCGACACCACGACAGAACAACGGCCGCACATAGGCCGGCACGAAACCCGGAAAATCGAAGGCATTGTCGACGCCTTCGTTCAGTGCTTCCTGGCGAATATTGTTGCCGTAATCGAAGGTCGGAATCCCCTGGCGATGGAACTCGAGCATGGCCCGAACATGCACCGCCATTGATGCACGCGCTGCTCTCGCCACCCCGTCCGGGTCGCTGGCACGCCGCTTAAGCCATTCGGCGACACTCCAGCCAGCGGGCAGATAGCCGTTCGCCGGGTCGTGCGCCGAAGTCTGGTCGGTCACCGCATCGGGGCGGACGCCACGGCGAAGAAGTTCCGGCAGGATTTCGGCAGCATTGCCCAAAAGGCCAATGCTGACGGCACGCCGCTCGGCAATGGCCGTATTGAGTATTGCGAGAGCGGCATCGAGCGACTCGGCGCGCCGATCGAGATAACCGGTCTCGAGACGCTTGTCGATACGATCCGATTGACACTCGATCGCCAGCATCGAGGCACCGGCTATGGTCGCGGCCAACGGCTGTGCGCCACCCATGCCGCCGAGTCCGGCAGTCAGAATCCAGCGACCGGCGAGGTCGCCGCCGTAATGCTGCCGCCCCATTTCGACGAAGGTCTCGTAAGTGCCCTGCACGATGCCCTGGCTGCCGATGTAGATCCATGAGCCGGCCGTCATCTGGCCATACATCATCAGGCCCTTCTGGTCGAGCTCACGAAAGTGCTCCCAGGTGGCCCAGTGCGGCACGAGATTGGAATTGGCAATCAGCACGCGCGGTGCATCGCAATGTGTCCGAAACACTCCGACCGGTTTGCCCGATTGCACGAGCAGGGTCTGGTCATCCTCGAGCACCAGCAAGGCTTTGACGATCGCGTCATAAGCCTCCCAGTTGCGCGCCGCCTTGCCAATACCGCCGTAAACCACCAGATCGTCAGGTCGCTCGGCGACGTCCGGATCAAGATTGTTCATGAGCATGCGCAACGGCGCCTCGGTCAGCCAGCTTTTGGCCTGCAATGTGCTGCCGGTCGGCGCCTTGATTCTTCGTGGTGCGTTCATAGCGGTAGATTCTCTGTCAGATTACTCGCGCCGGCCGGCGTGTAATTGCCGGTCAGTTCATAACGACTGCCCGGGTGATGCAGGCGCGCGAAAGTTACGGGCCGGCCCTGCGACCAGGTCCTGCGAATCACCACGAGGCAGGGCTCGCCTGGGGACATCTGCAGGTGTTTCTGGATGGCACGATTCGGTTTTGCTGCGCGTACGACCTGCTCGGCCTCGGCCAGCGGTGCGATGCCGGTCAGGTAGGCGCTCGGTGTTATGTGTGTGAAATCCTCGGCCAGGCAATCGGGCGCGAACTCCGCCAGTACATGGCGGTCCTCTACCTGTACGGGCACGCCGTTTTCATAGTGCACCAGCAGCAGGTGAAAAATGCTGCTGCCCTGTTCAACCTGCAGCGCCCGGGCAATTTCGCCCCGTGCACGCTGTCGCGACTGGCGCAGGACCTCGCTGCAGTGGCGGTGGCCGCGACGCGCGATTTCGTCGGCAATGTTTTGCACTTCAAGCAAATGCGAACGGGCGCGAAAATCCGCCACGAAGGTGCCGCGACCGGCAATCCGCTCGACGTAGCCTTCACTGGTCAGCTCGCGCAGTGCGCGATTGGCCGTCATGCGCGATACCTGCATGGATTCCACTAGTTCATTTTCGGACGGCACGCGCGCGAGCGGCCGTAGCTCACCGTTCGAGATGCGGCGAATGATCATCTCCTTGAGCTGCTGGTAACGCGGTTTGGTAACGGCGTTCATTGCAGTGCACGCAGGGTTGCCGCGAATTCCTGGCGCACTGTGGCAGTGTCGACATGCTGACCGGCAATCACCCGCCAGGTACCTGCCACCATGACGCGTTCGATCGGCAACCGGTAGCCGGAAAAGACCAGCGCATCGAGCAAGGTATCGTCGTCGTGGCCGGCCAGCATCGGATCGTCAGCGTTGAGCGTGACAAAGTCGGCGGCGCTGCCGATCGCGAGCGCATCGTGTCCGAAACCGGCAGCCTGCGCTCCGCCGCTGACGACACGATGGAACAGCTCGTGCCCGAGGTGTGCTCCATCCAGGGCCGCAATATTCCGCGACCGGTGCATGAGGCGCTGGCCGTATTCGAGCCAGCGCAGTTCCTCGAATGGATTGATCGAAACCTGGCTGTCCGAACCAATGGCAATACGGCCACCACTGGCGAGAAAGTCGCGCAAGGGGAAGAGGCCGTCACCGAGGTTAGCCTCCGTGCTCGGACACAGGCAGACAACGGCTGCCGATTTCGCCAGCGCCATCGATTCGGTCGCATCAATGTGCGTCGAGTGCACGAGGCACCAGCGATCGTCGACCTCGACATGATCCAGCAACCACTGCACTGGTCGCTGGCCGGTCGCGCGCAGGCATTGATCGACTTCGGCTGTCTGCTCGGCGATGTGCAGGTGCATCGGAAGGTCCCGTTGCCGTGCGTAACCGGCAACGGCTGCCAGTGACGACGCGCTGACCGCACGCAAGCTATGTGCGCCGATCGCGACCGTGGTCAGTTCGCTGGCGCTCGCCGCGCAGCGCGCGTGATGTTCGAGAAACGCCTCCGTCGACAGGACAAAGCGCTGCTGCTCCGCATGCACCCGGCGCTGTTCAAATCCCGCCCGCTGGTACAGCACGGGGACGTAAACCAGCCGTATGCCCGCATTTAGTGCTGCAGACTGCAGGGCGACGAACATCGCATCGCCATTACTGGCCGGGTCGTCATGCAGGTAATGAAACTCGGCGACTGCGGTATAGCCCGCTACCAGCATTTCGCTGTAAGCCTGGGTCGCTATCGCCGTCAGTTGGCTCGCGGTGACGCGATTCGCGAGTGCATACATGCGACTGCGCCAGCTCCAGAAATCGCCCTCGCCCGCGGGCGGGCGCCGCTCGGTTCTGCCGGCCAATGCACGCTGGAACGCATGGCTGTGCGCATTGCAGATGCCCGGCAGGACAACGTCCGCACGGTCGGCCTGATCTGCCGCCGTGGCAACGGCGCCAGTCTCGATCGCAGCAATCCGGCCGGCCTCGATGCGGATGCGTACGTTGGCCGTCCAGCCCTTTGCCAGCAACGCTTTGCGTGCGAACACTGTGGTCATGAGCGAGCCGTTAAGTTGTATATACAGGTTTCACCATGATAACGTCGAAGCGGCTTCTGGAGCAATCAATGCCGGATTGGGACCTGTTACTGACTGACGCTCGTGTCGCAACCCTGCGCGCGGGCGCGCGCGATTATGGCGTGGTCGAAAATGCCGCGATTGCGATCCAGGGCGGCATCCTGAGCTGGCTCGGCCCATGCGCGGAGTTGCCAGCACACGCGGCAGCGGAAACGCGCTCGCTGGCTGGCCGCTGGGTTACCCCGGCGCTGATCGACTGCCACACGCACCTCGTCTTTGCCGGTGACCGCGCCGGGGAATATGAGCAACGCCAGCGCGGCGCCAGTTATGCCGACATCGCCCGTGCCGGTGGCGGCATCATGGCCACGGTGCGCGCGACTCGCGCGGCGACAGCAGATGAACTGTTTGCATCCGCGTTGCCAAGGGCGCGCGCATTGCTCGCCGACGGCGTTGCAACGCTTGAGATCAAGTCGGGTTACGGTCTCGATCTCGCGACTGAAATGAAATCCCTCGAGGTCGCACGACGCATCGGCACGGTCACCGGGCAAACCATTTGCACCACGTTGCTCGCGGCACACGCCGTGCCGCCCGAATTCAGCGACGATCCCGACGCTTACATCGACCTGATTTGTGAATCGTTGTTACCAGAGATCGCGGCGCGCCGACTCGCCGATGCGGTAGACGCCTACTGCGAGACGATCGCATTTTCCGCAGCACAGATAACGAGGGTGTTTACGCGCGCCCGTGAGCTTTCGCTGCCGGTCAAGTTGCATGCCGACCAGCTCAGCGACGGCAAAGGTGCCGCGCTCGCCGCCGAATTCTCGGCGCTGTCGGCCGACCACCTCGAATACACCTCATTGGCAGGCGTACAGGCCATGCGCGCTGCGGGCACGACCGCGGTATTGTTGCCCGGCGCGTACGTTTCGCTTAATGAAACACAACCGCCGCCGATAGTCGCGTTGCGCGCTGCGAAAGTACCGATGGCGGTCGCGACCGACTGCAATCCTGGCACCTCACCGCTGCTGTCGCTGCGCGCCGCGATGGGACTTGCGAGCCGCGTATTCGGGCTGACGCCTGAAGAGTCGCTCGCAGCCGCTACCCGCAACGCCGCCCGTGCGCTGGGGCTCACGGATCGCGGCACACTCGAGCCCGGCAAGCGCGCCGACCTTGCGATCTGGGAAATTGCTCACCCGCGCGACCTCAGTTACTGGCTCGGTGCGGACCCGCTGCATGGCTTGTTAATCGCCGGACAGGATGCCAGTCTGCGCCGATCGTGAGAGCCGACACTCCCCTTTTGAAGCCAAGCTTCGTTATTACGCTTGGCCTGCTGACCGGCTTGGCCGCACTGACGGTCGATATCAGTTTGCCGGCCGTGCCGGCGATGGCGATTGCGCTGGCCGCAAGCCTGTCCAGCAGCCAATTGATCGTCGGTATTTTCATGGCGGG
>CAZHLE010000015.1:0-5835 GCA_964533065.1 uncultured Woeseiaceae bacterium | reverse complement strand
AGATTCCGGCCGGCCTGGTTTCCGACCGTATCGGGCGCCTGCCGGTACTTTATGCCGGCATGTTGCTATTCCTGGCCGGCGCCATTGCCGCTTCGCTCGCTGGCCGCATTGAGGTAATGCTCCTCGCGCGCTTCGTGCAGGGTCTGGGTGGGGCTGCGGCCATCGTGCTGTCGCGTGCGATTGTGCGCGATATCGCCAGCGGCAAGGATGCAGCCAGGCTGATGTCTCTGATGACCATGATCTTTACTGCCGCGCCCGTGATTGCGCCAAGCATCGGCGCTTTGCTGATCACACAATGGGGCTGGCGCGCTCCGTTCGTGGCAATCGCGGCACTCGGCCTCGTGCTTTTGTTCGCTGTCCATCGGAATATCCACGAAACGCACACGCCGACCGAGAGCCGCCACCCGCTACGCCAGCTCGCCAGCAGCTTCGCGGAATTTTTTTCGCATCGCCAGAGTATCTTTGGCTTGCTGCTTATCATCCTGCCGCCAGCAGGATTCATGTCCATGATCGCGCTGGCTGCCTCGCTCGTGGTCACCATCTATGGCTACTCGATCGTGCAATTCGGACTAATATTCGCCGGCGCCGGCGTGTCGATCCTGTTGGGAGCCGCACTCAATCGTGTGATGGTGTCATGGTTCGACACCCTGCACGTGATCGGTATTGGCATTGCGCTCATGGGCATCAGCTCGGCGCAGCTATTGCTTATCGCGGCTCTGGACGAGGCAGCTTTCGCCTGGCTCTGGAGCTCAGTCTGCCTGTTTATGTTTACGATTGCGCTGACAATGCCCAATGCAATCGTCATCGCGCTCGACCCGCTGCCCAAAATCGCCGGTGTGGCATCCTCGATAATCGGCACACTGCAAAATATTTCCGGGGCGGCCGGAGCAATAATCGGCGCAGCAATTTATGACGGCTCGGTGCGCAACTCGGTCATCATGATGGGTGTAGCGGGCGGCTTGACGACCGCGGTGTTTCTGCTGCGACCGATACTGGTACCCAAGGGCATCGTCCACCACCCCGAGCAGCTGGCTCGCGATTAGGGCAGTTCGACCAGCACCTCAGCCAGGGCTTTGCGCTGCTGTGTCGGCGTGAGCTTCGGATAGCCAAACCAGATCAAGCCGACGACGCTCGCTGTAGCCGCATCGATACCCAGGATGTCGTAAAAGCGCGGATGCCGGGTGATGTCGCCCGTGGTCCATTTGGAACCAACACCCGCCCTCCAAAGGTAGAGCATGAAGTTCTGTATTGCCGCGGCGCAGGCCGCATAGTCTTCGCGTTGCAGTAATTCGTCATCGGACTTGCGGCAGCTCACTACCAGCCAGCCCGGTTTCGTTGCCCAGTTGTTCGCCTTGAATTCTGCCGCTGCCGCGTCCTTTTTCGCCGTTACGAGGTCGCGCACGAGTTCGATGCAGGCGTCGATACTGCGTTGGCCGAGGAGGTGAAACAGCCACGGTTCGGTGACGCGGTGATTCGGCGCCCAGGTAGCAGCTTCGATTGCCGCTTGCACCAGTTGCCTGGGTACCGGCGTTTTCAGGAACAGTTCGATCGTGCGACGCCCTCGCAGGATCTCGGCAAACTCGCGCAGTGCCGTGGTCTCATAAGCTGGCGCCGGTTGTTTCATGGAGCAAGGATCATGCGTCGCTGCGTACGCCAGCCCGATCGTACTGGCGCCCGAGGTAAATGCCGACGATGGCCCAGAGTACTGCAAGCACGGCGCCAGCCGCAGCCATGGCGGCAATGCCGAAACCAAGTCCCGCCGTCATGCCAGCGAATGCCCAGGCCGCCAGTGTGTCGCCACCGCGATAGACCACAATGTCGATGACCGGTTTTGCCTTGAAGCGATCCTCGCGACTGACCAGCGTGTAGAGCATTTCGCGCGCCGGGCGGGTTATCGCGTAGTTGCCGCCTTTCAGCACGACCCAGCTGCCGAGGACGACCGCCAGCAGCGGATTCACAACCACGATCATGAAACCGGCGCCGACCAGCAACGGCACTATCGCGAGTGTCTTCGCCACGCCGAAGCGGCTGGCGATATGACCAGTGGCAAACATCGCCACCACGATCGAAATCACATTGATAATCAGGTTGATGCCGGCCCACATCTGCGTCCGGGCATCGTTGTCCATGTCAACCGTCAGATTCTTGATCTCGAAGTACACGAACGAACCCAGTGCCGTGTAGAGAAAAATAAACACGCCTATGCCCAGCAGGAACGGACTGCGCACGAACGCTTCAAATCCTGCCAGTGGGTTGCCACTGACCGTCGCTTCGCTGCCGCCGGACGTGCTATCGGCCGCGGCAGGCATGCGTGTCGCCTTGAGACGATAGAGGACCGCCACCAGCGGCAGCAGTGCGACCAATACCACAGCCGCAATCAGCATCAGGTTCAGGCTGCCTATGACTTTCGACAGCATGAATGCCAGCGCCGAGCCCGCGATCGTACCGATACTCGCGCCGCTCGCAATAAAGCCGAACAAGCGCGGTGCCTGTTGCTTCGTGAACAGATCGGACATCAGGCTCCAGAACACCGAAATGTGGAACAGTGAGAACAGGCTGATCCACAGATAGAACGACTTGTTGACAAAGTCTGCGTTTTCAAGCGAGCGTGCGCCGAGGTAGAACAGCACAAACGACATGGCGAAGAACGCGTACACGCCCGGGATCAGGTACTTGAGGCGAACGCGCGATACGGCATAACCGTAGGCGCTTACGGCCACGATGCTGAAAACGAAATTGTAGGTCCACAGCCAGGCGAGAGCCGCGTCGCTCCAGTCCGGTGCCATCGCATCGCGCACCGGCTTCATGACGTTGTAGGCGAACATCAGGCACAACACGAAGCCGAACGACAGCAGCGTCACGGCCGTTTCGTTGGACCGGACCTGGGTGGCGTTGCTAAAGAGTTTTTGCAGCATCGGCGAAGCCTACCATCGGCAATGGCAAGGCTGCACCTGGTACAGACTTAAACCGCTTTTTCGAGCAGGTCCTCGCTGCGGACGTTACTTACACCACGACAGCGCGCTTTTGCGCGATACATCGCCTGGTCCGCTTCGCGCATCAGGCCGGTCAATGTATTGGCATTGCGCGGATACAATGCCAGCCCAATACTGGCTGCACAGAGGTGCCGCTGGGCACCGATCACGTAGGGTTCCTCGAGTGCCACCGTCAGGCGCTTCGCCAGCTTGTCCGCGACATCGGCCGAAACGTCCGGCACCAGCGCGACAAACTCGTCTCCGCCAGGCCGGCCGATGATGTCGCAGGAACGCAGGTTCTTGCGCAGCCGCTTGGCCGCGACCATCAATAACTGGTCGCCCACTTCATGGCCGAAACTGTCGTTAATGATTTTGAAGTCGTTAAGGTCGATAAACAGCAGCGCACCGGTCGCGTCGTCGGCACTCGCGGTCAGGCGTTGCGAGGCGTCGCGTTCGAAACCGCGTCGATTCAAGACACCGGTCAGAGGATCGGAGCGCGCGATTGACTCCATGCGCTCTTCCTTCGCCTTGTCATCCGTGATGTCGACAAAAGTAATCGCAATGTCACCACCAAAAGGCTCAACGATCATGCGCAGCCACTTGCTGCCTGTCCCGGACACGTGCTGCACCTCGGTATCGATCCGATCGCGCGCAAGAATGGCGCGGTTGAATTCGTTCATCAACTCTGCCGCATCGGCAGGACTCATGGCATTGCTCGCAAGTTTCACAATGTCCTCGCCGACCGAATCGAGGATCCGGTCGCGGTCCGTGGTCAGGAATTTCGCGGCCGCAGTATTGCAGAATACACAACGCAACTTGCGTTGCTCGTCGCCTTCAGCCCCGTCCCAGCGCATGCGAATAATGCCGTTAACGGAATGGTCTATCAGGGTCCGCAGCAGTCGCTCGTTGGCACGCACTTCAGCCTGCGCCTTTTCCACATCACTGACATCGCGAAACATCAGGACCCTGCCCTTTCGTTCACCCGAGCCATTCGCGTTCATCTCCGAGACCTGCACGTGCAAGAACCGCCCCGTCGAGGTCATCATTTTGCGTGGCTCGCCGGTTGCCATGGCTTCGAATACCTCTGTCGATCCGTCGCAGATGACGGCATTCAGCGGTTCGAACATCGCGGATGTCTCGGAGATCGACAACAGCGCCTCGGCGCGCCGGTTCAGGCCGATAATCCGACCCTCTTCATCAATGACCACCAGCGGGTCCTGCATGTTCTGAAAAACCGTTTCATAGGCGAGCGGCGAGAAGTTAACGACCTGCTCCGCGAGTATCAGCCATGTATACAGCGGCAGCATCAGCGTAAACACGAACGGCACGAAGGATATCGTGTCTGGTCCGAAGCCGAAGTCGTAAGCAAGGGTTGCACCAAGCGGTCCAAGGCTCGCCGCCACCAGCAGGACAATTCCGCGCCGGTGAGCTCGCGCGACGGCACTGATGTGCGTCAGCAAGACCAGCAATCCGGCACCGAAAACGAGATAACTGTGTGGTGCGTGGACGAACTGGAACCAGGGGCCCCACTGTTCCGGCCGAGTCAGGTACTGGCCCGCCTGATTCGCCACCGGCAGATACCACATGAATTCATGAAAGTAATTGGTTGCCGCAAGCACGATTGACACGAGCGGCACCATCAACAGCATCGTTATCCGATGCACCGACGTGGCCTTACCGATGTACTCGCGAAAGCAGACGTACGCGACGACCGGCAGCAGCGCGGAGCCGACAAAGTGCCCGGTGCGCCCGACGCTGAACATGAAGAAGGTATTTGACAGCAGCTCGATGGCACCGCCCAGAACCCATAGACCGATGACGATAAACAGAACACCGATCGGCCGCGAACCCACGGCGCGCTTGGCGAGCACCAGGTGTACGGCGAGGACGCCATAGCAGATGGCGCCGAAGATCAACAGGGCCGCCAGGGTGGCGTCCAGGGTCATGCTTGCTTGCTCGGCGTCAACATAATGCCCGATGGTATGTTTCCAAGACTTTGAATTCGTGAACCTGTTCGGCACTTTTCACCGATTTTTTGCTCGGCGCCCCCTGCCCGGCGGAGTTTATGCAACTTAAGCTATTGTTTCTGAATTGGTTGCTGCCTGGCCATCTGGCGAACCGGCCGGATCTGGCCTAGAGTCCGCTGAAAGCACCGTGGAGGGCAGGATGACTGAAAAGCTAAAGCGAACCGTGCGCATTCTGCGGCACCCGAAAGTGACCCTGGATGATCGTGGCCGGTCCGTCTGGATAGACCCTGTCAAATCCGCCGAACTCGAACTCGTTTCGACCGTCATGCTGGAGCGCGTTCTCAAATCCGACGACGAGGGCCGCAAGAAGAAGATTCGCGCCGCAGCGACAGGCAAAGACGGCGTGCTGGCGCACGACTGGGAGAATGACAGCTTCAAAATTGTGCACGATGCCGAGCTGATGGCACTGCTGGAAATGACGCCGGACGGCATGGTCGCGATCAAGTCAGCCGACGTGATTTACGAGCCAGCTGGCAGCCTCGACGAGGCCGGCGAAGAACTGTCGCTGGTCAGCACCCAGGCATTAAGGCGCATACTGAAGATCGACGAACCGGAAGCGCCTTCCGGTGACGACGACTCGGCTAATTGCGGCTTTAATCCCTACGACAATTCCTGACCATCCGTGCACGCGCGCCGTATGCGCTCGGTGAAGGCATCGCGGCCCAGCGCGTCTAATCGTGCCAGGAAAGTCTCCGCGGTGCGCTCGCTTTGCATGTAATCCCGTGAATACTGATCCATGGCGCCACGCATGGCGGCCCGCCAGCGCAGGATCGAAATCGTCGCGGACAAGCGCGCGCGGACCAGGTCGAACAGCAGGCTGATCTCCGCGTCCTGCA
>CAZHLE010000014.1:26708-37733 GCA_964533065.1 uncultured Woeseiaceae bacterium | reverse complement strand
TCACCGGCGCTTCATAACCGGGCACCAGCCGCTTGTAGCTGTTGGTGGACGCATTGGTGAAGGCGTTCAGCGCCTTGGCGTGCTTGATGATGCCGCCGATGTAGTACAGCGCGGTTTCGGACAGACCGCCATAGCCGTCACCCGAAAACAGGTTCTTGCCGCCCTTGAACAGGGACTGGTGCACGTGCATGCCGCTGCCGTTGTCGCCGACGAGTGGCTTGGGCATGAAGGTCGCGGTCTTGCCGTAGGCGTGAGCGACGTTGTGGACCGCGTATTTCAGGATCTGAACTTCGTCGGCCTTTTTCACGAGCGTATTGAACTTCGCCCCGATCTCGCACTGGCCCGCGGTCGCGACTTCGTGATGATGCACTTCGGTGACGACGCCCATATCCTCGATGGCCAGGCACATGGCCGAGCGCAGATCATGCAGGGAGTCCACGGGTGGCACCGGGAAATAGCCGCCCTTGATGCCCGGGCGATGACCCATATTGGCGCCATCGTAGCCGCGATTGGTATTCCAGGCGCCTTCGTCGGAATCGATCTTGTGCCCGATGCGGTGCATCGAATCTTCCCAGCTGACGTGATCGAATACAAAGAATTCGTTTTCCGGGCCAAAGTAGGCCGCATCCGCGATGCCGGTCGATTTCAGATAGGCTTCCGCACGATAGGCGAGCGATCGGGGGCAGCGGTTGTAGCCCTGCATGGTCGCTGGCTCAATGACATTGCAACGAAGGTTAAGCGTGGTCTCCTCGGAGAACACATCGATGACGGCCGTCGCAGCATCCGGCATCAGGATCATGTCGGACTCGTTGATTCCCTTCCAGCCGGCGATGGACGAGCCATCGAACATTTTGCCGTCCTCAAAGAGGTCCTCGTCAACCGCGTGCGCGGGCACCGTGACATGCTGTTCCTTGCCGATCGAATCAGTAAAGCGAAAATCGACAAATTTGACCTCACGTTCTTTGATAAGGCCGAGTACCTCATTGGGCTTCATTAATTCTTCCTCCGGTGTTCAGACACAAATAATTGCCCGCCGGCGGCGGGGCAGATGCCAGAGTCTGTTGCAGATTGCGTGCCAAAATGGTGCGTGATGTATCGTGTTGTTTTTTAAAGTTTTCTTGTTTACGGCCGAGCGAAGTCTGCACCAATATGGTGCACGCAGTCAAGCACGTGCACCATATTGGTGCGAAAGTTCCGGGGCTGTGGCGCGGGGTGTTTTTGCCGAGAACGAAAAGCGCAGCGACGCGAGCTTGTGTCGGGCGGCGCCGGGGCATTCCGGCAAGAAACATCCCTCCGGCCGCCCCCATTTCGTAATGCCCACGATATACTGCGCGCCTTTGAGGCCAACGGGTCCGCCATGGGCAGGAAAAAATCATCGCCTAAGCTCAGTTTTCAGGACCTGATTCTGAAGCTTCAGCAGTACTGGGCGGAGCGAGGCTGCGTGATCATGCAGCCCTACGATATGGCGATGGGTGCGGGCACGTTTCATCCGGCGACCTTCTTGCGGGCCATCGGACCGGAGCCCTGGAGCGCCGCTTACGTGCAACCGTCCCGGCGGCCAACGGACGGCCGCTATGGCGACAATCCGTTTCGCCTGCAGCATTACTACCAGTACCAGGTCGTGATCAAGCCGTCGCCAAAAAATTTGCAGGAGCTGTACCTCGATTCCCTGCGCGCGATCGGCATAGACACTTCCGTGCACGACGTACGCTTTGTCGAGGATAACTGGGAGTCACCGTCGCTGGGCGCATGGGGCCTCGGCTGGGAGGTGTGGCTCAACGGCATGGAGATTACGCAGTTCACCTACTTCCAGCAGGTTGGCGGGCTGGAGTGCCGCCCTGTGACCGGCGAACTCACTTACGGTCTCGAGCGGCTCGCGATGTATCTGCAGGATGTGGCCAGCATCTACGACATCGTCTGGACTGACGGTCCGCTCGGGCGGATTACCTATGGCGACGTCTACCACCAGAACGAGGTCGAACAATCGCGATTCAATTTCAGCGAAGCGGACGTCGACGAACTGTTCCATACCTTCGATCACGCAGAGCATGAGGGTATTCGACTCATCGAGATTGGCCTCTCCCTGCCCGCCTACGAAAAAATGTTGCACGCCTCGCACACCTTCAACCTGCTGGACGCACGCCAGGCCATTTCCGTCAGCGAGCGGCAGCGATTTATTCTGCGCGTTCGCACCCTGGCACGTGCCGTTGCAGAGGCGTATCTCGCAAGCCGCGAAGCGCTGGGCTTCCCGATGGTCGCCTCGGTCGCCGACAAGAACGCGGCGGCATCCCGGACATGAGTACGGCACGCGACTTCCTGGTTGAAATCGGCACCGAAGAGCTGCCGCCCAAGGCCTTGCGCTCGCTCATGGATGCCTTCACTGACGGTCTCGTTGCAGGGCTTGATGCGGCCCGGCTCGAACACGGTGCCGCACACCGCTATGCGAGTCCGCGCCGTCTCGCGATCATGATCGAGGCCCTGGCCGGCGAACAGCCATCGCGTCGCATTGAGCAAAAAGGCCCGCCCATCGCAGTTGCACTTGACGCAAGCGGCAAGCTGACCGCTGCCGGCACCGCCTTTGCAAAGAAGTGCGGCGTCAAGCCAGGCGATCTTTCGCGCACGATTACCGACAAGGGTGAGTGGCTATCCTGCGAAATTCTCGAGCCCGGCCAGGCCGCTTCCGCGCTGCTGCCCGAGCTCGTAGAGGCCGCGCTGGCGGCCCTGCCGATTCCGCGCCGCATGCGTTGGGGCGATGGCGACGCCACCTTCGTACGCCCGGTTCACTGGATCATCATGTTGCACGGAACTGCCACGCTGAAGACGGAGATTCTCGGTATTAAAGCGGGCAACAAGACTCGCGGCCACCGTTTTATGGCCGCCAGGTCGATTACGATCGCAAAGCCTGCCGACTATCTCGGCACGCTCGAGACCTCGGGCTTTGTCATCGCCGATTTCGAGCGCCGCCGCGAGTTAGTAAGGCAGGGCGTTGAAGCGGCAGCGAAGGCAGTACGCGGCAGCATCGTCGACGGCGAGTCCCTCTACGATGAGGTCGCATCACTGGTCGAATGGCCGGTACCGCTTACGGGCAACTTCGACGCGCGCTTTCTTGAGCTGCCGCGTGAAGTGGTCATATCGACGCTGACCGGGCACCAGCGCTACTTTCCGGTCGCCAACAAACAGGGTGGGCTGCTGCCACACTTCATCACGGTGGCCAATATCGAAAGCAAAGATCCGGACCAGGTTCGCAATGGCAACGAGCGGGTAGTGCTTCCGCGTCTCGCGGACGCCGCTTTCTTTTGGGAGAACGACCGGCGGAGCCCGCTCAGTGCGCGCCATGACTCGCTGCGGGAGGTGGTTTACCAACACGGTCTCGGCAGCCTGGCCGACAAAAGTGCGCGAGTCGCGGCGCTTGCCGACTGGATCGCCGCGGCGCTGAAGCACGCGCCGGAGAATGTGCTGCGCGCGGCGATGCTATCGAAGTGCGACCTCATTACCGGGCTCGTCGGCGAATTTCCCGACCTGCAGGGAACGATGGGGCAGTACTATGCGCGCCTCGACGGTGAGCCCGCCGCGGTAGCCGATGCCATCGGCGAGCATTATCTGCCGCGTTTCGCCGGCGACAGATTGCCGGCTTCCCTCGATGGGCAGATCCTAGCTCTGGCAGACCGGCTCGACACCCTGGCCGGAATATTCACCGTTGGCAAGAAACCTTCGGGAAACCGCGACCCCTTCGGCTTGCGTCGCGCCGCGCTCGGTATCGTGCGTATCCTGGTCGAGTGTGGCCTGGACCTCGATCTCGCAGCAATGATCAGCGTCGCTGCTGAAGCGCAACCGTCGGGCAAGTTGAGCGCGCCCGGGGTACAGGCCGAGCTGCTCGCCTATGTGACCGAGCGCCTGCGCCGCTACTTTCTCGATCGCGATACCGGCCTCGCAACCGAAACCTTCGACGCGGTGCTGGTGCGAGAGCCATCGTCTCTGGTCGACTTCGAGCTGCGGCTGCTGGCGGTACAGGACTTTATCAAGCTCGACTCGGCATCGAGCCTCGCCGCTGCGAACAAGCGTATTGCAAACATTCTCCGGCAGGCTGATGGGGCCGGCATAGCATCGGTAAAAGAGAAACTACTCGCGGAAGACGCGGAGCTTGCGCTATGGGATGCGTTGAAGGCCGCCCGTGCATTGCAGCCGCCGCTGCTGGAGCGCCGCGAGTACACCGCGGCGCTGGGCGAGTTAGCGAAACTTAAAGGGTCCGTTGATGCTTTTTTTGACGCCGTCATGGTGATGGCCGACGACAAGGCACTCCGCAACAATCGCCTCGCATTACTCTCGGAGTTGCGCGCGCTGTTCCTCAACGTCGCCGACATTTCGAGACTTGCTATCGCTTGATGTGTCGCTGATGCTGACTCTGCGTTCATTGGTATTCACAACTTACATGTTCGTGGCCGCCATCCTGGGCGGCACGATAGAGTTGCTGATTTTCTGGGCGCCGCATCGCTGGCAGTGGGCCGTAGCTAAAGCCTGGGCACACGGCAACCTCTGGGCCGGACGGTTTTTCTGCGGTCTCGATGTGATCACCGAGGGCGCCGAGAATCTGCCGGACCGCCCCAGCGTTGCGATGATCAAGCACACCACGGCAATGGAAACCTACTGGCAGATAGCGGCCCTGCCCGCCCAGGCCTGGGTGCTGAAGAAAGAATTGACTCTGATCCCGCTGTTCGGCTGGGGCGTCGGCCTCGTCATGCAGCCTATCGCCATCGACCGCAAAGCGGGCGCCTCCGCAGTGAAGCTGGTTATCGAGCAGGGCCGCGACCGCATCGAGCGCGGCCTGTGGCTGACCATTTTTCCGGAGGGCACGCGCGTGCCGCCTGGCGAAACCAGGCGCTATGGGGTTAGCGGCGCCGCGGTTGCGGCCGAGACCGGTTGCCCGGTCGTGCCGGTCGCACATAATGCCGGCGACTTCTGGCCCAAGCGCGGCCTGCGCAAATACCCGGGCCGCATCCGCTTTTGTATCGGCCCTCCGATCGACCCGGCCGGTCGTACACCCAAGGAAATTAATGCGCTCGCGCAGGAATGGATCGAAAACAAGATGCGTGAGATCAGTGTTCACTACAAGGAGTGAAAATGCAGAAGTTCGTAATCACAGCCGGTTTCGCGCTGGCGCTTTGTGGCTGCGGCGAGCAAGCTCACCGCGTTGTCGCCTCGACCGATGACGCGCTTGCGACAATTACCCAGTCGGGCATCTACGCACATCTCGAATATCTCGCCAGCGACGCGCTCGAAGGCCGCCTGACCGGCGAGCCCGGCTACGATCTCGCGGCGAAGTATGTCGCCGAGCAGTTCGCTAAAGTCGGTCTCGAGCCGGGTGGCAGCGAGGGCTGGTTTCAGCCCGTACCGTTGCAGAGCTACCTGATCGACACGGCTGCCGCATCCCTGCTCTTGCATCGTGATGGCGGCGATGTGGCGCTCACGTATCGGCAAGACTTCACAATCCCTGGCGACAAGGTCCGCGAGCAAACCGAAGTGCGCGGCGAACTCGTCTATGTCGGCTTCGGCGTGCACGCACCGCAATTCGGCTATTCGGACTACGAGGGCGTTGATGTCGCGGGCAAGATCGCGGTGCTCTTTAGCGGCGCGCCGGCCGCGCTTGCAGGCGAGGTACGCGCGCACTACGCCTCGAGTACCGTCAAGGCGCGCGAGCTGGTGGCGCGAGGTGCCGTGGGTGTGGTCTCTTTGATGACGCGTCACTTTGAGCAGAGCTACCCCTGGGAGCGCATCGCGAAGAGCGCCGGCACCAAGCCGGGCATGACGTGGGTCAGCCTGTCGGGCGAGGCAAACGATTATTTTGTCGAAATAAAGGCGAGCGCCATTCTCAGTCCCGATGCCGCGAGATCGCTGTTTGCGGGCACGCCGATCGACTTTGATGCCGCGCGCGACGCAAGCGAGGCGTCAACCGTTGCGTCCGTGCCGCTCGGAGTCCAGGCGTCGCTGGCAACCAGAACAACGATCGAGCGCCTTGAAAGCCCGAACGTAATCGGCATCCTGCGCGGCACGGACCCGAAACTCCGCGATGAATATGTCGTTTACAGCGCGCACCTCGATCACGTCGGGCGCGGTGTCGAGGTCGACGGCGACGATCTCTATAACGGCATGTACGACAATGCGCTCGGCACGGCGATCATGATCGAGAGCGCGCGCGCGCTCGCGGCCGCACCGCCACGGCGTTCGATAATCTTCATAGCGTTAACGGGCGAAGAACAAGGCCTTCTCGGCTCCGACTATTTTGCGCATTACCCGACGGTGCCGACCGATGCCCTCGTTGCCAACGTCAACATCGACATGCCGTTGTTCCTGTATCCGCTCGCCGACATCATCGCTTTCGGTGCCGAGAATTCATCACTGGGGCCGGTTGCCGCTGCGGCCGCCAGTGCCGAGGGCTTCGCGCTCACGCCCGATCCGATGCCTGTAGAAAATATCTTTGTACGCAGCGATCAGTACTCGTTTGTAAAAAAGGGTGTCCCGGCGATTTACCTCAGTCCGGGCATGACCTCATCCGAGAGCGGCGTCGATGGCGCGGCGATCACTACGGCCTTCCGCCGCACCCACTATCACCAGCCCACAGACGACCTGTTGCAGCCGATCGACTGGGACTCTGCCATCCGTTTCACGCGCGCCAAGGCGCGTATCGGCTGGAGCATCGCCAACGACGATGCGCGGCCGCGCTGGAATGCCGGCAACTTCTTCGGTGAGATGTTCGCGCCCGAGTAACTCACCAGATTTTGACGCGCTCCTCGGGCGGCAGGTACAGCGCATCGCCCTCCTGTACGTCGAAGGCTTCGTACCACTCCGGCACGTTACGGACCGCGCCGTTGGCGCGATACTCGGCTGGTGCGTGCGGAGCGGTTGCGATGCGGCGCCGCAATTCCTCCTCGCGGTAGATGCTCCGCCAGACCTGCGCATAGCCGAGGAATACGCGTTGCACGCCGGTCATGCCGTCAATCACAGGTGGCTCTTTGCCGCCCAGTGACATCTGGTAGGCCAAAAGACCGATACTGATACCACCCAGGTCGCCAATGTTTTCGCCCAGCGTGAATTCGCCGTTGACCTTCAGGTCCTCAAACGGCGCGAATTCGCTGTATTGCGCGACCAACTTGTCGGTGCGCTTCTTGAACTCGGCGCGGTCTGCGTCGGTCCACCAGTTGCGAAGCCTGCCGTCGCCATCGAAGGTGCTGCCCTGGTCGTCGAAACCATGGCCTATTTCATGCCCGATCACGGCGCCGATGGCGCCGTAGTTGACTGCATCGTCCGCCTCCAGATTGAAGAATGGCGGCTGCAGGATCGCGGCCGGGAATACGATCTCATTCAGCGCCGGGTTGTAATAGGCATTCACGGTCTGCGGCGTCATGTGCCATTCGTCGCGATCGACCGGTCCGCCATGCCGATTCAATTGCCGCTGGTGCTCTGCCTCCGAGGCACGCAACAGGTTACCGAAAAGGTCGTCCGCCTCAATGTCGAGCATCGAGTAATCGCGCCATTCGTCCGGGTAGCCGATTTTCGGCGTGAATTTCGAGAGCTTGCGCAGGGCCTCAGTCTTGGTCGCATCGCTCATCCAGTCGAGCTCGCGGATACTTTTTTCGTAGGCGTTGATCAGGTTTACAACCAATGCCTGCATGCGCTCTTTGGCTTCGGGCGGAAAATGTTTCGCAACGTAAACCTTGCCAACCACCTCGCCCAGGTTGCCGCTGATCAGCGCAGTTCCGCGACGCCACATTTCCTGTTGCTCTTGCGTACCGGACAGCGCTTTGCCGAAAAATTCAAAATTCTGCCGATCAAGGTCTGCCGTCAGGATCGTCGCTGCTGCACCCAGCGCGCGCCAGGTCAGATAGGTTTTCCAGGTCTCCAGACCCGTGGCGCGAATAATGGCGTCGAGTTCCCCGAGGTAGTCTTTCATGTACAGCACGACGTTATCGATGTCGGGAATGCCGAACTCTTCGAGGTAGGCGTCCCAGGCGAATTGCGGCATGGTCTCGGCAAGTGCCTCGCGCACCACGGTCTGGTAGTTTTTGGCGCGGTTACGCGCCTCTTCCTTGCTCATCTGCTTTTCGGCGAGCCGTGTTTCCAGCGCCATGATCGTGCCGGCGGCAGCCGCGCTGTCCGGCAAGCCGGCCAGATCAAACATTTTCGCAATATGTTCGACGTATGCCTCCCGGAGGCTCGCCGAGCGCTCGTCCTGCTTGAGGTAGTACTCGCGATCCGGCAGGCCGAGGCCGCCCTGCGTAATAATCATCGAGTACCGCGTCGGGTCATTCCAGTCGACCAGCTGCTGCAGGTCCATCGGCATGCTGATGCCGTAAATACTGCCGCGCGCAAAGTAGCGCATGACCTCGTCGTGGCTCGACAGTGCCTTGATTCTCGCAAGCTCCGGCTGCAGCGGCTCCAGCCCGCGCGCGTTGCGCGCCTCAAGATCGAGATAGGACTTGTACAGATCGCCGACTTTCTGTTCGTCGCTGCCTTTCGCAAAGTCCCCCGTGGCAGACTCTTCGATGATCGCCTTGATGTTTTCCTGCGCTACATCGGCAAGAATTATGAATCCGCCGTAACCTGATTTGTCAGCGGGGATCTCGGTCTCGTCCAGCCATTTACCATTCATGTAGCGGAAAAAGTCGTCGCCGGGCCTGGTGCCGGCATCCATGTATTGCGTGTCGATGCCCGAGCTGAGCGTTGCCGGTTCCGGCGTGCACGCAGATACAAGCGTCAGCGCCAGAGCGCCCAGAAATAGTTTGTTCATCGTTTCCCCTGTTCCGTCCGCCGCCTCGCCGCGGTTTTGTTCATAGACCCGCACTTGCGCACTTAGTTTTCGTTGTCCATTGCCTGGCCCATCGCCGCGAGTTCGGCGACATCATTCTCGTTAATGGCAAATATTCTATCGATCAGGCAGCCGCGCAGGGTGTCAAATCGCGCTCTGATCCTGTTCGGCTCGCGGCGTACGTCTGCCACCACCGGGTATTCGTTCAGTTCGTGACAGTTGCGGTTGAACTCGATCAGGTAGACGTCCTTGCGGCCGCTGTAGACGACGAACCTGTCGCTCAGCGCCTTCCAGCTATCGCCATTGCTGCGCCGCAGCGAATCGAGCTCGCTAAGCTCGTGCAACTGTACGTAGTCAAGTATTGCCTGGTCGAGTTCGGATACCTTCTGCGCCGCGCAACCCAGGATCAGCAAGGCAATAATGACTGGCGCGAGTCTGCACATCATTGGCGCTCCGTTGCATACATGCGCGTAATGAAGGCGGTTGCGCGTGGATTATTCTCCAGCCAGCGTTCGATGTCCGCCTGCATTGGTCCCGGCAATCGATTGCGGGCTACGCGGCTGGCGCGCATCATCCCGCCGGCATAATTTTCGGGTTGCAGCCACAGCCCGGAGAGCGCAGCGAAGGTGATGTCGACGTAGTTGATTTCGTCGCCGCCCAGGATGGACCCCCGGCCGTCGGCAACGCGGACTTCCATTTCGCCCAATAGATCGTCGATATGCCGTACCGCCTTGGCGTAGTGGTCATCGCTGAGCGCAAAAACGCGCTGCAGGAACAGGCGGCTCAGTGGAAACAGCGGCCGCATGATAACGCGCTGCCACCATGGCACGCGCGTATCGTTTACGCCCCAGATTTGCAGCACGACGTCCCGATGCTGCAACAGGTGCGCGTAAACCCAGATCTGTAAATCGACGCCGTAGCGATCAAGTTTTTTTTCCAGCTCGAGGCGCTCCGGCGTCGGTGCAAGAAACGCCGCCCGCTCACCAAGCGTTGCCGCATACTGCCCCCATAGAAAGCGCAGGATTTCCGGCGAGTTACCGATGCTGGACCGGACGATCCCGGTCCTGATATTCAATCGCGGCACGGTCCTGCCCGCAAACAGGACGCCCAGAATGCCGGCCGATGGCCGTTCCTCGTATTCGATGCCGAGCCGGTCCATACACCAGCGCGCTTTCTCGGCAAAGTGGCTTGCCGTGATGGTTTCGAGCACGATGGCCGGGTGCCGCTCGGGTGCCAGTAACGATGTCGCCGCGAGCAGCCAGCGCCAGAGGAGCGCGACGAATACGAGCAACAGCGCCGACCAGATTGACAGCCCGAACCAGGCGACGATCAGGGGCAACGACAATACGAACATCGTGTGTATCAGTTGCCGCCGGAGAATCATGGTAGTGCCGCCTAGACGTCCAGGTTCGCAACCGTCAGCGCATTTTTCTCGATGAACTCACGGCGCGGCTCGACCTGGTCACCCATCAGGGTCGTGAAAATGTCGTCGGCCTTCACGCCGTCTTCAATTTTTACCTGCAACAGCCGGCGCGTTTCCGGGTTTACGGTGGTGTCCCAGAGCTGGTCCGGGTTCATTTCGCCCAAGCCTTTGTAGCGTTGTATCGACTGGCCACGGCGCGCCTCCGCCATTAACCAGTCTACCGCAGCGGCGAACTCGCTCACCTCAGCCCTGCGTTCGCCGCGCGCCACATGGGCGCCCTCGCCCAACAGCTCGTCAAGCTTTGCCTGCAGCGTCGCCATGTGGCGATATTCGTTGCTGCCAAAAAACTCGCGTGGCAAATATCGCGTTGCGCTGAGGCCGTGTTGCACTCGTGTAATCGCAATGCGCACCCCTTCACCATCTGCGTCACCGCGCTCAAGGGCGGCCGTATAGGCGCCACCCGTGCCGACATAGGCCCGATCGCCACTGCTTTTCGGCAGCGCGGCCGATAACTTTTCGGTCCAGGCGGCAAGCTCGTCAATGTTGTCGCTGGTTTCTGCGGTGACCGCTGGCAAACTGCTGATTGTTCGCAGCACGGCCTCGTCGTAGCGCGTCGCAAGCCGTGCAATGATCGCTTCAACTGCAATGTGTTCCTTCGCCAGGCTTTCCAACGCGAAGCCCGACAACGCCGGCGCACTTTTGTTGACATGCAGGGCCGCACCATCAAGCGCCGCAGACAGCAGATAGGTATTCAGCTCAGCATCGTCCTTGACATATGCCTCCTGCTTGCCGCGCTTGACCT
>CAZHLE010000014.1:17762-26698 GCA_964533065.1 uncultured Woeseiaceae bacterium | reverse complement strand
TATACAAAGGCGGTTGCGCGATATAGATGTGTCCGCGCTCGATCAGTGCCGGCATTTGTCTATAGAAAAACGTCAGCAGCAGTGTGCGAATATGCGAGCCGTCGACGTCCGCGTCGGTCATGATGATGATTCGGTGGTAGCGAAGCTTTTCGATGTTGAAATCATCGCGGCCAATGCCACAGCCCAGCGCGGTTATCAGCGTGCCAACTTCCGCGGATGCGAGCATCTTGTCGAAACGCGCTTTTTCGACGTTCAAAATTTTTCCCTTTAGCGGCAGGATCGCCTGCGTGCGGCGATCGCGGCCCTGCTTGGCGGATCCGCCGGCCGAGTCGCCCTCGACCAGGAACAGCTCCGACAGGGCCGGGTCCTTTTCCTGGCAGTCGGCGAGCTTGCCGGGCAGGCCGGCGATATCCAGCGCGCCCTTACGGCGTGTCATTTCGCGAGCTTTGCGCGCGGCCTCGCGGGCCCTGGCCGCGTCTATGATTTTTGAAACAATCGCCTTGGCGTCCTGCGGATGTTCGAGCAGGAAGTCCTGCAGTTGGCTGGCCATCGCCTGCTCCACGACGCCTTTGATTTCGGATGAGACCAGTTTGTCTTTGGTCTGGGACGAGAACTTCGGGTCTGGCATCTTCACGGAGAGGATTGCGGTCAGCCCCTCACGCGCGTCGTCGCCACTGGGAAGAAACTTGTCTTTCTTGCTGGCCAGCTCTTTCTCGATGTAGGTATTCAGCGTGCGCGTCAGCGCCGCACGAAACCCGGACAGGTGTGTACCGCCATCCCGCTGCGGAATATTGTTCGTATAGCAAAACATGTTTTCCTGGTAGCTGTCGTTCCATTGCAGCGCCACCTCGACACCGACGGCGTCCTGCGTGGTGGAGAAATAAAACACCGCGCCGTGCACGGGGGCCTTGTTGCGATTCAGGTGCTTTACAAACGCCCGGATGCCGCCCTCGTACTGAAAAATGTCCTCGCGCTCAGTGCGCTCGTCGTTCAGGCGGATGCGTACGCCAGAATTAAGAAACGACAGCTCCCTGAGCCGACCAGCCAGCACGTCGTAATGAAACTTGATGTTTGTGAAGGTTTTGCTGCTGGGCTTGAATCGTATGGTCGTGCCCCGGCGATCCGTGTCGCCAACCACGGCGAGAGGCGCTTTGGGTTCGCCGTGCACATATTCCTGCTGGTGCGTCTTGCCATCGCGGTGCACGGTCAGGACCAGGTGCTCTGAAAGGGCATTGACGACCGAGACGCCGACGCCATGGAGGCCGCCCGACACTTTGTACGAGTTGTCGTCGAATTTACCGCCTGCATGCAGCACGGTCATGATGACCTCGGCGGCCGAGCGGCCCTCCTCGGGGTGCAGATCGACGGGAATGCCGCGGCCGTCGTCGCTCACGGTAACCGATTCATCGGCATGTATGGTCACCGTCACGACCGAGCAGTGCCCCGCGAGAGCCTCATCGATCGAGTTGTCGACGACCTCGAAAACCATGTGGTGGAGGCCCGTGCCGTCATCGGTATCGCCGATGTACATGCCTGGCCGCTTCCGGACCGCCTCGAGACCTTTTAAGACCTTGATATTACTGGAATTATATTCGTTTTTGCCGGCCATGCCGCACCCTCTGAACAAAGTCGGGCCATTGTACCAAAGCGGCGTCGCTAAAGTAGCCCCAAATCCTTATTTTTTAAGGGTTTTCGCGCGTTCTTCCGGCGATCTTACGGCGCCTGCGCGAGCTTGCCATGTTCCACGTGAAACACCCTCGCCGCAGCCGGAAACAGCGGCGCATCGGCATCGAGACTGGTCGCCACAACCTGGCTGCCCAGCGCGACAACCCGCCCCATCAGGCGGCCCAGTGCCTCACGATCCAGCTCAGCACCCGGATCGTCCAATAACAGCAGTACCGGCCGGCCCAGCGCCGCTTGGGCTGTTTCTGCTGCCGCCAATACCATGGCGCAGGCGAGCAGCTTTTGCTGCCCGCGGGATACCAGTTTTCGCGCGCGCCGGGCATCGTAGCTCAGCTTAAGGTCCGCGCGGTGTGGCCCGTGTTGCGTACTGCCGTACTGCAGGTCGCGCTCCAGCCCATCCTCAAGCACCGACAGCAAGCCCTGCTCCTCGTTCCAGCCGGCCCGGTACTCAAAATCCACGCCGCTGCCAAGCAGGTCCTCGCCCGTTATCCTAAGTGGCACCAGCGCCGCCGCCAGCGCCCGGCGTCGCGCAGCATCGACCCGTGCAGCGAGTTCGGCAAACTCCGTGTTCCATCCCGCCAGCACCGGCCCGGTAGTCCCGGCCCGCAGCGCTGCGTTGCGCTGTTTCAGGGCGCGGCGGAACCGGCGCCAGACATCGACATAGTCTGGTTCCACGTGGAACGCAATCCAGTCCAGGTAGCGTCGGCGCCGGTCCGGCGCGCCCTCGACCAGCTCATGCACATCGGGGTCGATGATCTGTAACGGCAGCGCCAGCGCCAGCGCCGCGGCCCCGCCCTCGCTGGCGCCATCCACGCGGATTTCCAGGCCCCCGGCGCTGTTTCTGACACCGACTCGCCCGGTGCGCTCGCCCTCCCAAACCTCACCAAACAGGACGAACTCTCGCGCCCCGTACCGGACCAGATCGCTGGTCGCCGCGCCCCGGAACGACTTGCCCCGGCCAAGATAGGCCAACGCCTCGAGCACGCTGGTTTTGCCTGCCGCGTTCTTGCCTAAAATAAGGTTATAGCGCGGATCCGCCTCCAGCTCGATGCGCTGGAGGCAACGAAAGTTCTCCGCGGTGAAATACCGGATTGGCACCCGGAAGCAAGACCCTTAGAGGCGCATCGGCATCACGACGAATTTGCCGTCGTCCCGGCCGGGTTGGCGAATCAGGCAACTGGAATTGCTATCCAGCACTGACAAGGTCACTTCCTCCCCCTCGATTGCGCCGAGCGCGTCGAGCAGGTAATTCACATTGAAGCCAATCTCGATGTCCTCACCCGAATAACTAACCTCAAGTTCCTCCTCCGCTTCCTCCTGCTCGGGGTTGTGCGCCTGGATGACCACACCGCTGTCCCGGATGATCAGCCGGATGCCGCGATATTTTTCGTTGGAAAGAATGGCCGTGCGCTGCAGGGCGCCGCGAAACAGGGCCTTATCCGCTGTCAGCTCATTGCTCGACTCCTTCGGAATAACCCGCTCGTATTCGGGAAAGCGACCATCGATAAGCTTGGACGTAAAGCGGATTGCAGAAAGCTGTATGCGGATGTGGTTTGGTCCAAGCTCTATATTCAGGTCGCCCTGGCCGTCCATCAGCCGTTGTAGCTCAAGCACGCCTTTGCGTGGCACGATCACTTGCTGCTGGTTCAGTTTGGCCCCGTCAATCTTTGCTTCGCACAGCGCTAACCGATGACCGTCGGTTGCGACCGCCCGCAACACTGCGCCCCCGGTCTCAAGAAGCATGCCATTCAGGTAATAGCGAACGTCCTGCTGTGCCATCGAAAAATGCGTCTTTTCGATCAACCGACCTAGTGTTTCCTGCGATACGGTGATCACCTGGCCAGCTTTTATGTCCTCAACTGTCGGAAACTCTGCCGCCGGAAGCGTCATCAGATTGAACTTGCTCTTGCCGGAACGAACTACGAGTTTATCGCCCGATACGACAATATTGATATCGGACCCGTCCGGCAGCGCACGACAGATATCAAGCAGCTTCCGTCCCGATACCGTGATTTCTCCGGCGAGCTCTACGCTGACCTCCGCAGTCGCCACCAACTCAACTTCCAAATCCGTTGCTGTAACAGACAACAACCCGTCGCGCGCAACGAGCAACACATTTGACAGGATCGGCATCGTTTGCCGCCGTTCCACCACACCAATAACCGACTGCAAGGCTTTCAGAAGGACATCGCGAGCAGCTCGTAATTTCATGCATTCCACCTGTTAATAAATATTGGACATTATGGTTTTATTGTTATTATTAAGGCTCGATATGCCTGTGGATAAAAAAATAAAACACTTAAAAATCAATAAGATATATTAAAAAAAATCTCCGCAAAGGCAGTGTACAACCTGCCTTACTGTTGTCGATAAGTTGTGGATAAAACTAGCCACACATGTTGTCCACTGGTTATCCACATCACCCTGTCAGAGTTCTCAGCAAATTCAAATAATCATTATCAATGCGCTTGTCAGACTCGCGCAGCGCCACTATGCGCCGACAACCATGCAGGACTGTCGTATGATCCCGGCCGCCAAATGCATCACCAATCTCCGGCAAGCTATGGTTGGTCAACTCTTTGGCCAGGGCCATGGCAAATTGTCTTGGCCGCGCAATGGACCGGCTGCGGCGTTTCGACAACAAGTCGGCGACCCGAATCTTAAAATACTCCGCTACGGTTTTCTGGATGTTTTCGATCGATACCAGCCGCGCTTGCAAAGCAAGCAGGTCACGCAGCGCCTCCTTGGCAAAATCAAGATTGATTGGCCGGTCCGTGAAACGCGAGTTTGCGATGACCCGCCGCAAAGCCCCCTCTAGCTCGCGAACGTTGGATCGTATGCGCTTGGCAATAAAGAAGGCCACTTCGTCTGGAAGCTCTACCCCCTCGAGCTGTGCTTTGCTCATCAGGATAGCCACCGACGTCTCGAGCTCAGGCGGCTCAATCGCCACCGTCAACCCCCAGCCGAAGCGCGATTTCAGCCGCTCCTCCAGCCCCGCCACCTCTTTCGGGTAACGATCGCAGGTCAGCACAATCTGTCGCTGTCCCTCCAGCAACGCGTTGAAGGTATGAAAAAACTCTTCCTGCGAGCGCTCTTTGCCGGCAAAAAACTGAATATCGTCAATCAACAGCGCGTCGAGGGAGCGGTAAGCCCGCTTGAACTCTGAAATAGTATTGTGCTGCAGGCCCCGGACCATGTCGCCGACGAAGCGCTCTGAATGAACGTAAGCTACGCTCGCTGCCGGGTTCTGCACCAGCATCGCGTTGCCAACCGCATGCATCAGGTGGGTCTTGCCGAGGCCGACGCCGCCATAGATGAAAAGCGGGTTATAGGATTTTCCCGGGTTTTGTCCTACCTGGGTTGCTGCGGCCCGGGCCAACTGGTTGCTCTTGCCCTCGACGAAACTTTCAAACGTGAAGCTCGGACTAAGACGCGCCTCGAGCAGTGCGTGACCCGCCTGCCGTGGCGCGAGCGCGCGTGGCACGACGGGCGCGGGAACGCGCCCCGTGGGCTGGCGCGAGCCCACTTCAAGCACAACCTCGGCGGACGCCCCCGAGTCACCGACAATCTGCAGGATCCGCTCAATGTAATGTTCCTGTAACCAGTCAACGACGAAGCGATTCGGCGCCAGCAAGCGAAGAACGGCCCCATCCTCAACGGCCTGCAACGGCCGGATCCAGGTATTGAACTGCTGCTCTGGAATTTCCGCCTGCAAGTCACGGATGCAACGGTTCCATAGCGTCATCTCGGCCGGCAAAGAAGTCCCCAAAAGCGTTATTAAAACGGATTATAAATGTGGACCGGGCAGTCTATACCGTCTGCAAATTCGCCGCCATAAGCGTCTATTGACACTGTTTCCGCATCTAAGTACCCTTGCCGCCCTTCTGAAAGAGGGCGAAAACAGGCCTTCTTGCTAACTGGTACCGGATAATGAAACGCACTTTTCAGCCAAGCACGTTAAAACGCGCGCGCACCCATGGTTTCCGTGCCCGCATGGCGACAAAAGCCGGCCGCCTTGTGCTTGCGCGCCGCCGCGCCAAGGGCCGCGCAAAACTGACGCCGTAAGCGATTCTCGCGGCGAGCAAAAATCCACCTTTGGCTGGCAGCTCGGCGTACCGGTTTCGTAAAGACAAGCGGTTGCTCGATGCTGCGGCTTACGGGCGGGTTTTCAAGAACGCGGTGCGCAGCCGCGACGAATGGTTTACGGTTCTTTGCAACAACAATGACGACAGGGCAGGCCGACTTGGCCTGGCAATATCCAAAAAGCATTGCCGGGCAGCAACAACAAGAAACAGGATCAAGCGCGTTGTCCGCGAGTCGTATAGACATCACCAGGCAATGCTCGAAAACCTCGACATCGTGGTAATCAACCAGCCCGCGGCGCGCGGTGGCAGCAACCGGCAACTGTTTGACAGCCTCAGCCAACACTGGCGGCAGTGCGAAAAGCTGAAGATCCGGCAGGGCGGGCAGGAATAGGGAAAGAATGGACAATCAACGACTGGTGATATGGGCGGTCTTCGGGCTTCTGGCATGGATGACCTACCAGGCGTGGCAGCAGGACTATGCGCGCGCGACACAGCCGACGACGACAGAGACCGTGGCAGCGAGTGCCGGCAGTAACGGCGACACGGATTCCAGCCTGCCGGATCTGGTGCTCGAGGCCGACAAAACGCCTGCCGCGGTCAACGCGCCGAGCTTCGCTGCGGACGCAACAGGCCTCGCCGCCGATGTCGAAATGACCGGCGTCGAGCAAAGCGTGGTACGAACTGACGTGCTCGCCATTACCATCAGCAGCCAGGGCGGAACGCTGATCGGCGCCGACCTGTTGCATTACCCGGTTGCGAAAGACCGGCCGGACGAACTCGTCAGCCTGCTTCAAACCGATCCGGACGGGCTCTCGCTCCTTCAATCCGGCCTGCGCTCCGGCGGCGATGCCGCCGAAGCAAATCATCTCGCCATGTTCAGCGCCGAGCAGAGCAGCTATGAACTTGGTAACGCAGACGAACTGGTTGTGCCGCTGCGCTGGGCGGATGACAGCGGCATCGTTGTAACCAAAACATATCGTTTCACGCGCGGCAGCTACATCATCGGCCTGCAACAGACGATCACCAACAACAGCGAAAAGCCCTGGCGAGGAGCCGAGTACGCGCAGCAACATCGCTACCTGCAGGAGCAGGAGCGATCGATGTTTGATGTCGACTCGTACTCCTTTAATGGTCCGATCGTGTATGACGGTGAGAAATCTGAAAAACTGGACCGCGAAGATCTGCTCGATGATGGTCCGTATACCTTCAGCGCCGAGAGCGGCTGGTTTGGTGCGATTCGGCATCACTTTGTCACGGCCGTCATCCCGGAGCGCGGCACGCCGCAGCGGTACAGCGTGGTCTTGCGCGACAGGAATGAAACGACGAGCGCGATTGGTGCTGCGCGAGTCGTTGAACCCGGGGCGAGCCACACGTTTAAAACCACGTTGTTTGTCGGCCCGAAACTCCAGTCACAGCTGGAACAGGTAGACAAGAAACTCAAGCTGACGGTCGACTACGGATTACTTACACCGATCTCGCAGCCGCTATTTTGGTTGCTCAGTCTCGCCTACGATTGGGTCGGCAACTGGGGCGGGTCGATCATTCTCGTCACCATTCTGATCAAGCTGGTTTTCTACAAGCTGACCGAGTCGAGCGGTCGCTCCATGGCGAAAATGCGCAATCTGCAGCCCCGCGTCAAGGCGCTGCAGGAGCGCTACAAGGATGACCGGCCGGCGCAAAGCCAGGCGATGATGGAGCTATACAAAACGGAGAAGGTCAATCCGGCGGCCGGCTGTTTACCAATCCTCATTCAAATGCCGTTTTTCCTTGCGTTTTACTGGGTGCTGCTGGAAAGCGTCGAAATGCGCCAGGCGCCGTTCGCGCTCTGGATTACGGATCTGTCAGTGCGTGATCCGTTCTTCATACTGCCGCTGATCATGGGCGCGGCGATGTATTTCCAGCAAAAACTGAACCCGCAGATTGGCGACCCGATACAGGTCAAAGTCATGCAGATCATGCCGATCATATTTACGGCGTTTTTTGCGTTCTTCCCTGCTGGCCTGGTGCTCTACTGGGTTACTAACACGGTGTTGTCGATTGCCCAGCAATGGAAGATCAACAATGTCGTTGAGGCCGAGGCCAAACAACAAAAAGGCGGCAAGCGCGGCACCAAGGCCTGAGCGGCGGGGTAGAGCTACGCTGACATGAAGCCCGATACCATCGTTGCGGCAGCAACGCCTCCCGGAACCGGGGGCATCGCCATCGTGCGGATTTCCGGGCCGATGGCAAGCCAGATCGCGGCGCAACTTGCCGGACCGCTGCCGCCGCCGCGCGAGGCACGGCTGCGGACATTTTGCGACGCTGCCGGCGCAGCCATCGACAGCGGCATGGTGCTGTACTTTCCTGCGCCAGACTCTTTTACGGGCGAAGACGTCGTCGAACTGCAGGGGCATGGCGGGCCCGTGCCTGTGGCCATGCTTGTCAATGCGGTGATCAGCGCCGGTGCGCGCATGGCGGCGCCCGGCGAATTCACGCAGCGCGCGTTCCTGAATGACAAACTCGATCTCGCCCAGGCAGAAGCCGTGGCAGACCTGATTGGCAGCAGCACCGCGCAGGCGGCGCGCGCGGCGTTGCGCTCCCTGAGCGGCGAGTTTTCGAAGCGTGTGATGAATATCGCCGATGACGTCGAGCGAATACGGCTCTACGTTGAGGCCGCCATCGATTTCCCGGAAGAGGAAGTCGACTTTCTGTCCGACGAGGAATTGCAGCTTGCGATCCGCCGCGCAGCCGGCGCGTTCGCGACACTGATCGGGCAAAGCTCGGTGGGGCGCGTTCTGCGCGACGGATTTCGCGTCGTCATCATCGGCAAACCGAATGCGGGCAAATCGAGCCTCATGAATCGCCTCAGCGGCGAGGACACGGCGATCGTCACTGAAGTCGCGGGCACCACGCGCGACATCCTGCGCGAACAGATTGACATTGATGGCCTGGCGGTCTAGCCCGTCGATACAGCCGGCTTGCGCGACAACCCGGATCGCATTGAGGCCGAAGGCATTCGCCGCGCGCGCGAGGCGCTCGCCAGCGCGGATGCCGCGCTGTGGATCCTGGATGCCAATGATGTCGGCAACAGCCGCGCAGGATTGCCGGCCGACCTGCCGGATATACCGGTGCTAATCGTGCGCAACAAGATTGACCTGACCGGGGAGCCGGCGGGGGACGACCCGCAGG
>CAZHLE010000014.1:7353-17752 GCA_964533065.1 uncultured Woeseiaceae bacterium | reverse complement strand
CAGGACACGCGGACCTTGCACGTATCGGCAGAAACGGGCGCCGGCCTCATGGAATTGCGTGCGCGCATCGCGCGGCTCGCCGGTTACGAAAACCTCGGCGAACAGACCATCACGGCGCGTCGCCGCCACGTCGATGCACTACAGCGCGCAGAACAGCACTTCGCCGCCGGTTGCCGGGCGCTCCGCGAAGAAAGGGCCGGCGAGGTATTCGCGGAGGAGCTGCGTCTCGCGCACCAGGCGCTGGGCGAGATTACGGGCGCGAGCTCGGCCGACGATCTGCTTGGCAGGATTTTCAGCCAGTTTTGCATAGGCAAGTAAGTTCCTGCGAATTTTGTGACGCAGTGCTGGCAAGCCGCGAAGGGCAGAGGTACGATCGCGCCGCGGCGACAGTAATCAGCGAGAAATCAGCCGATAATCAGGGCTCTCGCAGTGTCCCCGCCTAGGCTGCCCTCTGGAAACCACGTAAGGAAATCATGATGAACGCTTTTTTAAAGAAAGCTTTACCGGTTGTTGCATTCGGTGCACCTATGTTCAGCAGCGCTACGGTGCTGGCCGACAATGGCATCAGCTACAGCTACATTCAGGCGATCTACCAAGAGGTCGAGGTCGACGTTGGCGGCGGCTTCGATGCCGACGGTAATGGCTACGCCGTAGGCGGCTCGGTAGAAATTAACGACGATTGGTTCGTATTCGCCGGTTATGCATCGGGCGACCTGGAGTCCGTCGTTGATCTTGATCAGCTTACGGTGGGCGGCGGCTATCACGCCGCGCTATCGGAAAAGACGGACTGGTTTGCGACCCTCGCGTACGTTTCGGCAGACATCAGCGCGCCCGGTTTCGGCTCGGCCGATGACAGCGGCTTTGGCGTATCGCTTGGTGTACGCAGCATGGTAAGCCCGAGCCTCGAGCTCAATGCCAGCGCCAGCTATGTGGATCTCGGCGACGGCGCAGATAGCACGGGGTTTGGCGCCGGACTCTGGTACACCGTCTCCGGCAACATCGCGCTCGGCATTGGTGCGAGCTTCGGTGACGACGTTACGACCTACGGTGCCGGCGTGCGGTTGTACTTCGACAAGTAAGGTCGCGCTGCTTCACAAGAGAGTCCCGCTGCGGCGGGGCTTTTTTTTGGACCGGGACTAACCGAGCAGGCCCTCGCGGCGATACAGCCGGGCGCAGGCCCAGGTTAACGCGGCGCCGATCAGCAATGTGCTCAGGACGGATATCGTTACGTGCAGCCACTGCATCGGCTCGTTCTTTATTAGGTCTTGCAACACCAGGTGCTGGCTCAGGCTGGGCACAAACATGAACTCAAGCCTCGGCCGGACATTCAAAATGCTGACCACAAGAATCGGCAACGTTGGCGCGATCAGCACCACACTGAGCCAGGTCTGCGCCTCCTTGTAGCTCTTGGTGAACGATGCCACCAGCGTCATCAGCGCGGCGCCGAGCAGGATGAAGGGTGCGAGCAACAGGAACGCGGCAAGCACCACGCCCGGCCCGAAATTCGGCGTCATACCGAGCTGCTCCAGCGGCATGAACCTGAGCGCGAAAAAGAACGACCAGAGGCTGAGCATCAACGATACCGCCATGAATACACAGGTCGCGGCCACCTTGCCGAGCATCAATTGCTCGCGTGTCACGGGCAGCGACAGCAACGGCTCCAGCGAGCCGCGTTCGCGCTCGCCCGCTGTGGTGTCGATGGCGAGATACATGCCACCCATGAGCATCGCAAAAATAAAAAAGTAACTCATCATGCCGAGCAGGATGCCGGAGCGGCCGCTCGGTGTTGAGACATCGACATCGTCGACATTAATGGCCTGCAAGACGGTCGGGCTGACGCCTCGCGAAATCAGGCGCAAGGCGGCGAGCTGCTGGTTGTAAGCGCCGATTGCATTACGGGCGCGTCGCGCATCGCGTTCGGCTTCCTGGTCAGACTGATCCGAAACCAGCTCGACCCGCGCGGGCGCGCCCTCGCCAAGCCGATCGCCAAAGCCGGTGGGCACGATGACCACGACATCGATCTCGCCCGCTTTGACTGCGGCAATGGCAGCGTCGCGATCAACCGGGCCGTCGACGATGTCGATATTGCGGCTCTCGAGAAAGCGCATCAGGTTCGGCGCATTGTTCGCGCCGATAACGGGCAGCGCCATCGATCGGTCGACGTCCGACAAGGAGCGCTCGATCGAAAGGTTGATGACAAACGCAAACAGCATCGGACCCAGCAAAGGGCCCATCAACAAAGCGGACGCCAGCGTGCGCCGGTCTCGAAAATTATCGATGACCTCTTTTACAAACACGATCAGCAAGGTACGCATCATTCGTTCGCTACCATCCGGATGGCCGCAACGAACGCATCCTCAAGGTCGTCGCAACCGGTGCGTTCACGAATGCCATCGACGGAATCGTCTATCGCCACCTTGCCCTCTGCGATGATGCAGATGTCATCGCAGAGGGCGGCCACCTCCTGCATGACGTGGCTGGAGAACAGCACACAACGGCCGGCGGCCTTGAGTTTCAATATGAGCTCGCGCAAGGAGCGTATGGCCATGACGTCAAGCCCGTTACTGGGCTCGTCGAGGATGATGTTCTGCGGATCGTGCACGAGCGCGCGGGCCAGGGCGATCTTCGTGCGCTGGCCCTGCGAGAAACCCTTGGTGCGCCGGTCCGCGAACGCCGCGATGTCCAGCAGCTCGATGATGCCCGCAACTTTTTCTTCGACGGCCGCTTTGTCGATGCCGCAGAGCGCCGCGTAATAGGCAATGTTCTCGCGCCCGGTAAGGTGCGGGTAGAGGCCGGCGCCGTGCGGCAACGCGCCAATACGCCGGCGCGCAGCGAGACTGTTGCTGACCACATCAATGCCATCGATGCTGGCCGTGCCCGCATCGGGCCGCAACACCGTGTAGAGGACGCGCAGCGTGGTCGACTTGCCGGCACCGTTGGGCCCGAGCAGCCCGGTGATCCTGCCGTCCGGTGCCGAGAAACTGACGTCATCGAGCGCCCGTACCTTGCCGAAGGACTTCTGCAGCCCGGAGACAACAATCATGGCGTCGGGCCCGTGTAGTCGATGAAGAACGGCATCACGAAGGCATCCTGCAGGCAATCCGTAGCAACCTCGGCGAGGCTGGCGGCCGTAACAAACTCGCCAATGATGCGCGGCATGCAACCGACGGCGGCCAGGCCATGGCCCTGCTGTTCGCCCGTGATCTGCCATTGTTGCTGCATCGCGACCGCGGCGAGCGCAGCGAAGTAGGGTGGGGTAATCGGGTCCGCGCCACCCGATAACAGCAGCACGGGCACGTCGCTCGCCAGCGGTTCGCGGAGGTCGGCGTCAAGCACACCTTTTGGCCAGACAGCACACATCACGCGAATCGCCTCAAGCTGCATCGGCCCCATGTAGCTGGCATTGATCGCGCCCTGGTCAACGCTGCTCCAGTCAATGAACGGCGCGTCCTCGGTACACAACACCGCATTATGCATACCGATGCTGAGCGACTCGCTCAGCGACTCGGCAACCATGTGGAACTGCGCCGCCAGTGGCGCAAAATTGCCGTCGGCCGCGTCGCTGATCAGGAGCGGCAACAGCGCAACCGTGCCGGGGTTATAGAGGAGCAGCCGTATGGCGGCCGCAAAATGATCGGCCGAAAAGTCGAGCAGCTCGCGCTTCGCGGTCACCGGGTGTTGCAGGGCAACGGTGACCGGCTCCTCTGCGAGCGCGCCAAGCAGCAAGGCGAAGTCCTCGCGCAGTTCCGGAAACCGGGCATGGCAAGTGGGCGTCGTGGCACAGCGCGCAAAGACACTGTCGATCGCCCGCTGTGATTCGGTGGCAATGTCCGGCCCGAGCGGCAGCTGCGGTGGCACAACGCCGTCAAGAATCACCGTACGCGTCGTGTCAGGAAAACGGCGCGCATAATGTTGTGCAACGCGCGAGCCGTACGAGATGCCATAGACATTCAACGAGCTGTAGCCCAGCGCCAGGCGCAGTGCCTCCAGATCGCGCACCGCAACGCCCGTCGTGAAATAGCGTGGGTCGTGTGGCAGCAGGCTCAGGCACTGCTCGGCCAGTTCTTCGGTTTGCTCGGCCGCAAACCTGCCATCGACAAAGTCCTCATCCACATCGCAGGCCAGCGGCGCCGATTCGCCCGTGCCGCGCTGGTCCAGCAGCAATATGTCTCGCTGCAGCCGGACGCGCTCGAACGCAGACGCCCAGCCGGCATAGAAATGGATGCTCGACTGGCCGGGTCCGCCGGCTATCGGCACGAAAGGGTCGCTGGCCGGTTCGAGCGACAGGGCCGGAACGACGGCAACCTTGAGTTCAATCTCGCCCTTGCCCGGATCGTCCGGGTCCAGCGGCCGCACCAGGATACCGCAGCGGGCGGCGATGCCGGACGCACCGGCGCCAACGCTGATGCGGCAGTCCTGAAGCTCAAGCGCTGACAGCGGCTGCCCGGCGATCGCGATCGCGGCGAACAGCATCAAGGCAGACATGAGGCTCCGAAACATAGGCAAACCGGGGTCCAGGGAGGCGCGTAATGGTGGCGACATGCCGGGCTGAAGTAAAGGTTTGTGGCGCCAGCCTGACCCTGCGACTAGAATGCGCGACCTCAGGTGGTCAATTATTAACCAATGTCAAACTTTTATGATGTCATTGTGGTCGGCGGCGGCCACGCTGGTACGGAAGCCTCGCTGGCTGCCGCACGCGCAGGCGCACGCACGCTTTTGCTGACGCACAAGATTGCAACGCTCGGGCAAATGAGCTGCAACCCGGCGATCGGCGGCATTGGCAAGGGGCACCTGACGAGGGAAATCGACGCGCTCGGCGGTGCCATGGCCGCGGCGATCGATCTGGCGGGCATCCAGTTTCGCACGCTGAACGCGAGCAAGGGCGCCGCCGTGCGCGCGACGCGCGCGCAGGCTGATCGTGACCTGTATCGAAATGCCGTACGCCGCATGCTCGAATCGCAGCCGGGGTTAAGCATTGTAGAAGGTGCGGCCGACGATCTGCTGCTTGAGGGGGATCGCGTGGCCGGTGTCGTTTCGGCCGAGGGCGCGATATTCCGTGCGAGCGCCGTGGTGCTGACGACCGGCACGTTTCTCGGCGGGCGCATTCTCTACGGTGACACGGTGACGCCGGGCGGGCGCGTGGGCGATGCGCCGGCCATCCGGCTCGCCGAACGCCTGCGTGCTTTGCCGTTCCGCGTGGCGCGACTGAAAACCGGCACGCCGCCGCGGCTCGATGGAACAACGCTCAATTACGACGCGATGCAGGAGCAGCCCGGTGATACGCCCGTGCCCGTGTTTTCCTTTCTTGGCCGGCGCAGCGATCATCCGCGACAGGTTTCCTGTTTCATCACGCGCACCAGCGAGGCAACCCACGACATCATTCGCGCTTCACTCGACCGCTCGCCCATGTTCACGGGTGCGATCGAAGGTATCGGTCCGCGCTACTGCCCGTCGGTCGAAGACAAGGTCGTGCGCTTTGCCGACAAGACCTCGCACCAGATTTTTGTCGAGCCCGAGGGCCTGACGACTAACCTCGTCTACCCGAACGGCATTTCAACGAGCCTGCCGGCCGATGTGCAGGAAAAATTCGTACGTACGATTCCGGGTTTTGAAAGCGCGCGAATTACACAGCCCGGCTACGCTATCGAGTATGACTATTTCGACCCACGCGACCTCAAGCCGACGCTCGAAACCAAACCGGTCGCGGGGCTGTATTTCGCCGGCCAGATCAATGGCACCACGGGCTATGAAGAAGCTGCCGCACAGGGCCTGCTGGCGGGTGTGAATGCCGCCCGGCGGGCGCAGGACCAAGACGGGTGGTACCCGCAGCGCCACGAAGCCTACATCGGCGTGCTCGTCGATGACCTGACGACGCGCGGCGTGAGCGAGCCCTATCGTATGTTCACGAGTCGTGCCGAGTACCGGCTGCTGCTGCGCGAAGACAATGCAGACCTGCGCCTGACGCCGACGGGCCGTGAGCTCGGGCTGGTTAACGATGCGCGCTGGTCGGTGTTTAACGCGAAGTGCGAGTCGCTTGCCGGCGAGCGCGCGCGATTGAAGTCTGTTTTGCCGTTGCTGAAAAGGCCCGAGTACCGCTACGTGGACCTGGTCGCACAGCCCGGGTTTGGCGCGAGCGAATTGACCGCGGCCATGGAGGATGAACAACGCGAGCAGGTCGAGCTGCAACTCGAAGTGGAAGCGAGGTATGCCGGTTACATCGATCGCCAGCAGCGCGAGATCGCGCAACACGCCAAACAGGAAGCGCTGCGCCTGCCCGAGTCTATGGATTATGCGGAGGTCAGGGGCTTGTCGACCGAGGCGCGGCAGCGGCTCGAAGCGACGCGGCCGGTCACGCTCGGCCAGGCCTCGCGCCTCGAGGGCATGACGCCCTCAGCGGTCTCCCTGCTCCTCGTCCACCTCAAAAAAACCCGGGGAAACCCGGTGACAGTTACCGACCACGCACCAAAATGGTGCGAACAGCGAGCTGGAAAAGGCGCTCCGGTAGCACCAACGTCACCCTGAGGTATGCTTCGAAGCATGAAATTCTTACGCATACCGCTGGTGTTGTTTGTTGGCCTCGCGATCATCTCCTGTGCCGATCCCGGTAACGACAGCCCACAAGCATCGACTCTGCACCGCGGCCTCTCGTCGGACCCGGAATCGATCGACCCGCACAAGGCACGCAGCACGCAGGCCGCCGAGGTGTTGCGCGACATAGGCGAGGGCCTGGTCGGCTACTCGGCCACCGGCACGCTCGTCGGCGGCGCCGCCGAGTCGTGGACGATTTCGGACGACGGACTGACCTATACCTTCAGGATTCGCGACAACGCCCGCTGGTCCAATGGCGACCCGGTAACGGCAGACGATTTCGTTTTCAGTCTACGGCGGCTGGTCGATCCGACGACTGCGGCTTTCTATGGCCTGGCCATAGCGGCGATTGCAAATGCGGACAGGATCATCAAAGGCGAGGCAGCACCGAGCGAACTAGGTGTCGTTACCGCGGACAACAACACGCTGGTCATGACGCTGCAACAGCCGACGCCATACCTCTTGAGCCTGCTCACGCATCCGAGCACTTTTCCCGTACATGCGGGCTCGATCGAAACGCATGGCAACGAATTCACGCGACCCGAAAACCTGCTGTCCAACGGTGCCTATCGGCTTGAGGCGTGGGAGCCCAGCTCCGTGTTGCGCCTCGTGCGCAACGAGCGTTACTGGAACAATGCCGCCACCGCGATTGACGCCGTGAGTTATCACATACTCACCCAGGAAATGACCGAGCTGAACCGCTTTCGTGCCGGTGAGATCGATATCACGAGCAGCATTCCGCCCGACAGTTTTGCGCAAGTGCGCGAGCAGTATGCGGAGCAAATGCACATCGCACCCTACCTGGGCGTTTACTACTACGGCTATAACCTCAGCAAGCCGCCATTCGCCGGCAATGCAAAGCTGCGCCAGGCGCTGTCGATGGCAATCGACCGTGAAACGCTGGTGGAGAAAGTAATCGGCCGCGGCGAAACACCGGCTTACAGCTGGGTGCCGCCGGGCGTTGATAACTACGAGCCGATACGCTTCAGTTATGCAGAACTCAGCCAGGACGAGCGCAACGCAGCGGCGCGGAGGCTGTATCGCGAAGCTGGTTATAGTGAACAACATCCGGTCGAAATTGAGTTGCGTTACAACACATCCGATACGCAGCAGCGCATCGCACTCGCTGTGCAGGCGATGTGGGCCGATGTGCTCGGCGTCCGGACAACCCTCGTGAATGAAGAGTTCCAGGTCTTGCTGGCGAACATTCGTGAGGCAGAAATTACGCAGGTTTTTCGGTCCAGCTGGATCGGCGACTATAACGACGCACACACGTTCCTCAGTATTTTTCAAAGCGGCAATCCATCCAACATGCCGCACTTGGAAAATGAGCGGTTCGACAATTTGATGCGCGATGCCGCCGCACAGGTGGTGCCGCTGAATCGCCGCCTGTATCTCGAAGAAGCGGAGCGCGTACTTCTCAGCGAACACCCGGTGATTCCGCTGTATTTCTTCGTCAGCAAACACCTGGTGAGTCCGCGCGTCCGGGGTTGGGAAGACAACGTGCTGGATTACCATTACAGTCAGCACCTGAGTCTCGCAACCGACGAAACCTGACATCGGACACCGCTTTGCTGCGCTACGCCTTGCTTCGATTGCTGGGTGCAATTCCGACTTTGTTGTTGGTCATTGTGCTCGCGTTCCTGATGGTGCATTCGGCACCCGGCGGACCGTTTGATGACGAGCGCGTATTGCCCGCCGAGATCGAGGCGAACATCGCTGCCGCCTATCAACTCGACCAGCCATTGCCACAGCAATTTCTGCGCTATATTTCCGGGCTTCTGCGCGGCGATCTCGGGCCGTCGTATCGCTATCGCGACCTCACCGTCAGCGACCTGATCGGCGCAGCGTTTCCGCTGTCACTGAAACTCGGCGCCATGGCGATGCTGCTGGCCACCGTCATCGGCGTTGGCGCCGGCACACTGGCGGCGCTACAGCAGAACTCGCCGCTGGATCGCGCGCTGATGACATTGGCGATGACCGGTATTTCCATTCCTGTATTCGTGATTGCGCCCGTGCTGGTGCTGCTGCTGGCCGTGCACTTGCAGTGGTTGCCGGCGGGTTGGAGCGGTGCAAGCGGCGGCCGGCGTTTCATCCTGCCTGTGATTTCGTTGGCGTTGCCGCAGATCGCATACATCGCGCGCCTGACACGGGCGAGCATGATCGAAGTGCTCGCGAGTGACTTTATCCGCACTGCGCGCGCACAGGGTCTCGGCACCTACTCGATCGTGCGCCTGCATGCACTGAAGCCTGGGATGCTGCCGGTACTCTCTTATATGGGCCCGGCAATTGCCGCGATCCTGACCGGCTCCGTGGTGGTCGAGGAGATCTTCGGCATCCCGGGGCTCGGCCAGCATTTCGTTCGCGGTGCCCTGAATCGTGACTACACGCTGGTGCTCGGTATCGTCGTGTTCTACGCGACCCTCGTTATCCTCTTCAACCTCGTGGTCGACCTGCTGTATGGCGTGATCGACCCGCGGATACGGCAACGATGAGCGCGGCGGGTCGCTTCTGGCGTCGTGCGCGGCAAAGCCGCACCGTATTTATCAGTGGCGGATTGCTGGCCGGCCTGGTCGTGGTAGCGATACTCGGACCGATCTTGAGCCCGCACAGTTATCTGCAGACCGACTTCGACAACATCCTGCGTGCGCCTGCGCTGACTAACGGGCACCTTTTTGGCCGTGACGACCTCGGTCGCGATTTGTTCGTGCGCACGATGCTCGGCGTACAGGTCACGATCCTTGTCGCGATTGTGGCGAGTACCGTCAGCCTCGTTATTGGCGTTCTCTACGGCGCGGTAGCGGGCCTCGCCGGCGGGCGTGTCGACGCCATCATGATGCGTTTCGTCGATACGTTGTACGCGCTGCCGTTCATCTTCTTCGTCATCCTGTTGATGGTGGCCTTCGAACGGAACTTCCTGCTGATCTTTGTCGCTATCGGCGCGGTGAACTGGCTCGACATGGCACGCATCGTGCGCGGTCAGACGCTGAGCTTGCGCGAACGCGAATTTGTGCAGGCGGCGCAACTGAACGGCGTTTCATTTGCACGCATCATTCTGCGGCATATCGCGCCGAACCTGGTCGGCGTCGTCATCGTCTACCTGACGCTGACTATCCCACAGGCGATCCTCGTCGAATCCTTGCTGAGTTTTCTCGGCCTTGGCATCCAGGAGCCTCAGACCTCGCTCGGAACGCTGGTCGATGCCGGGGTCAATCATATGGAAGGCGCTTCCTGGATGTTGCTCATCCCGGCGGCGCTGCTGGCACTGATTCTCCTGTGTTTCAATTTTCTCGGCGATGCATTGCGTGACCTTTCCGACGTGAGGCAATCGCGATGAGCCTGCTCGCTGTTGAACGACTCACTGTTCGCTATGGCGGCCGCGAAGTGGTCAGCGAGCTGAGCTTCGCAATCAATGGCGGCGAGTCAGTCGGCCTGGTCGGTGAGTCTGGCTCCGGGAAAACGCAAACCGCGCTCGCAATTCTCGGCCTCTTGCCGCCTGATGCGAAGGCCAGCGGCGCCATCCGGATCAGTGGCGGCGACATTCTTGGCGCCAGCGAGAAAACTTTCAACGGGATTCGTGCGCGGCGCGTTGCGATGGTGTTCCAGGATCCAACGCAGGCACTCAATCCTTACCTGCGCATCGGCCAGGCATTGAGCCGCGTGGTCACTGTGCATACCGCCGCGAGCGACAAGGAAGCGCGCACACGTGTGATCGATATGCTGCGTCGCGTCGGGCTTGCCGATGCCGAACGGCAGTATCGCGCGTATCCACACCAATTGTCGGGCGGTATGCGACAGCGCGTCATGATTG
>CAZHLE010000014.1:0-7343 GCA_964533065.1 uncultured Woeseiaceae bacterium | reverse complement strand
CGCTGCTGGTTGAGCCCGAGCTCCTGATCGCCGATGAGCCGACTACCGCACTTGATGTCACCGTGCAGGCGCAAATCCTGGAGTTGCTCGAGGAAGTTCGCGACGACACTGCGTTGCTCCTGATCACGCACGACCTCGGCATCGTCGCCGGCCGCTGCGAACGCATGCTCGTGCTCGAGCGCGGACGGCTGGTCGAAGAAGGTCGTACCACCAGCGTGTTCTCCGGCGCTAAACACGCACATACGCAGGCGTTGATCGCGGCCGCGCCGCGCGCGGATCGCGGCGCGCTGCGGGCACCGGTCGAGGCGGACAACGTTCTTGAAATCAGCAACCTCGAGGTTCGTTATGTCGAGCGCGGCCGCGGCGAGCTCAAGGCGGTGCAGGCCTTAAGTATTGCGCTCAAGGCCGGGGAAACGGTCGCTGTAGTCGGCGAATCTGGCTCCGGCAAATCGAGCCTGGTGCGTGCCGCCCTGGGCCTGGTGCCGTTATGCGCGGGGCAGGTGGTTTTTTGCGGCGAACCGCTAGCTGCCTCGGTGCAACGGCGCGCCGCGAGGGTGCGACGTGATTTGCAGCTTGTTTTTCAAGACCCGATGGGTTCGCTGAATCCACAGATGCGTGTGCAATCTATCGTCGCGGAACCTTTGCGAGTACATGCACCGGAGCTGTCTCGGGCCGAATGTGCCGAGCGGGTTGGCGCGATACTCGATAAAGTCGGCCTTGACGAAAGTTACCTCAATCGCCACCCGCACCAGCTCTCGGGTGGCGAGGCGCAACGCGTTGCGATCGCGCGGGCTTTGATTCTCGAACCAAAAGTCCTGTTTTGCGACGAGGCGGTTGCAGCACTCGATGGCTCGGTGCGCAAACAGATACTCGAACTGCTGCTGCGCGTGCAACGCGAGACGGGCCTCGCCATATTGTTCGTTACGCACGATCTCGCGGTCGTTCGGGCGATCAGTCACCGGGTGTTGGTCATGTACCTCGGGCGACTCGCTGAACTTTCCCGCAGCGAAGCATTGTTTACGCGCGCACGGCATCCGTATACGCAATCCCTGTTGCAGGCTGTGCCGGTGCCGGACCCGATCGCGCCGGGCGGCTACGCTTCACTGATCGGTGAGACGCCGTCGATACTGTCGCCGCCCGGCGGCTGTGCGTTTCATCCGCGCTGTGCGCACGCGAGAAACATCTGTACGACCACGCGGCCCTCGGTACGCGCAATCGACGATGTCACCGTCGCCTGTCATCGCGCCGACGAGTTACTCAAACCCCATCAGCGGAATTGACATCGGTGCACCGTTGACGTTTAGCAGACCCTTTTTGAAGACGGCCTGCATTACGTAGTACTCGCCCTTTGGTAATAGAAAGCCAGCGTCGATGGCGGCCTGCATTTCGGAACTGAATTCTGCGCCCGTGTCGACGAGCTCCGCGGGCAGGCTGACATCCGCCGACAGCTCCAGCGCGAGCAGTGCACCGGCCCAGCTGAACCTATCCACCGGCGTTTCGGCCAGCGTCGCACTGAAGCGCGAGGTGATATCACCGAAAGGGCCGTTGATATCGAGCTGGTCAATATGCAGAGACATGCCGCCGGCGAGCAGCTGCATCAGGTCACCCTGCAGGTCAATCGTGTCTGCTTGCCCGTAGTCGGGATCGCGCGATGCATCGAGGCTCTGCTTGAAGCGACCAACCGCTGCGGCATCCGCGTTTTCGAGGCGTGCATGCAACTGTACCGAGCCGGTGCCACCCAGGGGCAACGGGGCGCTCTCAAGCTGCAGCTCGAGACTGGCATTGAGCCGCTCGTCGGTAATGCTCGAATCCGATCGCAGATGAAAAGGCCCGCCGCCGCTCGAGCTTGTGTCGTCTTCAACGCTGAACGATTTGAGGGCCAGGTCGACCGGCCCGATCATGAATCCGTATCCCGATTGCGTCAGCGCCAGGTCGACGCTGAACCGACCGAGAAGCACGGTATAGTCCAGGGATTCGATGGCCAACGATTGCAATGCGCCCTGCAGACCGATGCTGCCGGAGCGAGCGTCGGAGCTCAGCAGGAACTCGGCGCCGCCGAAGTCCAGTTGTGTATTGCCGCTATGGAGACTGTCGGCCTCAAGCACGAGGCGGCTTTGCAGTTCGCCCATTATCCCGACCGTGCTGTACAGCGTGCCTGGCAGTGGCACAACAGAGCCGTCGGCAAGCTGCAGGCTCAAGGTGGATATCGCATTACCGAGACCGGGCATCAGGGAGCCATGATCACGATTCATCGAGCTGAACGGGATCAGGCCGTGATCGAGCCGCGTGTCGATCAGCAGCACCGGCAACGAGTCGCTGGAAAACTCATCCGTCGCGCCGAGCAGCATGTAATAGAGCTCACCCTCGCGAAGTTCGACGCGATGCTGGCCGGCCGACGTGAACCAGCCGCGCTCAAAGCCGGTCGAGCTTATCTGGATCTCGCCACTGTCCCGCGCCGCCTGTTCGAAATTGTTGTCCACACTTCGTTCGGCGAGTCGACCGATGATCCCTGGCGAGACCAGTATTACGAGTGCCAGGGCAATGAGCAGTACTACGATGCCTTTTTTCACGCTACTCCCTTGAATGCGGCAAACAAGCGCCTGATGCTAGCACGCAGCATTGCACTGACGACCGGGCGACGGTCTGGAATTCGTGCCACGATGTCACTAACATAGCGGCCTCGATTCCCCGCCCAATACGAGCGGACATGCAAGAAACGATGACAAATCAAGTGACTATCAAATCAAATCGACACTTTCAGCTCGGCCTGCTGTTGCTGGTCGGTGGCCTTTTCGCGCAGAGCGCAGGCGCCGATGGCGATGCGGGGCGCGGTAAATCGCTGACCTACACCTGCCTCGGTTGCCACGGTATTGAAGGCTATCGAAATGCCTATCCGTCTTTCCGGGTGCCGAAACTCGGCGGGCAGAAGACTGCCTACCTGGAAATCGCCTTGCGGGGTTATCGCGATGGCATGCGCAAGCACCCGACGATGTCGGCGCAGGCGGCCAGCCTCACCGACCAGGATATCGCCGACACGGCAAACTACCTGGCGAGCCTCGGCACAAGCACGGTAGCGTCGGGCGGCGACTCGGGTGGCAGCTTCGCTCCCGCAGCAGCCTGCGCGGCCTGTCATGGTCAAAACGGCATCAGCCTGTCGCCGAGCTGGCCTACGTTGGCCGGGCAACACGAGGACTATCTCGTGTATACACTGAACCAGTACCGTGATGGTTCGCGCAAAGATCCCGTGATGGCGCCGATGGCGGCGAACCTGACCGACGAAACGATACTGCAACTCGCGAAATACTTCGCAGGCCTTCAGGGGCTGGAAACCACCAAAGCAGAGTGAGGCCGATGCACGGCCAGCAGCCGCAGACAACGCGACTCAAGCATGGCCTCGTCGCTATCGATACCGAGTACGCGCGGCCGCTGCAGGATGCGAGCCACCTGATCATCGAAGGTGGGCGCGGCGCCTTTGTCGACACGGGCGTTAACAGCAGTGTGCCGTTGCTGCTTGCAGCGCTGACCGAGTGCGATCTCGACGCCGGCGATGTCGATTACGTTTTTCTCACGCACATACACCTCGATCATGCGGGCGGCGCAGGTTTGCTCATGCAGCAGCTGCCGAACGCGCGTTGCGTGGTTCATCCGCGTGGCGCGCCACATATGATCGATCCATCAAAAATCATCGCCGGCACCGAAGCCGTCTACGGCATGGAAAACACTGCGAGCCTGTATGGTGAGATCCTGCCGATCGCGGCAGAGCGCATCGACATCGCCGGGGATGGTCAGGTTTTCTTCTTGTGCGGACGCGAACTCGAAACGTTTTATACCGAGGGGCACGCGCGCCATCACTATTGCCTCAGCGATCCGGCATCGAATGGCATATTTACAGGCGATAGCTTCGGCGTGTCGTACCGCGAGCTCGATACCGCGGCGGGCGAGTTCATTTTTCCGACGACGACGCCAGTGCACTTCGATCCCGCCGAGGCGCACAAGTCTGTCGATCGCATCATGTCCTATGCTCCCGAGCGCGTTTACCTCACGCACTACAGCGAAGTCGGCAACCTGTCGCGACTTGCAGCGAAGATGCATGAGGGCATCGACGCGATGGTTGCGATTGCCGAGCAGAACGCAAACGCTGCAGATCGCACGACGGCCATACAGAATGCAATTTTCGAATTCTTCGTCAGCGGGCTGACGAGACACGGTTTTAAGGGCGACCGCGATACGATGTGGTCGATACTGAGCATGGACGTCAAATTGAATACCCAGGGCCTGGAAGTCTGGCTGGACAAAATGAATAGAGGTCAGAGCCCAAAAGGGCTCTGACCCCTTTTTAGGAAAACGTATGGACAAATTCCGCGCATTCCGCATCAACGAAGTCGACGGCAAGATCGTCGCCGGATTTGAAACGCTGTCTATCGACGACCTGAGTGCGGGTAACGTCGTCGTCAAGGTCAGCCACTCGAGCATCAATTACAAGGACGCGCTGGCTGCGACCGGCGCCGGCAAAATATTGCGTCGCTATCCGCTCGTGGGTGGCATCGATCTGGCCGGAACCGTCGTGAGCTCCGATGATGCCGATTGGAAGCCCGGCACGGCCGTGCTGGTCAACGGTTGCGGCCTCAGCGAAACCAGGGATGGCGGTTACGCCGCGTACGCGCGGGTCGATAGCGCGAGCCTCGTTGCAATTCCTGAGGGCATGACCGGCGCGGAGTGCATGCAGATTGGCACCGCCGGCTACACGGCGGCGCTGGCCATTCATCGAATGGAGCAGAACGGCCAGCTACCGGAGAACGGACCGATTGTGGTTACCGGCGCTACCGGCGGCGTCGGCAGCATCGCCATCGACATGCTTGGCGGGCGTGGCTATGAAGTCGTGGCGCTGACGGGCAAAGCAGACCAAATCGACTACCTGAAACGCATTGGTGCGCGCAGCGTGTTGCTGCGCAAAGAGCTGGACCTTGGCAAGCGGCCCATGGAAAAAGCGCAATGGGCCGGTGCGATTGACAATCTGGGCGGCGAGTACCTGGCATGGCTCACGCGCACCGTGGACTACGGCGGCAACATTGCGAGCATTGGCCTCGCTGCGGGTCACAAACTGGAGACGACCGTGTTGCCGTTCATCCTGCGTGCCGTTTGCCTGCTCGGCATCAACTCGGTCGATACGCCGCGCGACCTGCGACGCACCGTCTGGCGCCGGATCGGTGGCGACCTGCGCCCGCAGCACCTCGATACGATCGGCCATAATACGATCGCCTTCGAGGCGTTGCCGGATGCGTTTCAGGCTTACCTCGACGGTTCCGTGACGGGACGAACAGTGGTCACCATCGCCTGACAGCGGCCTTCGATAGCTTGGCCCCTCCCACAACGTAGTTTAGAATCGCCCTGCATTATTTTAATCGCGATTAAAATTTAGTCCGCAATCACTCGAGAAACTCAATGACGGCTGGGGCAAAATTCCACGCGGCGCTGGAGCTTGAACGACCGCTGCAAATCGCCGGCACCATCAATGCCTATACGGCGTTGCTGGCGGCCAGGGCCGGGTTCAAGGCGATCTATTTATCCGGTGCCGGGGTCGCGAACGCATCGTTTGGCCTGCCCGACCTGGCCATGACCACGTTGAACGATGTCGGCGAAGACATCCGCCGCATAACCGGCGCCTGCGAGCTGCCGTTACTCGTCGATGCGGACACGGGCTGGGGCGGTGCATTCATGATCGGCCGCACCGTCACTGAGATCGCCCGCGCGGGCGCTGCCGGCTGTCACCTCGAAGACCAGGTCGCGATCAAGCGCTGCGGGCATCGCCCGGGTAAGGCGCTGGTCGCAAGCGAAGAGATGTGCGACCGGATCAAGGCGGCGGTAGATGGTCGCAGCGATCCGGACTTCGTGATCATGGCGCGAACGGATGCGCATGCAGTCGAGGGCCAGCAGGCTGCGCTCGATCGTGCGGCGGCTTACGTCGAGGCCGGTGCCGACATGATTTTTGCGGAAGCGTTGACGACGCTGGACGAATACCGGCAGTTCACCAAAACCGTCAAGGCGCCCGTGCTGGCGAACCTTACCGAATTTGGCAAGACCCCACTGTTTACGACCGCGGAGCTTGCCGGGGTCGGCGTGCGCATGGCCTTGTACCCACTCAGTGCTTTTCGCGCGATGTCGAAAGCCGCGCTCGACGTCTACACGACGCTGCGCGCGGACGGCACGCAAAGAGCATCGGTCGGCGACATGCAATCCCGCAGCGAATTGTATGACGTGCTTGGATATCAAGCGTACGAAGACAAGCTGGACGCGCTGTTTGCAGCCGACGGTAACAACGACGACTAAAGAGCAGGTTCGGACGATGGCAAAAGAGAAAAAATCGGGCGGGCTCGCCGGTGTCACCGCCGGGCAGACCGCATTGTGCACGGTTGGTAAGGAAGGCGCGGGGCTCACTTATCGCGGCTATGACATCCATGACCTGGTCGAGCACGCATGCTTCGAGGAGGTCGCGCACCTGCTGTTGCACGGCCATCTGCCGACGCGCGTTGAGCTTGATTCCTGCATCGCGACCATCAAAGCCAATCGCAGCCTGCCCGCTGCGCTGAAGACCGTGCTGGAAATGATCCCGGCGATTACCCACCCGATGGACGTGCTGCGTACCGGCGTATCATTCCTCGGCAACATTGAGCCCGAGGGCGATTTTTCGAACCAGCAAAGAGTAGCGAACCGGTTGCTCGCCTGCCTGCCATCAATACTGCTTTACTGGCATCGTTTTCATGTCGATGGCGTACGCATCGAAACCGCAACCGATGACGACAGCATTGCCGGGCATTTTCTGCATCTCTTGCACGACAAGCCACCGAAAGAACTGTTCCGTAAGAGTCTCGACACGACACTGATCCTGTACGCGGAACACGAATTCAATGCTTCGACCTTCGCGGGCCGCGTCATTACGGGCACACTGTCGGATATGCATTCTGCGGTAACGGGCGCGATCGGTGCGTTGCGCGGACCGCTGCATGGCGGTGCCAATGAAGCGGCGATGGCGCTGATCTCGAAATTTGATTCACCCGCAGCAGCAACTGCCGGTGTCCGACGAATGCTCGCGAATAAAGAGCTGATCATGGGCTTCGGCCATCGCGTGTATACGACGTCGGACCCGCGCAATGCAGTTAACAAGGCGATGTCGAAAAAGCTCGCAGCCGACGTTGGCGACACGGTCCTGTACCCGGTTTCCGAAGCCGTCGAAAAAGTCATGTGGGACGAAAAGAAACTGTTCGCCAACGCAGACTTCTACGCGGCCAGTGTTTACCACTTCATGGGAATACCGACAGACCTTTTCACCCCGATTTTCGTCTGCT
>CAZHLE010000013.1:0-38748 GCA_964533065.1 uncultured Woeseiaceae bacterium | reverse complement strand
GTCGTATTCCTCATCCTGCGCGACCGAGAACACCTGCGCCGTGCCGCTCTTGCCGGCCATCTCGTACTTCGCATTCGCGCCTGCAGCGCGCGCCGTACCGCGCGCCCCCTGCATCACCGCGTGCATGCCTGCGATCGTGACATCCCAGCTCTGTTCGTCGTTGAGGCGAATATTGGCAAGTTTTTTCGGCGCGTACATCGTACGCTCACCCGTCAAGGTGTTCTCTGACGCTGCAACCAGGCGCGGCTGGTAGAGCGTGCCACGAGTCGCAACGGCTGCGATGGCATTGGCAAGCTGCAGTGGCGTTGCCAGCATGTAGCCCTGGCCGATCGACGTGATGACGGTCTCGCCGTCGTACCATCTGCGATCATAATCGCTGAAATTTCGCTGCTTCCAGTCGCGCGACGGGACCAGGCCGTCGTGTTCGCCACTGATATCGATACCGGCGGCATGCCCGAGGCCAAACATGTCGAGGTACTTGTGCATGTTGTCGATACCGAGGTCGTTGCTGATTTCATAGAAATAGACGTCGCAGGACTGGGCGATCGCTTCGAGCAGATCCATGCGGCCGTGGCCCTCAGGTTTCCAGTCACGATACCGATGCGTTGAATTTGGCAAGGTAAAATAGCCGCGGCAAAAGGTGGTGTGCTGCAGATTGGTCGCACCGGAATCCAGTGCCGCGATGGCTAGCATGGGTTTGATCGTCGAGCCTGGCGGGTAGGCGCCGCGGATGGCGCGGTTGAATAGCGGCCGCGTCAGGTTGTCCTGTAACACGGCATATTGTGACGTGCTCATACCGACGGCGAACAGGTTTGGGTCGAAGCTCGGTGCGCTGACCAGCGCGAGTATTTCACCGTTCTGCGGGTCAATCGCAACCGCAGCGCCACGGTGACCCTCGAGCAATCTCGTCGCCAGCAATTGCAGGTCGAGGTCGAGACTCAGGTAGATGTCGTCGCCCGGTTCAGGTGATTCGTTATCCGGTAAAGCGTCGACCAGACTGCGTGAGTCTCCGGGCACCTTCCGGCCGAGCGCATTGGTCAAAACATTGTTGTAGCCAACCTCGCCATGCAGGTCCTCTTCGTAACGGTTTTCAACGCCCGTTTTGCCGGTATGCGCGGTTCCGGCGTAAGCCGACCCTTCGAGTCGCTGCAAGTCTTCCTTCGACAGGGCGCCGACGTAGCCGACTGCGTGTGCAACGGCCGGGCCGTGAGGGTAATAACGAATCAGTCGCGGCTGAAAATCGACGCCCTGGAATCGCGGTCGCTGGATGGCGAAATTCGCAATTTCCTCGTCCGTGAGTCGCAGCTTCAGGGTGACCGGTTTGAAACGTGGCCCGCTCTGGGCTAACTCTTTGAAATTGTCGATGTCCTCCGCTGCGATCAGTTGCATCGCAGCAAGGCGTTGCAGGGTATCGTCGAGGTCGGTTACCTGCTCGGGAATCATCTCCAGCTGGTAGGCAGGCAGGTTCTCGGCCAGTACGCGCCCTTTGCGATCGTAAATCAGGCCGCGGGTCGGTGGCAACGCCTCGATCCGGTAACGATTGCCCTGTGATTGCTCGGCAAACAATTCGTAGTCGAAAACCTGTAATTGCACCAGTCTCGCGATCACGACGCCGAACAACAGGATCGCAACAGTCGAGGTCATCGCCACGCGCGCCACGAACAGGCGTCGCTCCGAATGGTGATCCTTGATAGGTGCCAGCAAGCGCATTTAACGGGCCCGCATACGTGCACCATTCAATAGCATCATAACCAATGGCCAGAAAACTGCGCCGCTGATCACGGGCGCCCAGTAACTGATCGCAGGCACCGGCACGCCGGCGACACCGTTGGTCCAGAACAGGATGAACTGATAGAGCGCGAGTAGCGAAAAAACGGTCGCCGTCAACTGTGACAAGGGGAATACGCGTATCAAAAGGTGTAGCCGAACGGTGATAAAGACCACGACACAAAGTGCCAGCGCGTGCTGGCCGAGCAGCGTTCCCTGGGCGACGTCAAGCACGAGGCCGGCCAGCCAGGCAGAGCCAACGCTAAAGCTGCGCGGTAGCCAGATTGCCCAATAAATAAGGGTCAGTGCCAGCCAGTCCGGGCGGAAGGCCACTGCCCAGTCGGGCAGTGGCACGATCATCATCATCAGCGCGACGACAATGCTGACAATAACGGGCAAACGCCGCGCGGGCCCGGATCTACTCATTGGCGTCTTCCACCGATGCAGCAGACCAGATCAGCAGGACTTCCCGCACCTGGTCGAGTGCAGAAGACGGCACTGCCGTGACGTCGGCAAACGGTTCCTGCGGGATGCGATTGACGCTGTCGATAACCGCGACGGGATAGCCGGCCGGGAATGCGCCGCCGAGACCTGATGTCACCAGTACGTCGCCGGCTCGGATATCGGCATTGTTCGGCAGGAACGGCAAATCGAGGCGGTCGAGCGCACCCGTGCCCTTGGCAATTGTGCGCAGTCCATTGCGGCTTACTTCGATTGGCAGGGCGTGGCTCGGATCGCTGATCAGAATTGCCTGCGAGGTCGTCAGCCCGACCTCGAGCACCTGTCCGACGACACCGTTTGCATCGACGAGGGCCTGGCCCTCATAGACGCTGTCCCGCGAGCCGATGCCGATAACAATGCTGTGCCGGTAAGGGTTGGCATCGACCGACAGAATTTCGGCAACCCGGATGTCGTCGCGCGAGCGAGCTCGTGCGTCCAGCAATTTCCGCAGCCGATCGTTCTCGGCGCGCAACGCCGTGAGTTGTAACAACTCGGCCCGGGTCAGCAGGCGCTCGGCCTTCAGGCGTGCGAGTTCTGATTGCAGTTGGCCCCGGTCCGCTACGCTATCGGCGAGCCAGTGCCAGAGCCGAAATGGCGCATCGACGAGGATCTGTACCGGGTACACGGCCGCACCAATGGCTTTCCGCAGTGCATCGAGATGATGTTGGCGGTGATCGACGACCATGAGCACAATGCTGAGGGCAATACAGGCCAGCACCCGGATGCCGAGTGCCGGAATTCTCGCCAGATTCGCTTTATCGCTGCGGTATATGGCCATTGCGAGCTAGCCTACCCCTGATGGTGACTTACTCGATGCCGAAGACGGAGGGCCCGTGTTCATCCATGAGTTCGAGAACGCGGCCACCGCCGCGCGCAACGCAAGTCATCGGATCGTCGGCGATGACAACCGGCAGGCCGGTTTCTTCCATCAATAGTTTGTCCAGGTCACGCAGCAAGGCGCCACCGCCGGTTAATACAATGCCGCGTTCAGCCACGTCCGCTCCAAGTTCAGGCGGCGTCTGCTCCAGTGCTTCCTTGACGGCGCCAACGATGCCTTGCAGCGGTTCCTGCAGGGCCTCGAGAATCTCGTTGCTGTTCAGCGTGAAGCTGCGCGGTACACCCTCGGACAGGTTGCGACCCTTGACCGAGATTTCGAGAACTTCCTGGCCCGGGAACGCAGATCCAATTTCGAGCTTGATGCGTTCCGCTGTTGCCTCACCGATCAGGATGCCGTAGTTGCGGCGCACGTAGTTGGTAATCGCTTCGTCGAAACGGTCGCCACCGATTCTGACCGAGGCCGCGTAGACGATGCCGTTGAGTGATATCACGGCGACTTCGGAGGTGCCGCCGCCGATATCAAGCACCATGGTACCGCGTGCTTCGTGCACCGGCATGCCGGCGCCGATGGCAGCGGCCATTGGTTCGTCGATGAGGAAAACCTTGCGCGCACCGGCGCCCTCGGCTGACTCGCGGATCGCGCGCCGCTCGACCTGGGTAGAGCCATAGGGAACGCAAATCAGCACGCGCGGGCTGGGACGGAAAAATCGCGACGGGCTGATCTTGCGAATGAAGTGCTGCAGCATTTTCTCGGTGACTGTGAAGTCGGCGATGACACCGTCCTTCAGTGGCCGGATCGCAGTGATGTTTCCAGGTGTTCGACCCAGCATGCTCTTGGCTTCGGCGCCAACGGCTTCGACGGTCCGACCGCCTCGACCACTGTCCTCGCGTATGGCCACGACGGATGGCTCGTTGAGTACGATGCCGTGGCCACGCGAGTAGATCAGCGTATTCGCCGTGCCGAGATCGATCGACAGGTCATTGGAAAAATAACCCAGAAACATCTTAAACATGTGCGGGTAAGGTCCCGGAATCAAGATTAACGCGCTAATCTAACAATGCGCAGGACAATGCACAAGGCGGCGTGTATCATTGCCCTCGCGCACGTCTCCGGGCGGATCACGCGCCAGGAATAGCAGGATTTCTCCCGTGTCACTCGATAAAGATCAGGTTCAGCACATTGCAATGCTGGCGAGGCTCAAACTCGCCGACGACGAGTTTGTCGAGACCGTGCAAAAACTGTCTCGCATCGTCGCTTTTGTCGACCAGCTGAGCCAGGCCAGTACAGCCGACGTCCCCCCCATGGCGCATCCGCTCAACGCGACGCAGCGGCTGCGGGCTGACCTGGTCACCGAGCGGGATGACCGGGACCATTTGCAGCAAAACGCCGGCGCCGTGCGGGACGGCCTCTACCTTGTACCCAAAGTCATCGAATAGCTCATGGCCGGGGACCTGCATTTACTGACGTTGACAGAAATCGCGGCCGGTCTCCGGCAAGGCGAATTCTCTGCGGTTGAGTTGACCGAATTACTGTTGCGACGAATCGAGGTTAGCGACGGTTCGCTGAATGCCTTCATCACGGTGACGGCGGACCAGGCCTTGCAGGCCGCCAAACGAGCGGATGAGGCGCAGGTTGCCGGACAGGGCGGCGTCCTGAACGGTCTGCCGCTGGTACACAAGGACATTTTTTGTACTCGGGATATGCGGACCACCTGCGGCTCCCGGATTCTGGAGAATTTCGTTCCGCCCTACGACGCCTGCGCGGTGGAACGGTTGCGGGCGGCCGGGGCGGTGATGCTGGGCAAGACCAATATGGACGAGTTCGCCATGGGCTCGTCAAACGAAACGAGCTACTTCGGTCCGGTACGCAATCCCTGGGACCTGGAACGCACGCCAGGCGGCTCGTCAGGCGGTTCGTCAGCGGCGGTGGCTGCGAGGCTCGCACCGGCAGCCACGGGCACGGATACGGGTGGATCGATTCGTCAGCCGGCTGCGCTCACCGGCACGGTCGGACTCAAGCCGACCTACGGGCGCGTTTCGCGCTACGGCATGATTGCGTTCGCATCGAGCCTCGATCAGGCCGGCGTCATCACGCGATCGGCCGAAGACGCGGCGCTGCTGCTGGGTGTCATGGCCGGTTTTGATCCGCGAGACTCCACGTGCCTTGATCACCCGGTGCCCGATTACGTGGCAGGATTATCCGGGTCACTCAAAGGCCTGCGCGTAGGTATTGTCCGGCAACATTTCGATGCGGGTCTGGATGCCAGCACGGGAATCGCCGTCAGGGCCGCGCTGGACGTGCTCAAAGCCCAGGGTGCGATCCTGACGGAAGTGGACTTGCCCAACCTCGACCTGTCGGTACCGACTTATTATGTTGTTGCGCCGGCGGAGTGCTCGTCGAACCTGTCGCGCTTCGATGGCGTACGTTTCGGCTATCGCGCGGCGGATCCAAAGGACCTGTTCGACCTTTATTGCCGCAGTCGCGGCGAAGGCTTCGGCGCCGAGGTGAAGCGCCGTATCATGATCGGCACCTACGTGCTGTCGGCCGGTTATTACGACGCTTACTACCTCAAGGCGCAGCAGGTCCGGCAGCTGATTGCCGAGGATTTTCGCAAGGCGTTCAGCGAAGTCGATGTGATTGCCGGCCCGACAGCACCGACGCCAGCGTTCAAGCTCGGCGACAAGACCGATGACCCGATTACGATGTACCTGAACGATATCTACACCATTGGAGCCAATCTCGCGGGCCTGCCGGCGATTTCGACACCCTGTGGATTTGCCGATGGCTTGCCGGTCGGCCTGCACCTGGTCGGTCCGCATTGGGGCGAGGAAGCGATCCTGCGCTGCGCGCACCAGTATCAGCTGCAAACCGATTGGCACCTGGCGTGCCCGGAGGCGTTCCAGTGAATCCGGCCTGGGAAGTCGTCATCGGGCTCGAGATTCATACCCAGCTTGCGACCAGGAGCAAGATTTTTTCGGGGGCGTCGACGGCCTATGGTGCGGCACCGAACACCCAGGCCTGCCTCGTCGATCTCGGTTATCCCGGCGTGCTGCCGGTGCTCAACGAAGAAGTCGTTAGCATGGCCTGCAAGTTCGGCCTGGCAGTAAACGCGTCGATTGCAGAACGCTCAGTGTTCGCGCGCAAGAATTACTTTTATCCGGACCTGCCCAAGGGCTACCAGATCAGCCAGTACGAATTGCCGATCGTCGAGCACGGCGAACTGTTTATCCAGGACGATGAAGGCAATGACAAGCGCATCGGTATAACGCGTGCGCACCTCGAAGAAGATGCCGGCAAGTCCATTCATGAGGGACTCGACCAGTTCTCGGGCATCGATCTGAATCGCGCCGGTACGCCACTACTGGAAATCGTATCGGAGCCCGACCTGCGTTCCGCCAAAGAAGCGGTTGCCTACATGCGAAAGATTCATTCCATCGTTCGTTACCTCGGCATTTCCGACGGCAACATGCAGGAAGGCTCGTTTCGCTGCGATGCGAACGTCTCGGTGCGGCCGAGAGGGCAACAAGCGCTTGGTACGCGCGCCGAACTCAAGAACCTGAACTCGTTTCGCTTTGTCGAAAAGGCCATCAATTATGAAGTCCAGCGGCAGATCGAGCTGATCGAGGATGGCGGCAGCGTGCGGCAGGAAACACGGCTGTACGATTCGGATAAAGATGAAACGCGATCGATGCGGTCCAAGGAAGAAGCCAACGATTATCGTTACTTCCCGGACCCGGATCTCTTGCCGGTGGAAATCGCTCCGGACTTTATCGAGCGTGTGCGTTCCTCTCTACCCGAAATGCCAGATGCGAAGCGGCAGCGGTTTGTCAGCGAGTACAAGCTCAAGAACGACGACGCCGATATCCTGACGGTCAGTCGAGCGCTTGCGGACTATTTTGAAGCGGCGGTCGCGGCGAGCAGCAGCAAAACGCAGGCCGTTGCAAACTGGGTGTTAGGTGACCTTTCGGCGGCACTGAATCGCGACAGCCTTGAAATCGGCGACAGCAGGATCCCGGCAAGCGATCTTGCAGGTCTCGTTGATCGCATTTCTGACGACACCATCTCGGGAAAAATCGCCAAAGAAGTTTTCGACGCGATGTGGGAGGGTGAGGGCAGCGCCGACGCTGTCATCGAAGCGCGTGGCCTGAAACAAATCACAGACAATTCAGCCATCGAAACCGTAGTCGATGCGGTCATCGCTGCAAACCCCGCACAAGTCGCGGAGTACCGGGCCGGCAAGGACAAGCTGATCGGCTTTTTCGTCGGCAAGGTCATGCAGCAGACCGGCGGCAAGGCCAATCCTGGCCAGGTCAACGCCATCCTCAAGGCCCGTCTCGGCAAATAATCCTTCTGGGGGCCGCGATGTTGTGGGAGGCGGCCATGCCGGCGGACTCTTTTAAGGTGTCGCCGGCATGGCCGACTTCTAAAGCGTCCTTGGTTGTCGCTGAAGGCCCGTGCTATGCTGCTTCGTCGAAAATATAAAGAAATCCTTATATATTTATATTATGCAAAACAACACCGAAACCCTGATCGCTCACCTGAAAGCACTCGCGGACCCGGTACGCCTGCGGTTGCTGGCTTTGTGTGTTCGTGGCGAGGTGACCGTCTCGGAGCTGACCGAGGTCACGGCGCAGAGTCAGCCACGCATATCGCAACACCTGAAGCAGTTGTGCAACGCCGGGTTGCTGGAACGATTTCGCGACGGCCAGTTCGCTTATTACCGAGTTTCGCTCGAACGCGAACATGCGGCACAGCGGCGACGGCTGTTCGCGCTGTTGCCCACTGACGAACCCCTGTTCGATCGCGACTTCGAGCGACTCTGCGAATTACGCGCTGCAGAAGGCATCGCGGTACCGCAGCAGGACGATGCGGACATGCGTCGATTGCATCACTCGCTGATCGAGCTGACCGTTACTGCCCCATTGGGCGATCTGCTTGATATCGGTTGCGGCCAGGGCCGCATTCTCAAACTGCTGGGCTCCCGCGCACAACGTGCCGTTGGTGTGGACATCAATGCGGATGCGCGGCAACTCGCGCGTGCCGAGCTGCTGCTAGCCGGCATCGAAAACTGCAGCCTGCGCAAGGGCGACATGTACAAGCTGCCGTTCGCCGATGGCGAGTTCGATACCGTATTGCTCGACGATGTGCTGACGACTGCCACGCAGCCAATGGCGGCCATTAATGAGGCGCGCCGTATTTTGAAGCCGGGCGGACGACTGCTTTTGCTGGTGCAGGCGGGCAAAGCAGACCTTGACACCTTGCAAGAGCAACTCCTCGCATGGTGTCGTACCGCGAAACTACGTCTGGCCGCGCCAAGACGCATTCCGGCCAAAGAGCCACGCTGGCTGCTCGCCGTGGCTACACCGATCAGCAGCAGGACGAAAGCGGCATGAAACAGGGCGTGTCCGTCTCATTCAAATTCTTCCCGCCGCAAGACGATCAGATGCAGGTGCAGCTGTGGTCGTCGATCGAGCGGCTGGCCGGCCTGGGACCCAGGTTCGTATCGGTAACCTACGGTGCCGACGGCTCGACCCGGGAACGAACGCACAGCACAGTGGCACGCATGGTTCGCGAAACCAGCCTTACCGCGGCACCGCACCTGACCTGTGTCGGCGCGTCGCGCGGCGAGATCGACGAAATAGCCGCCGCCTACTGGCAAATGGGCGTCCGCCACCTGGTCGCACTGCGCGGCGACGCGTCACCGGGCAGCGGCACGTACCAACCGCATCCGGAGGGTTATGCGTACGCGGCTGACCTCGTCGCTGGCTTAAAACGAGTCGCGAACTTCGATATTTCAGTTGCGGCGTATCCCGAAGTGCATCCGGACGCGCCGAACCCCTTATTTGATCTGGATAACCTGCGTCGCAAACTCGACGCCGGCGCGTCGCGGGCGATCACGCAGTTTTTCTTTGACGTCAATGTGTTCCTGCGCTTTCGAGACCTGGCTGCGGCCGCGGGCATCGAGTCTGCGATTGTGCCGGGTATCCTGCCAATCACGCGATTTCCGCAACTGGAACGATTCGCGAGCCGTTGCGGTGCGAGCGTGCCGGACTGGTTGCGGCAGCGATTCGTTGGCCTCGAAGACGACCCGGAAACGCGGCAAATGATTGCTGCGAGCGTGGCGATCGACCAGGTACATCAATTGCAGAGGGAGGGTCTGCAGGAGTTTCATTTTTACACCCTGAATCGATCCGAACTGACCTATGCGATCTGCCACGCCCTTGGCGTGCGCAAGACCGGGGTGGCGGCCTGATCTGATGCCCGCCAATCGCCAACAACGAATTGCTTCGATGTTCGATGCGCTGGCTGAGCGCATTCTGCTGCTGGATGGTGCCATGGGCACCATGATCCAGAGTTTCGGTTTGAGTGAAGATCATTATCGTGGCGAGCGTTTTGCGGACTGGTCAACCGACCTGCGTGGCAACAATGACCTGCTCACGTTAACGCGGCCCGAGGTCATTCGCGATATCCATCGCCAGTTTCTCGCGGCTGGCGCAGACATCCTGGAAACCAATACCTTTAACTCCAATGCACCGTCGATGGGAGATTACGGCATGCAGTCGCTGGTGCCGGAGCTGAACCTGGCCGCAGCGCGACTGGCGCGCGAATGCGCCGACGAGTATGCGGCAAAAGTTGGCGCGCCGCGTTTCGTGGCAGGTGTGCTTGGCCCAACCAATCGCACCGCCTCAATTTCACCCGATGTTAACGATCCGGGCTTTCGCAATATCTATTTCGACGACCTTGTTCTTACCTACGAGCAGGCCGCAGCTGCGCTGATCGAAGGTGGCGTCGACTTCCTGATGGTGGAAACGATTTTCGATACGCTGAACGCCAAGGCAGCCATCTACGCCATAAAGCGCACGTTCAAGAGTAGCGGGATTCTGCTGCCGGTCATGATTTCGGGAACGATCACGGATGCCTCGGGGCGAACCCTGTCCGGACAGACAGGCGAGGCCTTCTGGAACTCGGTGAGTCATGCCGATCCGTTCATGGTTGGCTTCAACTGCGCACTCGGTGCGAGCGAGTTGCGGCCTTACGTCAGCGAACTTGCGCGTGTTGCCAGCACTGGCGTCTCCGCGCATCCGAACGCGGGCCTGCCGAATGAATTCGGCGAGTACGATGAAACGCCAGCGCAGATGGCCGAGGTCGTGGCGGAATTTGCAGCAAGTGGCTTCGTCAATATGGTGGGCGGCTGCTGTGGCACGCGGCCGGAGCATATCCGGGCGCTGCGTGAGGCGACCAAAAATATGGCACCGCGAGTTCCAGCTACGCCGCCAAAGCGTTGTCGCATATCCGGCCTGGAGCCACTGAACATCGGTCCCGATGACCTGTTCGTCAATGTCGGTGAGCGTTGCAATGTGACCGGCTCGGCGGTGTTTCGAAAACTGATCGAGGCAGACGACTACGCGGCTGCCGTACAGATCGCCAGGGACCAGGTCGCCGATGGCGCGCAGATCATCGACGTCAATATGGACGAGGGCATGCTCGACTCCGAGAAGGCTATGCAGACGTTCCTGCACCTGATCGCCGCGGAACCCGATGTCGCACGCCTGCCAATCATGATCGATTCGTCGAAATGGTCGGTAATCGAGGCCGGACTGAAGTGCGTGCAGGGCAAGGCGATCGTCAATTCGATCAGCCTCAAGGAAGGCGAAGAAACATTTATCCGGCAGGCCGAGCTGGTGCGCGCCTACGGAGCGGCAGTGATCGTCATGGCGTTCGATGAACAGGGTCAGGCCGATACGGTCGAGCGCAAAGTCGATATCTGCAAACGCTGCTACCGGATTCTTACCGACGTTGTTGGTTTTGACCCGACCGACATCATCTTCGACCCGAATATTTTCGCGGTCGCGACCGGCATCGAGGAACACTCGCGCTACGGCCTCGATTTCATCGAGGCGACGCGACGCATCAAGGCGGAAATCCCGGATGTGCTGGTCAGTGGTGGCGTCAGCAACGTGTCTTTTTCGTTTCGCGGCAACAACGTCGTGCGCGAGGCGATCCATTCCGTGTTTTTGTTTCACGCGATTCGCGCCGGCATGGACATGGGTATCGTCAATGCGGGGCAGCTGGCTATTTACGAAGACCTGCCACGCGATCTGCGCGATGCGGTCGAGGATGTCGTGCTGTACCGCCGCGCAGATTCGACCGAGCGGCTGCTCGAGGTTGCGGAAAGGTTTCGCGGCCAGGCCTCGGGTGCGCAGGCCCGTGCGCAGGACCTTGGCTGGCGCGAACAGTCGGTCGAGAAACGGCTCGAATATGCCCTCGTCAATGGCATCGATGAGTATGTTGTTGCGGATGCCGAAGAAGCGCGGCTCGGCGCCGTACGGCCACTGGCCGTCATCGAGGGTCCGCTCATGGCAGGCATGAACGTCGTCGGTGACCTGTTCGGTGCCGGCAAGATGTTCCTGCCGCAGGTGGTCAAGTCGGCACGAGTCATGAAGAAGGCGGTCGGTCACCTGGTTCCCTTTATTGAGCAAGAGCAGGACGGCGAGTTGAAGTCGAATGGCAAGATCGTCATGGCGACTGTGAAAGGCGATGTGCACGACATTGGCAAGAACATCGTCGGCGTAGTGCTGCAGTGCAACAATTTTGTAGTCATTGACCTCGGCGTGATGGTGCCCTGCGAAAAGATTCTGGAAACGGCACGGCGCGAGAACGCCCAAATGATAGGTTTGTCCGGCCTGATTACGCCGTCCCTCGATGAAATGGTGCATGTTGCCAGCGAGATGCAACGACAGGGATTCGAGTTGCCCTTACTGATCGGCGGTGCGACCACATCGCCGGCCCACACCGCGGTCAAGATCGAACCAAAATATTCGGGCCCGGTTATCTATGTCAAGGATGCCTCACGTTCCGTCGGTGTAGCGCAAGCTTTGGTAGAACCGGAGACGCGCAAGCAGCTGGTCGATAAGGCTCGAAGTGACAATGCACGGCGTCGCGAACAGCACTCGCAAAAGACGCGACTCAATCCGCAATTGTCGATCGCTGATGCGCGCGAGCGCCGCCAGCGGTGTGACTGGGACAGTTATGTACCGCCAGCGCCGAGTTTCCAGGGCCGTCGCGTCCTGCACGATATCGGTCTTGAGGATCTGCGCGCCTACATTGACTGGATGCCGTTTTTCAATGCCTGGGAGTTTCACGGCAAGTTTCCGAATATCCTGAGCGACGCCACCTATGGCGACGCGGCGAAAGCACTGTACGCGGATGCGACCGCGATGCTCGAACTCGTGATCGCCGAAAAGTGGCTGCAGGCGCGGGCTGTAGTCGGTTTTTTCCCGGCCAATTCTGTGGATCACGATGACGTACTGGTATACACGGATGACAAGCGCGCGAGTGTCAGCATGCGGCTTTGTCACTTGCGACAACAACGGTCCAAGCCGGCCGGACAGGCGCAGAACTGCCTCGCTGATTTCGTTGCGCCGACCGGCAGCGGCAAGGCCGATTACATCGGTGCCTTTGCCGTCTCGGCAGGATTTGGCATCGACGCACACGTGGCGCGCTTCGAAGCGCAGCATGATGACTACAGCGCGATCATTCTCAAGGCACTGGCAGACCGACTAGCCGAGGCGGCCGCCGAGTATCTGCACGAGCGTGTACGGCGCGAATACTGGGGCTATGCGCCAAAAGAGAGTTTGTCGGGCGACGAGCTGATTCGTGAGGCCTACCTTGGCATTCGCCCGGCGCCGGGTTACCCGGCCTGCCCTGATCACACAGAGAAAGCCAAGCTCTGGGAATTGCTTGATGTCGAGGCAAACATTGGCCTGCAACTCACGGAATCGTTCGCCATGTTTCCAACGGCCGCCGTCAGCGGGTTTTATTTCTCGCATCCGGAGTCACGCTACTTCGCAGTAGGCAAAATCGATCGCGACCAACTGGATTCGTATGCGCAGCGCAAGAACATGAGCCGAACCGAAGCCGAACGCTGGCTGATGCCCAATCTTGGTTTCGATCCGGATGCAGCGGAAGTCGCCTGATCCAGGGCTAGTGTTTCTCGATCGAGTACAGGATATCGATCGACTGGGCTTCGCCGGCGCCGGCCTCCAGCGTTACCCGATCCGACAGTTTGTAACGCAGCAGCAACGTGCCGAGTCTGCTGAAAATTCCATAGGCATAACGAGCGTACAGGCGCGAATTTATTTTTTTGCCGGCGATCAACATCGTTGTATCACCGCCGTCGCCGCTCAGGGAAAGTTGATCGAGCCCGATCGACTGGCCGATTTGCTCGGTCAGCCGCGTTGCCTGTCGCAGACCAAGCGACACGGCGGCACCGGACAGTTCACCGCCCTCGGCCTCGGTCGCCTGACTGAGCGGCCGGCCGATGACGAGGTAGGACAGGGCGTCGACTTCATTCATCGCCGGTTCCGAAAAAACGGTGGTGGTCAGATCCTGCGCGCGCCCGTGTAGATGAATGCCGGCGGTGACAGTGCCGTCGAAGGTATCAATGACGCGCACGGCACGCACATTCACGATGGGATTATCCAGCGGGCCGGTAAAGGTCAGCTCGCCGTTCTGGATCGTGAGCTTCTGGCCTTGCGCTGCGAAACTGCCTTTGTCGAGCGAGATGCGGCCGTCGGCGCTCATCGCCCGGTCCTGGCGTAAACGCACCAGTAACTCGCCCGACAGGCCGGTGTCGAGGCCCAAAGCCTTGATTCGAACCTCTTGGCCAAGCCTGAGGCGGACTTCGCCGGCAATCCGCGTCGGCTCGATACGAATCTCTTCTTCGCCGAGTACCACGACGTCGGTCGACACGGTGGTCGCCTCGACAGGAATTTCGCGGATTTCGATCTCGGCGCGCGGCACCGCCAGGTCGCCACTGAGTTGCCAGCCCTGTGCATTGCCGACGATGGTCAGGTCCGGCGAACCCCATACCTGGTACTCGGGCCAGCTGATCATCTCGGCGGACGTGCCGGTCAACCTCAGAGTGAGCGACCGGCTGGCCTGCATCAGTCGTTCGATTTGCCCGGTCACGGCCAGCCTGCCGTCGCCGGCCTTCGCCGAACCCGCGACGGATGCTGTTCCCTGCGGGGCACCGGATACGACAAGCTCGATGTTTTCCAGCGGCACGTTCAGCGCAGGCAGCATCAGGCGACCGTCGCGCCACACCATGTCACCGCTGAGTTTCGGCGCCAGCAGCGGACCATCCGCCCTGAGCGATGCGGCAATCGAGCCTTGCAGGCCGTCAATATCCGGGATGACGGCCGTAATCCAGCCCCAGTCGTCGCCACCCAGCCGCAGCTCGGCCCGCATGTCTGCATTCGCGTCCAATGTGGACAGTTGCAGATCGAGTTCAGTGGTGACGCCCGGCTCAATCGATAGCGATGCGTGCGCAACAACGCCGCCGTCGAGAAAGTTCGCCCGCAATTCGGCGCGGGGCACACGCACATCCGTGATCTGGTCGGGCCCTTCGACCACGCGCAGCACCGTGTCGAGTTGCTGCCACTGAAGTGCACCGGTCCAGGTGCCGGCACGCCGCGCGACATCGATATTCGCAGAAGCATTACCGAGCAATTGGTAGTCCGTGGGCAACCAGTTTTCTGCCAGACTGAGCGGTACTCGTTCAATATCCGCGACCAGCGTGATCTCTTTGTCCGAGACCTCGAGGCGGGCGAGTTGCAGCTGACCGCTTTCGCCCGTCCATGCGTGTGGCGCTATCGACAGTGCAGCGTCGCTGAGATGAAAGGCGAACGCATCCTGCAAATTCCAATCGCCCGTGGCGGGCTGGTTGACGGTCGCGTGCTCGACACGGCCGGCCAGCTTTGAGCCATCCCGCTTTACAACAGCGGCGGCATCGAGACTCAGGCCGCGGATTTGCCAGTCGATCTCCAGCCGTGCATCGGCCGGCGCGCCCCGGCCCTCGATATCGAAAGTTCCGTAGTCGATGTCTCCTCTGTGCAACTCTGCGGCCCGGGCACGGATGTGCGCCGCATCAAGAGTCGAGTCCCGGATCTCGATCGTGACGCTTTGTGTACGCCATTCGCCATACACCAGCTGCTCGGCACGCAGCTCGCCGGAAACGTGCGGCTCCTCAAGTGAACCGCGCAGGCGTGCTTCGCCGTGCAGCAAGCCGGCGATGTCGGGCCGTAATGCCCGCAACTCCGGTGCATCGATGGACACGGACCAGCGCAACTCGCCGGCCATCACCTGGCCATCGAAGCGCAGCTGGTTTTTCCCTACTGCCAGTACACAGAATGTGCAGCGGATGAGCTCTGGTGCCAGGTCAATCCTGCCCTGTCCCGCAATCGGAGCGCCATCGGGCAGCCCGCTCAACTCAAATTCCGCCTGGGCAACAAAACCCGGCAACCAGGTCACGCTGCCGGCAAGCTCTGCTGCGGCAATGTCGGAGTGAACCTGCGCTGTGAATTCATCGAGCTGCTTGAGGTCACCGCTGCCCGACCCTGAAATCTGTAGTTCGCCGACATCGGGCGTCATTGCCGTGGCCGCGTAGTCGACGTCGTAGCGGTTGACCGTACCGCTTATTTGTGCGGTACCGAGCGGCAGGCTGTAGTTCGAAAAATTCCAGTTCTCCCAATTGACCGCGGCCTCAATGACGGGCTCGGTCTGGCGCAATATTTGAACCGCACCTTGTGCGCGGAAAGGATACGCCCCGGCCACGGTCTGTTCGAAGTCGAGCCGGGCGAGTGAGCCTTGCAGTCGACCCTGTCCCGACCAGGCCCCATCCGCCAGCGCCCAGGAAACCTGCGCGGACACAGGTACGTCGCCAGCCAGCGTTATCCGGATTTCCTGTGCGGCGATATCGATACCGGATGCGGAAATTGCAATCGCTCGGGCGCGAATGCTGTTAGCACGAATCCTTGCGTCACTAATCGAAATATTTTCAAACCGTCTCGGCTCGCCGCCATTCTCGAAAGTGAGCTCGCCAATCTCGCCGATTTCGACGGCAATAGCGATGGGTAGCGGTGTCATCGAGAGCGTGAGCCCGGCCTGATCAGGCGCTGGCTTGTTACGGCTCCGGACCTGCAGCGTCCCAGCCCGTAATTCGCGCAGCGAGAATCGGCCGGTAACGATACCGCTCCAGTCGATGCGGATCACCACAGTGCGAGCCTCGATGTCTCGATTCTGGCCATGGACCTGTAAAGACGAAAACTCCAGCCCCCGCCAGAATGTCCCGGTCATATCGGTAACGCTGAGATCAGCGGTGAGAGCCGCATCGATTTGTTGCAGTGCCCAGCGCGTACCGCTCTCCGTGTTCAAGACCATCACAACGGCGATCGACAGCAATACCAGCAGCGCAACGATCGCCGCGACACTTCGCAGGCCCCATTTCCACAGCAGCCGCATCAGAAATCCGGTCCGAGGCTGATGTGCACTCGGTAATCCCGGTCGGGATCGTCGAGCGGGTGAGCGATATCCACGCGGATCGGGCCGACCGGCGAATACCAGCGCAATCCGATTCCCACGCCGGTACTCAATTCGATGTCCGTATTATTGAACGCGCTGCCGGTGTCCGCAAACAGAGCAAGCGCCCACTTTTTACGGAACAGGTAATCGAACTCAAAACTCGCCTCGACCAGGTTGCTGCCGCCAGTGACTTCGCCGTTACTGTCCACCGGACCCAAAGACTCGTAGTCGTAACCCCGTATGCTGCGGTCGCCACCAGCGAAGTAGCGGACCGATGGAGGTAAATCAGTGAGTTCGTCCTTGAGGGTTGTAGCGCCCGTTGCGCGGGTCAGAATCCTGGTTTTCTGGCCGAGGCCGCGGATCCAGCGTGCTTTAGCCTGCAATTGCAGAAAGCTGGTATCGGACCCAAGAGCATCACTTGCACCACGCACGTCGAAATTGACGCGGTAGCCACTCAGTGAGCGGCCCAGCGTGCGTCCCTTTTCCTTTTCCCAGTTATCACCAAGGATCATCAGGTGGCTGGTCGTTTTCTGGTCGGCGACCTCGAAATTGTCATACTCGTAATTTACGTAGCGGGTCTCCAGCCAGGCATTGCCGAGATACCTGGAGCGCAGCATACCGAGCTTGAACGTGTCGCTGGTGCTGGTCTGCGTATCTTCGTGTTGCGCGCCGGCAATGATGCTGAACCATTCGTGCCGCGGATCGGATCTTGGCCAACGATAGGTGGCGTTCAACTGCGACTGAACCTCCGAGACAAACAGTTTGTTCTCCATCTGGTGGCCCTTGTCATTGATACGCCTATCGGTATAGCCCAGGCGTCCCTGCAGGCCGGTATCGGTCGTAAAGCCGCCGCCCATCGTGTAAAGCCGGCGTTTAACCGGCGTCAGCTCGACATTGACCGGCACCACTTTCGCGGTCGCGTCCAGGGGTTCGGTGGAAATGGACACGGTCCCAAAATAGCCGCTGCCATTCAGCGCTTCGTAGAGTTCGCTGATCGGCCGCGCGGCGTAAGGTTCCCCTGCTCGGATTCTTGTGTAACCCTGCAGCAGCCGCTTATTAAGGATGCCTTCGGTGAATGACACCGCACCAAACACATACTTGCTGCCGCTTTGCAGCTGCAATTCGATGTCGGCCGCTCGCGCATTACGATCGACGGTGACCCGGCTGCGTACATATTCGGCGTCAAAGTAGCCGACATTGATTGCCTTTTGCAGCAAGCCCGATTTGTAGTCGTCGTAGGCACCGTGATTCAGCACGGTACCAACCGCTGGTGGCGGCTGCGTGATCTTGGGCAGCAGTTCCGGGTCCGCAGCGCCGGGGCCAAGCACTTCGATCTTACTGGACCGAATCAAGACGGGCGCGCCGGCTTCGATGTCAAAGCTGGCGAACCAGCATTTCTCGCTCCAGCTCAGCGTTTTTACAATCGTTGGCTCGTAGTAGCCGAGCGCCTGCAACGCCTCGCCAATTTTCCGGTCCGCATCACGAAACAGGCGTTCAATACGCCATTGGGCCGAGTCGCAGCTGCTGGCGGTCATCGGCATTAGCGACCGCACATTGGCGGCAAGCGCCTCGTCGAGGCCCTTTATTTCCACCTCCGCGCGCGGTGCAGTTGCGGCCAGTATGCCAAAAGCGAACGCGGTACCGACCCGTATGAAGATCGAGGGCGGCATAAATACGTAAGGCTGTGACTTCATTCGGGCTGAGTGTAGAGTGATCGCAATGACCGGGATTGTGACAGTTTGCGAATATGGAAACACTTAAGACTATCTGGGGCATGCCGGTGTTCACTTTTGGTGACGGCGTTGCCGTCCGGGTCAGCCAGTTATTTCTCGTCGCGTTGGTATTGCTCGGTGGATATGTCCTGAGCAAACTCATCGAGCGGCTGATTCGACGCCGCCTGGCGCAGACGGAAATTCGGCCGGATGCCGCGTTGCTGATGCAACGCTTTGTGTACTACGGCCTGCTTGCCGTTGTCATAATGACCGCGCTGAGCCTGTTGCATGTGCCGCTCGGCGCGTTCGCGTTCATCTCGGGCGCGGTTGCGATTGGCGTCGGGTTCGGCGCACAAAATATTATCAACAACTTTATCAGTGGCTGGATTCTTCTCGTGGAGCGGCCCGTGCGAGTGAATGATTTCGTCGAAATCGACAACTACCAGGGCGTCATAGAAAATATCGGTAACCGCTCGACCCGCATACGGCGTGTTGACGGCGTACATCTGTTGATTCCGAACAGCCAGATGCTGGAGCGCACGGTAGTCAACTGGACGCTGATCGACGACCGGATTCGCACTTCCCTGAAAGTGGGTGTGGCCTACGGTTCGCCGCTGCGGCGCGTGGCGGAGCTCATCGAACAGGCGGTCCGGGAGCAGCTGGACGTGTTGCCGGACCCGTCGCCGATAGTGGTCTGCGATGATTTCGGCGACAGCGCGATCGTTTTCGACACGTATTTCTGGTGCAACGTAGGTGGTGAACGGGAGCTTCGGCAAATCCGCAGCAACATTCGATTTCGACTCGACGAATTATTCCGGGAGAACGGCATCGTCATTGCTTTCCCACAGCTCGACGTTCACCTGAACAGCGTCGCGCCGATTCAGATGCAGGTGCTCAAATGACATCGGGCGTGCGCAGTTTTGAGTTCGCATTGTTGCTTGACGGCAAAGGCGGCGCGCGGGAACTCAGTAAAGACGAAGTGAATAACTGGACGGCAGCAGACGGCATCCTGTGGGTTGACTGTGACCAGGGACACAAGCAGGGACGAACATGGCTGACGGAACATGCCGGGCTTGAGCCAGACATGCTGGGAATATTGCTGGCCGGCGAAACACGGCCCCGCTCCGTCGCTGCGTCGGACAGTCTTGCACTCATCATACGCGGCATCAATATGAATCCAGGCGCTGAGCCGGACGACATGGTTGCGGTGCGGATGGTGCTTCAACAGAGAAGAATTTTGACTTCACACAGACGCAAGCTGTTGTCCGTAGGGGACCTTCGGCAGGCGTTACTCGCTGGCACGGGACCAAAGTCGGTCGGCGATTTTGTCGCAGGCCTGACGAGATTCCTCGCGGCACGGATTGAAGCCGCAGTCGAGAATATCGAGGAATTAATTGAGAACCTGGATGAGCAAATCGGTGCCGGTGATATCGCCGAGGTCCGTACGCAACTGAGTATTGCCAGGCGACAGGCGGCGGCCATCCGACGGCACCTCGCGCCGCAACGAGAGGCACTGGATCGCCTGGCGAGGTCGACCACGAACATACTGACGGATCGCGAACTGCTCGCGATTCGCGATGAGGGCGATCATGTATCGCGCAACATTGAAGACCTGGACCTGGCTCGTGAAAATGCGTTGGTCGCGCAAGAAGAGCTAAGCAACCGTGTAGCGCAGGAGCAGAATACGCGCATGTATCTGTTGTCGGTGGTAGCTGCGATTTTTTTGCCACTCACGTTTGTAACCGGTTTGCTCGGCATGAACGTCGCGGGCCTGCCGGGCGCGGCGAGTTCCCACGGCTTTGAAGTCGCCACGATCGTGATGATCGCGCTCGGGTTCGGTCTGGTGTTTTTTTTCAAATGGCGCAAGTGGCTTTAGGCCAGTCGCATTATCCTTCGCAACAGTCCGGCTAACTCCTCCTGCTCGGCAGCCGTCAGGTCGCGCAGACTTTCGCGTGCGGCATCAAGCCGAAACCGAATGGCTTCATCGATCATGCGTCGGCCTTTGGCGCTCAGGATCACGATGACGCCGCGGCGATCTTCCTTGTCTGCCCGCCGGCGCACCAGCCCGCGCTCCTCGAGCCGATTGATCCGGTTAGTCATGGCGCCGCCACTGAGGTCGGTTGCCCGGGCCAGCCGGGTGGCCGCCAGCGCAAATGGCCGGCCCTGCCGGCGCAGGGCCGACAATACGTCATATTCCCATAGCTCCAGCGCAAGCGGCTGCAGCGCTTTGTTGGCGTCGCGGTAAAACGCGCGATACAGCGCCATGACCCGAATAACCACCCCAAGCGGCGCCGTATCGAGCTCCGGCCGCTCTGCAGACCATTGCTGCAAGATTGCGTCTACGGCGTCATGCTTTGATATGAAATTACTTGACACAAAACTAAAATAGCAGATACTCCGCAAAAGAGCCGCCCTTTTTTTGATGAATTCCGCGCATGGAAAACGCTGTTAAACAGCAGGGCATTCACGCCGCAAATGACACCGGTGACGCCACACTGTGTCCCACTAATTCCACGACCTTGAGCACGCCTGGATCGGCGCGCCCGGGGTTTTCCGTCACGACCCTGCAATAGAGGAGACACTAAAATGCGTCCGTTACTTGAGGACTTTGATGACATGGATGATTTCGACTTCGCCGACAACGCCGCGGTAGGCAAGGCAATGCGTGCACAGAAGCGAGCCGAGCGTCGTGCGGGACACAGGAAAAACGTCGCTCGCCATGCTGTCGACCCTGACGATGATTTCGACGACTTCGACTACGATGACGACGACTTCAACGACTACGATGACGATGAATTCGACAAGTATTCCGGAGTGGGACTGGATCACTGATCGAAAAAAGGGGCGCTGATCCAGCGCCCCTTTTGCTTAACCGCTGCCACGTGTTTTTGTACGACCATGGCGAGCATTTTTCTCGATGAACTCGATGATGATGCTGGCAACATCGATCTGAGTCGCGGTTTCGATTCCCTCGAGTCCGGGGCTCGAATTCACCTCCATCACAACGGGCCCACGCGAGGATCGCAATAAGTCCACACCCGCAATGTTAAGGCCCATGGCCTGCGCCGAGCGTATCGCTGTGCTGCGTTCCTCCTTGGAAATCTTGACGACTTTGGCCGATCCGCCACGATGCAGGTTGGATCGAAACTCGCCTTCCTTGCTCTGACGAATCATTGATGCGACTACCTTGTCGCCGACTACGAAGCAGCGAATGTCAGCGCCGCCAGCTTCTTTGATGAATTCCTGCACCATGAAGTTTGCTTTCAGTCCGCGAAACGCCTCAATTACGCTTTCAGCCGCTTGCTTGGTTTCGGCGAGTACCACACCGACTCCCTGCGTGCCCTCAAGCAGTTTGATGACGACGGGGGCACCGCCGACCAGGTTGAGCAGGTCGTCGGTATCGCCGGGTGAATTGGCGAAACCGGTCCTGGGCAGTCCGATTCCCTTGCGCGACAGCAATTGCGACGCACGCAATTTGTCACGCGAGCGCGTAATCGCAACGGATTCGTTAACAGAATAGACACCCATAACCTCGAATTGCCGCACCACGGCAGCGCCGTAGAATGAAACTGACGCGCCGATGCGCGGAATAATGGCATTCACACCCCAGATCGCGTGGCCGTTGTAGTGCACGCTCGGACTACTGCTGACAATGTTCATGTAGCAGCGCTTGTGGTTAATCACCAGCATGTCATGGCCGCGTTGTTCGCCTGCTTCGACGAGCCGCTTGGTCGAGTAGAGATTCCTGTTGGTCGACAGAATTCCAATTTTCAAGTCAATCCTCCTTCAGCGCGCATGTGTTGCTGTAAATGCTTCCAGCCGGTCTTCAATTTGTGACACGCTCTTGAATGTAGCGATATTGAATAACGCATCACCCTCGTGGGCCAACGGCAGGTTGCTGCGACCGATAACAATTCCGTCAAACGGCGCAATCACTGGCTCCTCGTAATCGCCCTGTGGATCGCCCACGAGCGCAATGCGCTGGCCCTCGACAACGCGCGCCCCAAGTTGTGCGCGCTGACTGACAATGCCGCTGACCGGTGCTCGTACCCAACTGGTCGAGTCGGCAATTACCGGAGTAATTACGGTCCTGGGCTTGACTTCTGGCAGCATGCCGAGAAAGCGCATGACTTTCAGAATGCCACTGATTCCGGCGCGGATACTCAGATCGTCAAATCGCAATGCTTCACCGGCCTCGTAAATCAACATTGGAAAACCGCGTTCGGCGGCACAGGCGCGCAGGGATCCATCGCGAATATCCGAGTTCAGAATGACCGGCGCGCCGAATGCTTTCGCCAGGGCGAGCGTCTTCTGGTCATCTATGTTGGCGCGTATCTGTGGCAGATTGAAGCGATTGATTGCACCGGTGTGCAGATCGATGCCGCAATCGGCTTGCGAGACGATCTGTTTGATAAAGGTATTTGCAAGGCGTGCGGCGATCGAGCCTTTGGCACTGCCGGGGAACGAACGATTCAGGTCGCGCCGGTCGGGAAGGTATCGGGACTGGTCCAGGAATCCGTGTACATTGACAACCGGAACGGCGATCAGGGTGCCCTGAAGGCCTTTCAGAATCTTGCGCTTCAGCAATCTGCGGATTATTTCGACACCGTTTAATTCATCTCCGTGTATGGCAGCCGAGACAAACAAAACCGGTCCGGCGCGGCGTCCGCAAAACACCTTTACGGGCATTGACACGGAGTTGCCGGTGTACAGGTCCGCAATAGGCAAGCTGATTGCGGCGCGTTTGCCGGGACCGACTGTCGTATCGCCGATGGTTATGGGGGAATTTCTTACAAAGGCTTCAGGCATTTCTTGTCTTCAGCCGTTTGCCGGCCAGGTACGAGCGGGACGGGTCAACCACGGCGCGATTCTTTATTGCGCTACGGCCCAAAAGCATCCGAAAAAGCATGTCATCCCTGGACGTGAGCGTGCATTCGACGGACCAGGCCTGCTTGCCTATCCGTATCGGCGTTTCGATGACCCATCGTTTCTCGCTGTGGCCACCGGAATCCCGGACCATTCGTTCGTCGATCAGAACAGCCGTACAAACTACGACAGTATCATTGTCGCGCTGGTTCGGATGGATCTTGAATCGTACGCTACTTACACCGTCATCGTCGAACGGCTCCACCTCGAATGCGTGCAATGCCGAACTTCGTGCACCGGTATCGACCTTCGCCTTGATGTTGCGTAATCCGAGTTCCGGCAACTGAACCCATTCTCGCCAGCCGAGCGTGAGCAGTTGCCTGCGCTGTTCATTCATTGCAAGGTCAGCGCTGGCAATACCAGGCTCGCGAGGCTCAAGAGCAAAAAGAATCCGCAAATATCGGTAATCGTGGTGAGCACCGGTCCCGATGCGACGGCCGGGTCAAACTTGTACTTGCGCAATATCAGCGGCACGGATCCTCCGATGCTTGCAGCGATAATGGTATTGGCCGCCAGTGCTCCGCCAACGACCAAGCCTAAGGTGGGATTGCCTTTCCAGGCCCATGCAACCAGACCCAATAGCATTCCAAGGGTGACGCCATTGATCACGCCAAGAGCCGCCTCTTTGCGTAAGACCCGAAATATGTCCTTCGGCGTTGCGGCGCCGAGCGTCAGTTCGCGCATGCTGACGGCCACCGCTTGAAAGCCGGAGCAGCCACTCATATCCGAGACGATGGGCAAAAATACTGCGAGCGTAATGACCGCGGTCAGCGTGTCCTCGTACGCGGCAATGACGCTTGCCGCCATGATATTCAAGCCGATGTTGACAACCAGCCATGATAGTCGGCGCCTCGAGCGCATCAGAATCGGCATACTGCGTAGCTCATCGCCACCAATAATACCCGCCGCCTTCAGGTGATCGGATTCGGCCCTTTCTGCGAGTGCCTCGAGCAAGGACCGGCGACGAACGATGCCAAGTAGCAAGTTTCGTGCGTCGACAACAGGTACAGCCGCGATGTCGTGTTCATCGAAGAAATACTCCAGGTCATCGAGTGTGGCATCGGGTGCTACGGTCAGCGCCGGCCGGGCCAATTCGCCTATCTTCTTATCCGGATCGGCAAACACCAGGTCGCGGATCCGAATAACGCCCTTGAGTTTGCGTCTTTTTACGACGACATAGATGTAATGCACGGTCAGCAGCGAATACTCGCGTTCGCCACTGGTCAGGTCTTCGACCACGGAGCGCACCGTGCTGGCCATCGGGTAGGCGGCGAATTCGGTCATCATCAGGCCACCCGCCTGGTCCGGTTTGTACGCGATCAGCTCACGCGCCTCGCTCGCATGCTCGTCACCGAGTTCGGCAATAATCGCTGCGGCGTCCTCATCGTCGAGTTCGCCGAGGACGTCCGCCCGATGGTCACTGGACAGAGTCTCGACGATGTCGGCCGCCGCTTCCGGTGTCATGTCCTCGATCAGATCAGCAACGTGTGCATCCGGGAGGTCTTCGATCAGGGATGTGGACAGCGAAGCCGGCAGAATCGATAACAGTGCACGTTGATCGTCGGGACTCAGTGAGAACACGGTATGTAACAGTTCCGCCGGATCCAGTTTCTGCAGGACAGCCTCGATTTGCTCCGCCGGGGCACGAGCCTGCAGCAAGTCGCGTACTTCCTGCCACGGCTTGAGCCGCGATTTTTTCTGCCCGTTTTCCATGGTTTGTTCCTATCTTTCTAACGGATATGTATGCTCGCAATACCAGTCTATTTGCTGCTTTTTGCAGCTCGCCGTCAACTTCAATGCAATATTCTCGGAACTACTGCCTGACAACCATTTTGCTGCTGCTCGGCAGCGGCTCTGCCAGCCCGGCGATCGGGGATGATTACTCGAGCGCACGCGCCGAACTCATTGCAGCCTACGAGGAAGAGGATTTTGCAGCCATGCAGACAGCCGCCGAGCTCGCGCTGCGGGCGCGACCGCGTTATCCGGCTGCGCTGTTCAACCTGGCACTGGCGAAAACACTGGGCGGCGACAGCGCAATGGCCAGTCTGCGATCGCGAAACAGAGCCAATGCTATGGCAAGCAACAGAGCCGTTGCGAGGTATTGCACCCGGAAGTGGAAAACAATTCGAGCAGCCGATGCCACTCATCCAGCAGCGTGATCAGGGAAAATACAGCGGTCACGACCGCCGCGAGCCGCAGCAGGCGCAGCATCAAAGGGCGGCAAGTCGATTGCGCTGCGGGCAGCGTCACTTTTCGTCGATGCTGACTTTCGTAATGGTCACGGCATCGAGCGGCACATCCTGGTGACCTCGCACTGAGCCGGTTGCGACGCCGGCAATGGCGTCGACGACATTCATGCCTTCGGTGACGCGGCCGAAAACGGCGTAGCCAAAATCACGATCCCCGTGATTGAGAAAATCGTTATCGCGCAGGTTGATGAAGAACTGCGAGGTGGCACTGTCGACCGCGCCAGTGCGGGCCATGGCGAGCGTGCCGCGCAGATTTTTCTCACCGTTGGCGGCTTCGTTCTTGATCGGCGCGCGCGTGGCCTTGCTGTTCATGCTTTCGTCCATGCCGCCACCCTGAATCATGAAATTCGGGATGACACGATGGAAGATCGTGTTGTCGTAGTGCGCATCGCGCACGTATTGACGGAAATTTTCGGCGGAAATTGGCGCGGTTTCATCAAACAGTTCGACAGAAATATCGCCATGATTGGTCTTGATCGTGATCATTTTTACTCGCTTAAAGCCTGGCTGTGGTCGCTCGGGGCTGCCCAGCGTAATCGTCATGATGGCTGATGTCACGCCAGCCGTCGGATTCGAGTATCTCGGCCACGGCTTCTCGCTGCGCGCTGCCATGTTCGAGGATCAGCAAGCCACCCGCGAGCAACACCCGGCGGCAGTCGCGGGACAAGCTGCGAATGGCTTCCAGGCCGTCGTCGCCGGAAACGAGTGCCAGGTCGGGTTCGGCAGCGAGGGCCAGAAGCGCGGCGTCGCCTGCAGCGATGTAGGGCGGATTCGACAGTATCAGTTCGAACTTTGCATCGGCGACCGGTGCGGTCCAGTCACCGAGCAGGCACTCGACGTTGGCCAGATCAAGGCCACGCACGTTGAGTTTCGCGATCGCCAGCGCCTCGGCGCTGCAATCCACCGCCGTTACCCGGCAACCCGGTCGTTCATGCGCGATCGCAACCGCGATGGTGCCGCTGCCAGTGCCGAGGTCGAGGATTCGCCAGTCAGCGTGGCGCGGGATTTCCCTTAGCGCCAACTCCACCAGCAGTTCGGTTTCGGGCCGCGGCACCAGGGTCGCTGGCGAGACCTGCAATTCGAGCGACCAGAATTCCCGAACGCCAGTGATGTATGCCATCGGCAATCCCGACAGGCGCCGCTCTATGGTCGACTCGAGCCTCGCGATCGCGAATTCATCCATGTGTTCCTCGGGATGTGCGAACAGGTAGCTGCGCGGCATGTCAATGGCGCGCGCGACCAGGATTTCTGCTTCGAGTCTTGCGGAATCGCTGACTGCGTGCAGCCGCTCACTGGCGTCGGCTATGGTTGCCGCAATGCTGCTGGTTTTTGTGGTTGACGGCATCGTCATCTGTCGGAACTATACGCGCATGCAAGTCTATTCCAATATTCTCGAAATGGTCGGGCAGACACCGATGCTCGAAGTGCAGCGCATCGATACCGGCCCGTGTCGGTTGTTTCTGAAGCTCGAACTCATGAATCCTGGCGGCTCCATAAAGGACCGTATCGGCATTTCAATGATCGAGGAAGCGGAACGCCGCGGCGACATCAAGCCCGGCGACCTGCTGGTCGAAGCGACGGCCGGTAATACCGGTCTCGGGCTCGCGCTGGTCGCGGCGCAAAAGGGCTATCGCATGTTGCTGGTGCTGCCGGACAAGATGAGCCAGGAGAAAATATTCAACCTGCGGGCGATGGGTGCGCAAGTCGTGCTGACGCGATCCGATGTCGCCAAAGGTCATCCCGAGTATTACCAGGATCTTGGTCGGAGCATCGCGGTGGAGCAGGGCGGCTACTTCATCAATCAGTTTGGTAACCCGGACAACCCGCTGGCGCACGAGCGCAGCACCACGCCGGAAATTCTCGAACAGATGCAGGGGCGGCTTGATGCCATCGTACTGGGTGTTGGCTCAAGCGGAACGGTAAGCGGCGTCTGCAAATACCTTAACGCACATGCGCCGGAGGTCGAGGTGATCCTGGCCGACCCGGTGGGCTCGATCCTGGCGGAATACATTAATACCGGTCACCTGAGCAACAAGAGCAGCAGCTGGCTGGTCGAGGGCATTGGCGAGGACTTTATTCCCGAGATTGCCGATTTTTCGCGCGTCACCAAGGCTTACTCGATCAGCGACGCCGAGTCGTTCGCGGCTGCGCGCGAGCTGTTGCTGCAGGAAGGTCTGCTGGCCGGGCCCTCAACAGGCACCCTGCTGGCCGCGGCATTGCAGTACTGCCGCGAGCAGACCACACCGAAACGTGTCGTCAGCTTCGCTTGTGATACCGGCAACAAATACCTGTCGAAACTCTACAACGATTTCTGGATGGAAGATCAGGGTTTTATCCGGCGCGAGCAATTCGGCGACTTGCGTGATCTTGTCGGCCGGCCGCACGGCGAACGTGCAACCATTACCGTCGGGCCGAGTGACGTCCTCACCACCGCGCACAATCGGCTGCGCAATGCCGGGTTTTCGCAGCTCCCCGTCATGGCCGAGGGCAGGCTGGTCGGTATCGTCACCGAGGATACGATCATCCAGCACGTATTTGGCAAGCCGGAGTTGATGAATTCACCGGTAGCGGATGCGATGGAGTCGGCGTTCATCAAGCTCGACACCAGCACGAGCATTAACAATCTCGTGTCCATGCTGAGTGTCAAGCCCTACGCTGCCATTCTTCATGGCGAGGAGTTCATCGGCCTGATCACACGTTCCGACGTGTTGAATTACCTGCGGCGGCAGATGTAACGCCGATTACTCGGCGAGGTTCGCGAGCTGGTCGGCCTGGTATTCGCTGGTCAGCGGTCCGATGACCTGGTCGAGATTGCCCTGCAGCACCTCATCGAGCTTATATAGGGTCAGATTTATACGGTGATCGGTCACCCGCCCTTGCGGGTAGTTATAGGTCCGGATGCGCTCCGAGCGGTCGCCCGTGCCGACCTGCAGGCGCCGTTGCTCGGCTTGCTCATTGACCTGCGCGGATACCTTGGCGTCCAGCAGTCGCGCCTGCAACAGTGACATCGCCCGGGCGCGATTCTTGTGTTGCGAACGTTCGTCCTGGCACTCCACGACGATCCCGGATGGCAGGTGCGTCAGGCGAATGGCCGAGTCGGTCTTGTTGACGTGCTGACCGCCGGCGCCCGAGGCGCGATAGGTGTCTACCCGCAAATCGGCCGCATTGATTTCTATCGCTTCGATCTCGTCCGGTTCCGGCAACACGGCCACCGTGCACGCCGAGGTATGGATGCGGCCCTGCGATTCGGTCGCGGGTACGCGCTGCACGCGATGCGCACCGGATTCGAATTTGAGGCTCGCATAGATACCGTCGCCGCTGACGCGACTAATGACCTCCTTGTAGCCGCCGTGTTCGCCCTCACGAGCGCTCAGCACTTCGATACTCCAGCCGCGATTTTCGGCATACCGCGAATACATGCGAAACAGGTCGCCGGCAAAAATCGCGGCTTCATCGCCACCCGTTCCGGCACGTACCTCAAGAAACACATTACTGTCGTCGTGCGGGTCCTTAGGCAACAGGGATTTTTGCAGGTCTGTCTCGAGCTGCTCGCGACTGGCCGTCAATTGTTGCAGCTCTTCTGCACCCATGGCGCGAATCTCGGCGTCGCTATCGGTGGTCATTTCCTCGGTGGTTGCAATGTTTTCCTGCAGTTTCGTATAGCTGGCAAACAGCCTGATCACCGGGGCGAGGCGCGAGTATTCCTGCGACAGTGTGCGGTACCGGTCCTGATCGGCGATGACGTCGGCTTCCGCCAGCAGTCCTTCCAGCTCTTCAAACCGTTCGCGCAGCGAGTCGAGCTTCTGGTGGATGGACGCTTTCATTGCTCGGAGTCCTCGCCCAGATCAAACAGGATACGAGCGGCGGCAATAATATCGGCATTCGAGTTTTCGGCAGCATCGCGCAGCCGGACACTGGGATTGTGCAACAGCTTTTTCATCATTGCGGCGGTTGCGTACTCAATCACTTCCTTGCTATCCATTCCCTTGGCGAGGCGGCGTTGTGCCTGGTCGGTCACTTCGTCGCGTATCGACCGGCCGTGTTCCCGCAGCGCCGTGATAATCGGGTTGGCCTCCCTGGCGCGCTCCATGTCGGTGTAACGCCGGATTTCATCCTCGAGTATGCGGCCGGCATCGATCGCCGCGGCTTCGCGATGCCCGCGTCCTTCGAGGATCACCTTGTCGAGATCATCGATGGAGTAGAGGTACACGTCCGGGAGTTCACCAACCGCCGCTTCGATATCACGCGGCACCGCAATGTCGAGGGCGAAAACAGGCTTGCGTCGCCGCAGGCTGATCGCTGCCTCCATTTGCGGCAGTGTTATCAGGACATCGGGACTGGCGGTCGAGGTAATCAGGATGTCGGCCTCGGGCAAGGTACCCTGGAGTTCCGACAATGGCACGGCGTAGCCGCCAAACTGGTTCGCCAGGCGCCGCGCCCGGTTCAGATCACGGTTGGCAACGAACAGTCGCCCCAGCCCCCTGGCGGTCAGATGTCGGGCAACCAGTTCAACCGTGACGCCGGCACCGACGAGCAACGCTGTGTGCTGCGTGAAACCGGAAAAAAACTGCTCGGCGAGACTAACGGCCGCCGAGGCTACCGACACCGGGTTTGCGCCGATCTCGGTTTCGGTGCGAACTTTCTTGGCAACCGAAAAAGTGTGCTGGAACAATGCACCCAGGTGTTTTCCCAGCGTGCCGGCGCGCTCCGCGTCGCGAACCGCGTCCTTCAGCTGGCCGAGAATCTGCGGCTCGCCCAGCACCATCGACTCGAGGCCGCAGGCAACGCGGAAAATGTGGCGAATGGCATCGTCATTTTCCCGCGCGAACAAGTTGCCGGCGTAAGCCGGGTCGAGGTTGCCCTCAGCGTGCAACCACGACTGCAAAGCGCTGCGTTCCGCGTCCCCGCCCATTAGGTAAAACTCGGTGCGGTTGCAGGTCGACAACAACACGACTTCGTTAATGCCGGCTTTTTCTTTCAGGCGCACGAGGGCCCGGCCTATGTTTTCCCCCGCGAAAACAACTTGTTCGCGAATTTCGACAGGTGCCGTGGTATGGTTTAGCCCGAGAATTTGCAGACGCATAGCGGATAATTGTATGCGAACTGATGGCTCAGTTCCTTGTCTCTGTTATCAATGCACCGCGAATGTGGTAACCCAAATTGACCCGTAGGGCCCGAATGCATCAACACCAACGCTTGATCCCTGCCTCGCTGATGCTGGCAGTTCTCCTGCTTGCAGGCGCCGACCAGGTCTGGGCGAACTCCGACCCGGCGCTGGCCGCAGCCGGCCATATGATCGAGGGAGAAAACGCGCTGCAGGCAGGTGACTATCTCAAGGCGGCGACCGAATATCGCAAGGCCGCGGAACTGAGCGATAACGTTGATGTTGCGCGGAACGCAAGCGAGATCGCCATGCGCCTCGGCTTCGACGATCAGGCATTGCTCAGCGTCCAGCGCTGGCTCGAGCTTGATGAGGCCAATGAAGCAGCCAAGGTCTACTACGCGCAGCTGCAGTTGCGGCAGGGCAATATCCGGGAAGCCCGGCGCACGATCGAAAAACTGATCGACACTGGAGATGGCAAAGACAACGAACGACTGTTATCCCTGTTGCCGATTCTGTCGGATGAGGATCCTGAAGCCGCCGACCGGCTAATGCGCGAGCTCGCCAAACCCTATCCTGATTCTGCGCCGGCTAACTATGCAGCCGCGGTAATGGCTTTGCAGGCCGGCGACGCGAAATACGCGATGAAAAAATCCACCCGCGCGTCCGAACTGGAACCTACCTGGCTGAAACCGAAGCTGGTGTTCGGCCGCGCGTTGCTGCTGCAGGGCGATACGGACGAGGCGATCGATTACATGGAGCGGATTATCGGCGAGAGTTCGGACCCCGATCCGGAGGCCCGGCACGAACTGGCGTTGATGTACTTGTCGGCTGATCGGGTGGACGACGCCATGAGCCAGGTGAACCAGATCCTGCTCGAGCATGCGGATCGCCCGGATGCCTTGCGCCTGATGGCGATCATCAATTTTCGACAGAATAATCTGGATGCGGCACAGACGGACTTCGAAGATCTCTTGAGTACCGGCCGATTCACGATGGACGCGCTGTACTACCTGGCGCGCATCGCCGACGTACGTAATGATTTCGAGCAGGCGGCGCAACTCTACAGGCAGGTCCGCGATGGCCAGAATGCCGTGACCGCTCAACGGCGTGCGGCTGTGTTGATGGCGATGCAGTTAAACGAGCCCGAAGATGCCCTCTATCAGCTGGACAGGTTCGGTGAACGCTATCCCGAGCATGCGGTCGATATGGTACTGGCCAAGGCACAATTGCTGACCGCGCTGGAGCGCTATGACGAAGCGCTGGAGTTCTACAACCGGGCCCGCAAGTTTCGTCCCGAAGATGAAGACACCGCGTTAGGCCAGGGTGCCTTGCTGCTGCGCATGGACCGCCTGCAGGATGCGATCAATGCCTATCGCATAGCCTTGCGCCAGTTTCCCGACAGCGCGCAGTTGATGAATGCGCTCGGCTATACGCTGGTTGACCGTACGGATGAATACGACGAAGCCGAAAAACTGATTCGCAAAGCTATCAAGATGGAGCCTGAAAGCCCGGCGATTATCGACAGCCTCGGGTGGCTGCTGTACAAGCAAGGCAAGTTCGCCGAGGCACTGGAACAGCTGCAAATCGCCTATAGTCGGTTTCCGGACCCGGAAGTTGCAGCACACCTGGTTGACGTACTGGCAGAATTGGACCGCAATGACGACGCACTCGCGCTATTGGAACGATCCGAGCAGCAAAACCCGCAGAATCCGCTGCTGCGTGACGTCCGCGAACGTCGCTTCCCGGGCACCCCGCAAAGCACGCAAAGCGAGTAAGCGTAGTCAATTCCTGTCGCTGCTGTGTGGCGCATTGCTGTTCGCCGGCTGCGCTACACGTCAGGCGATACAGCTGCCCGAGATGAGCGACTGGGCGACGCGGAACAGCGTGCTCAGTACAGCAGAAAAATTCGAATTTTCCGGGCGCATCGCCGTGAGTGCCGGCGAGGATGGTTTTAACGGCAAGATTCGCTGGCGCCAGACGGGCAACACATTTGAGGTGACGCTTGGTGGGCCGATCGGTATTGGCACGGTGCGCATTGAAGGTGATGGTCGCACCGTGGTACTCACGGACAAGGATGGTTTGCGCACCGAGATGCAGGATGCCGAGCAGGAGCTCCGTAATCGCTATGGCTGGAGCCTGCCGGTGACCAGCATGCGATTCTGGGCCCTTGGCCTGCCGGACCCCGGTACCGCTGCGCAAACCGAGCTCAATTCCGAGCAGCAGCTCGCCAAATTGGAACAAAGTGGCTGGAGCGTGCAGATCGCCCGCTACCGCGTCAGCAGCGGCCAGAGCATGCCGAACCTGCTTTCGGCGCGCAACGCGGAAACACGGGTGCGAATCGCGTTCGACAAATGGCTGTTTTTTGACTAAATTGCGCCGCACGCAAGCGGGAAATTACTGGGGCGTGGCCAAGTGGTAAGGCATCGGGTTTTGATCCCGTGTACCGCAGGTTCGAATCCTGCCGCCCCAGCCATTTAGAAGCATACAGGGAGGCTTCGTGGATCTGGCAACGATGGCAGTGTTTTCGGGTAACGCGCACCCGAAACTCGCGCTCAACATAGCGCGCTGCCTGCACGTTCCGCTCGCGCGTGCCCATGTTGGCCGCTTCAGCGATGGCGAAATAAACGTCGAAATCCTCGAAAACATTCGCGGTCGCGAGACGTTTATCGTGCAGCCGACTTGCCCGCCGACCTCCGAAAACCTGATGGAGTTGCTGGTCATGGTGGATGCCGCGCGGCGTGCATCCGCCGCACGTATTACTGCCGTCATCCCGTATTTTGGCTTTGCACGCCAGGACCGCCGGCCACGATCCGCACGCGTGCCGATCACGGCCAAGCTGGTCGCCAAGCTGATTGGCACTGCGGGCGTTGATCGGGTGCTGACGGTCGACCTGCACGCGGACCAGATTCAGGGTTTTTTCGATATCGTTGTTGATAACGTCTATGCATCGCCGGTGCTGCTCGGTGATGTCTGGAGACAGAAGTTTCATGACATGGTCGTCGTCTCGCCCGATGTCGGCGGCGTAGTTCGTGCCCGGGCACTGGCGAAACGCCTCGACGACGCAGACCTGGTAATCATCGACAAGCGCCGCTCCAAGGCCAATCAGTCAGAAGTCATGAACATTATTGGCGATGTGGAAGGCAAGAACTGTGTCCTGATGGACGACATGGTCGATACCGCCGGTACGCTTTGCAGTGCCGCCGCCGCATTGAAGAAAAACGGTGCGTCGTCGGTCCGGGCCTATATCACCCACGCGGTCCTGTCGGGACCGGCTGTATCGCGCGTCACCGCCTCGGAGCTCGACGAGCTGGTAGTGACCGACACGATCCCCCTGAACGATGAGGCCATGGCCTGCAGCAAGATCCGCCAGCTCTCGACTGCCGAGCTGCTGGCCGAGACCATGCGGCGCATCAGCGATGAAGAGTCGGTGTCGTCGCTCTACGTCGACTAGGAAAAAGGGGTCAGAGCCCTTTACTGTGAAAAGGGCTCTGACCCCTTTTTTTTGCCCTGACCCCGGGGTAAGATGCGCGCCCCGCCTGGGACGGTCGCAGCTCCGGGTGTATCATAGCTGGAAAAAAGCCAGTAAAATCAATCAGATAGTGGAGTCAATCATGGCTGATAAGTTTGATCTGGTTGCGGAATTCCGTGAGGACAAAGGGAAAGGTGCGAGCCGCCGCCTGCGTCAAGAAGGAAAAGTACCCGCAATCCTGTATGGCGGTGGACGAGAGCCCCGCACGCTGGCGTTCGATCACAACAAGCTGATGCATCAGATGCAGAGCGAATCGTTCTATTCGAGCATTCTGAATATCAAGGTAGGCGGCGTTTCCCAGGCGGCCATCGTCAAGGATGTGCAACGCCATCCGGTCCGGAATGCGGTTACGCATATCGACCTGCAACGCATCGTTGCGGACCAGGAAATCCGCATGCACGTGCCAATTCACTACCTCAACGAGGACATCGCGGTTGGCGTGAAAATCGGCGGCGGGTCTATATCGCACTTGCGTACCGACGTCGAAGTCGTCTGCCTGCCGAAGTATCTTCCCGAGTATTTTGAAGTTGACATCGCAAATCTTGGCGTCGACCAGATGCTGCACTTGTCAGATCTCAAGCTGCCCGAGGGTGTGGCGATTCCGGAACTGGCACAGGGACCGGAACACAATCACCCGATTGTCGCGATCCATGTGATCAAGGCTGGTGCGGTCGAGGAAGAAACCGCGGCCGCTGCTGCCGAGGTTCCCGTAGTATCCGACGATAAAGACAAGGATAAGGACAAAGACGCTTAGCACACAGCGTTGCAACAGCAAAAGACCGCCCTGAGGCGGTCTTTTTGTTTAAGATGATCGCCCAATGACGCAGCTCCGTATTATTGCCGGTCTCGGCAACCCCGACGACAAATACGAGAAAACCCTGCATAACGCGGGCTTCTGGTTCATCGACGCACTCGCCGGGAACTACAAAGGCGCATTTCGGCACGAGAAAAAATTTGATGCCGAGGTATGCCGAATCAGTATCGATGGTCAGGAGGTCTGGTTGCTCAAACCGCAAAGCTACATGAATCTCAGCGGTGGCCCGGTGCGGGCGGCGCTGGATTACTACCGCGTGCCGGTGGCGGAATTGCTGGTTGCGCACGATGAGATCGATTTGCCGCCAGGCACCGTGCGCTTCAAGCTGGGCGGCGGCCACGGTGGCCATAACGGCATTCGCGACGTAATACGGCACTGCGGTGCGGACTTCATACGCCTGCGCATTGGCGTCGGGCATCCGGGCGACAAGGAAGCTGTTACGGGGCACGTGTTGCAGCGTGCTGCGGCGGACGTTGAGGCGGCCGTGGAAAAAAATATCGCCGAGGCGATTGCGGTGCTGCCGTTGCTGATCAGCGACGGCCTGAACGCGGCGATGAAAGAGTTACATACCAGGGAAGCATAGAGTGGCAATCAAGTGTGGCATCGTCGGACTTCCGAACGTCGGCAAGTCAACGCTTTTCAATGCGTTGACGGCGGCCGGGATTCCGGCCGAAAACTATCCGTTCTGCACGATCGATCCTAACGTCGGCATCGTGCCTGTGCCCGATCCGCGCCTCGCCGCTATCGCTGCGATTGTAAAGCCGCAGAAAATCATTCCGACGGCGATGGAGTTTGTCGACATCGCCGGGCTGGTCGCGGGCGCATCCAAGGGCGAGGGGCTCGGCAACAAGTTCCTTGCCAATATTCGCGAGACGCATGCGATTGCGCATGTCGTGCGTTGCTTCGAGGATGATGACGTGACTCACGTGGCCGGCAGGATCGATCCGCTGGACGACATCGAGACAATTAACACCGAGCTCGCGCTGGCCGACCTCGATGCGGTGGAGAAACAACTCTACAAGGCCGAGAAGAACGCCAAGACCGCGCAGAAAGATGCGTTGTTCCTGCGCGACACCCTGTTGAAAATCAAGGCGCCGCTGGATGCGGGCAAGCCGGTGCGCTCGATCGAGCTGGACGTAAACGAGCAAAAAATCCTGCGCGATTTGCACCTGCTGACGGCGAAGCCGGTGATGTATGTCGCGAACGTCGACGAAAGCGGATTCGAAAACAACCCGCATCTCGACGCGGTGCGCGCTTATGCGGCGAAGGAGGGCTCCGCGGTGGTGGCGATTTGCGCGGCCATCGAGGCCGAGATCGCGGTGCTCGATGAGGCGGACAAGGCGGAATTTCTCAACGACCTGGGTTTCGAGGAGCCGGGGCTCGATCGCGTGATTCGCGGTGGCTACGCGCTGCTCGGATTACAGACCTATTTCACAGCCGGCGAAAAGGAAGTGCGCGCGTGGACCACGAAAGTGGGCGCGACCGCGCCCGAGGCGGCCGGCGAGATTCACACTGATTTTCAGAAAGGCTTTATTCGCGCTGAAGTGATCGCCTACGACGACTTCGTCGCCGGCAAGGGCGAGCAGGGCGCGAAGGAAGCGGGCCGGCTGCGGCTGGAAGGCAAGGAGTACATCGTGCAGGAAGGCGATGTCATGCACTTTCGCTTCAATGTCTGAATGCAGGAGGCCGCCATGCCGGCTCCTCAATGCCAAGCCTGCTGACTGGCCTCCACTTTATAAAGAACATAGTCGCGCAATTGCTGCGCGGTCGCGTGCGCGATATACGGCACGCGCACGCTACCTGAGGCCATGTACAGGCGCAGGCTGGCAAGATTCTTCCTGCGCTGGAAGCGTGATTGGGTGACCGTCACCCGCTGTATCTTGCGAAACAGCAACGCCACCGTGCGATAGCCGAGCAGGCCGGAGCGGCACACCAGCTCGTCGTCATCGTGCAGGTAGCCGGCTCGTCGCCAGCTGCGCCAGGCAACCAGCGCGACCAGTGGCAGCCAAAGCAATGCGGCGAGCCCGACAATTCCTTCGATGGCGGTAAACAGCGTTGCCAGTGCCAACGCGGGCAGTGCGCCCAGATAGAGAATGCGCGAACGCAGGTAGTAGCGCGATACCGGCTGGAACATCGTGCTGCGTGGATCCTGGGTCAGGCGCCCACCTGATGGTGCCATTATTAGATTGCGTAACTGATCGGCCATGCCAGCCGTGACCACGGGAAGCGTAAACGTTTTGCTGCTGCGTTGCTGGCTGCCGCTGATTGTTTGCCTTGCGGTCATCGTGAAACGCCCGAGCCAGGTCTGCACGATGCCCTGCCGCAATTGCAGTGTCTGGATTTTCTGCAGGTCCATCGCGTGTTCGTGGAGCGTCAGTAGACCGCAGGTCGAGCGCAGCGTGCGACCGTCCAGGAATAGTTCGAAATTGTGATAACGCAGAAATGCAGCGGCGATCGACAGCAAGATGAGCAGCACGACGATGGAGAAAAAAAACGTTGCGGCGATCATGGCACCCGAGACGAAATCGAGTTGACTCAGGTCAAATACGGTCGATTCCACTGCCTTTTCGATGAATTTTTTGAACTTGCCGTCCATCTGTTCCATGAGCGGCCCGATAAAGGCGAAAATGATCAGCGCGCGGCGGTCGGCGAGTCCAATGCGAATCATGTCGCGCCAGTCGAGTTGCAGCCGCCACCGGGGTGCCGCGGCGGGCTGACCCTCTTGCAGAGCAAGATCGCCGTCACCCGCGCTGATTTTCCTGCGCAGTGCAGTCGCGAACTCGCGCGTAACGGCCGGCAGCTCGCCCTCGCTGGCCGACGAACCGGCCGTATCGAAGGTGACAGTTACCAGCTTCAAAAAGCGATAGACGGGATTCTGCTCTGTGTTGACGCCCTGGATGCGCTCGAATTTGATGTCGAGTTGCTTCTTCTTAAGTACCCCTGACCGGATCAGGACCGAGTCATCGCGAACCTGGTAACCGAAAAACAGCCAGCTCAGTACGGCGCCAGCGCCGACGGCGATGACCAACAGAGAAGCACCGAGTATCACTTTGCTGACCAGGTCGCCCTGGTACGCGACCAGCACGGCAAACAGCGGTGCGAAGGATTGCCAGGCGTTTTTTGCGATCAGGCGCAGAATCCGGCCGAGAAAAAACAGGATTGCATAGGGCGAGGTACGCTGCCACGTGCCGCTGTCAGGCGTGCTCAATACTGGCCCCGGCTTTCTTTAATACAAAGATGCGAAGTTGCTCGGCCGTGCGGATATCAAGCCCGTCGATCTTGAGGTCGCCGCTCGAGCCGCCCGCAGTGAACAGCTGTAGTGTCGCAAGTTCGAATTTTCGATCGAATGGCGTACTGCTGGTCTCGACATGCTGAATACGGTTGAAGGGAATGGCCGTCACTGAGCGCCAGACAACGCCGTGCCGGAACAGGATGTCCTTGTCGCGCACGACATAGCCGCGTTTGGGCAGCGACAGGGTTGGCCAGAGCAGCAGGGCAGCGCCCAGGATGGCCCAGGGCAGCCAGATAAAAACGGCGTGTAGCGGCTCGAGGCCGGAAAAGAAAGTGACGAACAGCACCGGAATCACGGCGGCCATCACCACCAGCAAGGCCTGCAGTTGCCGCAACCGCTTGTAGGCCGGGGCGAGCGCCTGCCATTGGACGGTATCCACCGAGGGCAGGGTGTCGAGCGAAATCTCCGGATTCTGGAACATCGTCGGCGCATTATACTGACGGTTCGTGCGCGGCGGTCATGCCGGCGAAAGTTGTCCGAGGCCGCCGTAGGTGGCCGCCATGCGGGCGACATTTCTTGACACCGGCCCACCCCACCCGGAGAATTTGCGGCCCTCGCGGGACCGGCTCCCGCAATGAGGATTGGTGATGTAGCTCAGATGGTTAGAGCGGCGGATTCATAACCCGCAGGTCGGTGGTTCAATTCCACCCATCA